>JAJEFC010000127.1 GCA_022820675.1 Vicinamibacteria bacterium | reverse complement strand
TGTCGTCCGTGACCGTGCCCGCGATCGAGCTCTGCGCCACGGCAACAGCGGGCGCGAGCAGCATCAACGCTGCCGCGACCGCAAGGAACCTACCCAACCTCATGCGTGCACCTCCTCCATCAGAGACAACCACCGATTCATCTCTCTCCTCTGTCCATTCGAACGCGGCCCGGCCGTCAGTTGCGCCGGTCGCCGAGCCTCACGACGAAGCCGAGCGAGAACGAGAGCTCCTTGAAGTCCTCGCCGCCCGGGTTCACCAGCGACGACGTCCCGCTCAGGTCGGTCTGGGCATCCTCGTTGGGAAACATCGTCAGCCGGTAGTCCGCCTGGATGCGGAACGCGGTGTTCGGGGTCATGTCGATGTCCACCCCGCCGCCGGGCTGGATCGCCCAGTGGGTCGCGGTGTGCGCGAAGAAGCCGATCTTGCGCAGCGACCGCGCCACCCCGAACAGCGCGTGGAAGTACGGACGGACGCCGCCCGCCTGGAAGTGGAACCGCGGGCCGCCGACGACGCCGGCGGTCTGGATGTGCAGCTCGCACAGGTTCCCGCCCTCGGCGTTCAGCAGAATGGGCGAGCAGTACTCCCGCTCCGGCCGGTTGAACGAGAGCGCCTGGAAGTCCTGGTTCGGGTTGGGGGTCACCGGCATGTCCATCGGCCCCCCGGAGTACGTCGGATGCGGGTCGATGCCCCGCCGGTAGTGCCCGTTCACGTCGAGGGCCAGCGACAGACCTTCGTTGACCTCGTACGACGTGTCGAAGAAGAAGCCGAGCGGCAGGTTGGACGCGTTCGCAGCGAGCTGGTCGTTCGTCAGGAACGAGTACCCGACCGCCAGGTCTCCGCCGACCTGCGCCGACGCCGGCTGGGGCGTGAACAGACCCGTTGCCGCAAACACAACCGCATAAACAGCCAACCTACGCATGACCAGTCTCCTTGACAACACGTTCATGACTCCAGGCGACGGCAACGTGTACCGACGGCCTCCGGACGGCCGCCGGCAGTGAACGAACTGTTCCGTCGGACGACGAGCGCAATCAGGCACCAGACAGAAGCAAAGCGCATGCCAATCGACCGCAGGTCGAAGCTCACCCCGCAAACGCCCCTGATCCACTTGCATTCGCCGGTCTCCCGCGGGGCGGCACCGCGTCGGCGGAACCATGCGATCCAACACGACCAACCCTTCGAAGTCGAAAAATTGGTGGAGTCGGTTCCATCGCCGGGCCAGAGTGCCGCGTGGAGAGCGTGGTCGGGGAAGGGCGAAGCCGATCGGCCGCAGACGGAGAACCCGGGCCCGTTCAGGCCGTCACGGGCCCAGAAGACCCGGCTCCACGGGCAGGCCCGGACGGTACTCGGGCTCGTCGTCGCGCCAGGGCGTCCGGCAGGGCTCGCCGCGCGAGTAGGCGGCCAGGTTGGCGGACATCAGTTGCGCCAGGTCGCTGCGCCCGGCGTCTCGGGCCACGTCGATGGCGAGGCGTTGCCACTCCACCGCGCCGGCGAACTGCCGGACCTCGGCCAGGGCCATGGCCATGGTCTCGGCCGCGGCGGTGGTCTTGACGGTGGCGACGAGGGCCTCCGCGAGGGCGGCGGCCGCGGGTCCGTTCCGTACGCCCGCGTCGGGCGACGCGGCGAGCAGGCGGGCCAGGGCCATCGCGAAGGCGGGCTGGTCGGGATGGCGCTCGCGCGCCGCCGCCAACCGGTCGCGCGCCTCGCGGTGGCGGCCCAGGCGAACCAGGGCCATCGCCTCGCCGAAACGGCCCGCGACGGAGTCGGGGGCGACCTCGAGCACCCGCCGGTAGTGCAGTAGCGCTTCGCCCACCCGCGCCGCCCGGCTGTAGCCGTCGGCGAGGCGAAGCTGCGCCTCGACCGACTCCGGGGCCTGCTCGGCGGCGGCGGCGTAGCGCGCCATGGCCTCCGCGTCCCTGCCTGCCCGCTCGAGGAGGGTGCCGACCATGTAGTTGGCCTGGGCCGACCGCGGGTCGAGCCGGAGGGCGGCCTCGAGCTCGACGAAGGCCTCGCGGGCGCGCCCCGCCCGGTCGAGGGCCATGCCGAGGCTGAGCTGCAGGTCGGCGTCTTCCGGCTCCAGCTCCACGGCGAGGCGGAACTGGCGGACCGCTTCCTCGCGGTCGCCGCCGGCGTCGGCCTGCAGCGCGAGGGTCCGATGGCGCTGGGGGCTGCGAAGCGCGTTCCGCAACTCTTCCATCAGGGAGTCGGGCATGGAGACCCCGACGCCGGCGGAGTAGCCGCCGTCCGTGCGCTCGCCGCTCCGATCGAGGTGTTGGCGGGCCTGATCGAGGTCGCCGAGGCCGCGGTAGGCCATGCCCAGCGGGTAGTGCACGACGGTGGCGGCGGGGTTCTGGCGCAGGACCGCCTCGAGATGGTCGACGGCGGCCGCATGGTCTCCCGCCGCGAGGGCCGCCCGCCCGAGCTGGAACCGCATCGCCTCGGACCCCGGCTGGAGCGCGCGCGCCCGTTCCAGCAGCGGTTGCACGGCATCCCAGCGGCCCAGGTCGACGTTGACGTTGATGAGCCAGAACAGGGTGGCGAAGTCGCGGGGCCGCTGGTCGTGCGCCTGCTCGAAGGCGCCGACGGCCTCTTCCAGGTCTCCGCCCCGCTCGTAGACGTGCCCCAGGTAGTAGGCCCACCGGAATCTCTCGGGCGCGAGCCGGCGCGCATTCAGGAGGCAGGCCTCCGCCGCGTCGTGGTACTCGCCGGCCATCAGGAGCATGCCCAGGCGGCCGTAGGCGTCCGCGAGCTCACCGGGTCCGGACGAGGCGGCGGTTTCCAGCGCGCGGTGGGCGTCGCGAAGCTGGCCCTGGACCGCTTCGTGCATGCCCGACAGGTCGGGCAGCTCCACCGGCAGAATATCGGCGTCGTCGACGGCGACACCGGGCGACCCGCACGCGGCCACCAGGGAGGCCGCGAGCACGCCGCACGGCAGCAACGTGCGCCACATGGCCGTCCCCGCCAGCCCGCGGCGAAGGCCCGCGTTGCACCGCGCCCGGGGGGCGTTCGCCGAGAGCCGACGCGACCGTCTCTCCATCACCGCGAACTCCCTGCTGCGCCCGTGCCCTCCGCCAGCGTCGTCCAGCCGTCGACCTCGACGCCGGTCCATTCCTCCGTCCGGCCGCTCGGCCAGATCACCCGCACGCGCTCCACCACGGCCGCCTCGCCGAGGCCCACCAGCACGCGCGGGTCGTTGGCCGACGCGTAGCTGCCGTCGGCGCGGGCGCGGCGCCAGAGGGGCGGCCCGCCGCCGGCCGGGAACACCGCCACCCGCGCCCCCAGCATGTCGCGCGGGGCCTCGGGCCCGCCGACGAGGCGCAGCCCCAGCCAGTGGCGGCGCTGGCCGACCTCGTTGATCAGGAGGCGCGCCGGCCCGTTGTTGTTGGTCACCAGCACGTCGACGTCGCCGTCGTTGTCGACGTCGCCGAAGGCGGCCCCGCGGCTGACCTCCGAGAGCGTGAACACCTCGCCGGCGCGGCCCGAGATGTCCTCGAACCGGCCGCCGCCGAGATTGCGGAACAGGTGGTTGGGCTCGTGCAGGGGGAAGGGGTCGTCCACGCGGGCGAGGGCCTCGATGGTCCGCACCGCGCCGTTGACGACGAGGGCGTCGAGCCACGTGTCGTTGTCGGCGTCGAACCACGCCGCGCCGAAGCCGGTGTACGGCAGGCTGGGCGCCCCCAGCCCCGCCTCGGCGCTCCGGTCGGCGAAGAACCCCGAGCCGTCGTTGACGTAGAACGTGTTCGTCTCGGCGCTGACGTGGGTCATGAACAGGTCGCCGTCGCCGTCGCCGTCGACGTCGCCGAGGTCGACGCCCATGCTCGCCTCCGCCGCCCCGACCGCGTTGACGGCCACCCCGGCGAGCAGCGCGTCGTCGCGGAAGCGCCACCCGCCCTCGTTCATCCACAACTGGTTGGGCTCGCCGTCGTTGGCGACGTAGATGTCGACCAGGCCGTCCGCGTTCAGGTCCGCGGCGACGACCCCGAGGGCGGGGCCGAACGCCCTGTCGATGCCCGCCTCGGCCGTCACGTCGTCGAACGTGCCGTCCCCGCGGTTCCGGTAGAGGCGATCGGGCTGATAGGGATAGCTCTGCGGGGCGCAGTAGCTCGGCTCGTCGGTCGCGGTCCGGCACCGGTCGCCGTCGCCCGGCTCGTAGTCGACGTAGTTGCCCACGTAGAGGTCGAGCCGGCCGTCGTGGTCGGCGTCGACGAACGAGGCGGCCACGCCCCACAGCGGGTCGTCGGTGCCGCTGGCCGCGCCGACGTCGGTGAACGTGCCGTCGCCGTTGTTCCGGAAGAGCTGGTTCGGCCCCTGCCGCGTGCGGTAGAGGTCGGTCCAGCCGTCGTTGTCGAAGTCTCCCGCGGCCACCCCCATGCCGTAGGTGGCGACGTCGAGGCCGCTCCCCGCCGTCACGTCGGTGAAACGGAGCATGCCGGGGCCGCTCGCGCCGACCTGGAGATCGTTACGGTAGAGGCGGTCGGTCAGGGGCCGCCCCGCCGACGGCGGGAAGAGGGCGTCGTCCAGGGTCCGGCCGGGCCCCAGCATCTGCCCCTGAAGCAGGTAGACGTCGAGGTCGCCGTCGTTGTCGAAGTCGACCAGGGCCCCGCCCGAGCCGAGGACCTCGTTGAAGTAGTACTCGCCGGACATGCCGTTGAAGTGGACGAAGTCGATGCCCGCCGCCGCCGCGCGGTCCGTGAACCACGCCTCGCCGGCCGCGGCCCCGGCCGCGGGGGTCGCATCGACGGAAGCGCCCGGCGCGGATCCCGTCGGCGGCCCGCAGGCGGCCGCGAGGGCGGCCAGCCCCCAGGCCGGGAGTCTCGCTCGAACCGCCGGCCGTTCCGCAATCCCCGGCCTCATCCGTCGCGCACCCCCGCCGCGGCCGGCACACCGGAACCTGGAGAAGGCGAGGCGTGGCCGAGCACGTGATCCATCAGCGACGGAATGCCGGGCTCGTAGCGAGCCGGCGGCGCCTGTCCGGGCGGACGCCAGACGAAACCCAGACGCTGCAAGTCGGCCAGTGCCTCGTGCACCGCCTGTCGGGGCGGGTCCGGCGCGAGACCCTGGGCGACGGCAGCCTTCAGCTCTTCGTAGGACAACGTGGGGCAACACCTGGCTCTGGCGGCCACGTGCTCGGCCACGGCCAAACGGCCTGATCGATCCAGCTCGAGATAGCGAACTTCGTAGTAGTCCGCAACGCGGGCGACCACGTCGCGCCGCGCCGCACTGCTGTGGACGGCGGTCAGATGGGTCGCGCCGGTGGTCGTGCGCTGCCGCCACAGGGCGCGCCCCCAGATCTGGATGAAGTACGGGTAGTGCTGGCTCTCCTCCACCACCTCAGCCAGGGCCTCGGCGTCGATGGTCACGTCGTGGGCCGCCAGCGGCTCCGCCAGGGCGGCCCGGGCAGCCGTGCCGCTCAGCCGACCGATGCCCAGGCATCCATCGTCCAACCGGTCCCAGAAGGACGCGTTCATGGCGCCGAGATGCTCCGCCAGCCCCGGCGTACCGGCCAGGATCAGCAGGAAGGGAGCGTCGGCGCGAACGCTCTGGCTGGCGTTCAGCAACAGGCGTCCAACGTCGAGATCGAGCGTATGCGCTTCATCCACCAGGACGACCAGCGGTCTCCGGCGGCACCGGGCGACCAGTCCCTTCGTCAGGCTCCGTTCGGATGGGCCCGACGCCGGCCATTCGGCCCTCCCGACGCCGGTGACGCCGACGCTGAGTCGCGCGGGCAGCAGCTTCCTGATCCCGGTCGGCGGCAGCAACCGGCCGACCAACGCCTCCCCGGTCCGCACCTCGCTGGGCGCTATCCGCTCGACGTCCACGCCGCCGGCATCGCGGCAGGCGCGCTCGAACCAGTGAAGCAGCACGGTCTTGCCGTTGCCGCGCGGGCCCGTCAGCACGATGTCGTGCGGCGGGGCCTCGCCGGCGGACAGGTTGGCGAGAGACCGCATCAATACCGCCTGCTCGCGCTCGCGTCCGGTGAGCGCCGGCGGGAACGCGCCGCTGCCGGGCTTGAACACGTCCGGGATCACTTCACTCAGTGTAGGCCAAGCCGCCAGCGACGGCAACGGCGCTACGGCGCGCCCGCTCGAACGTCGCCAGAGCATCGTCCAGCTTGTCGAGGCGACTTGTCAGGTCCGTGCCCACGCGCGATCAGCATGGAGCCGTTCCGGCTGCTTCTGAACGCTTCCGCGCGCGGTGGTCGCTCAGGGCGACGACGCCCCGCGATCCTCCCTTGACGGACACGATGTCGTCCCGGGATGCGAACCGCCGCGCGGCGCCGGTCAGGTGGAGCTGCTGGAGAGGCTGTTGAAAGGCGAGCTGGCGACCCGGGATGCGAACCGCCGCGCGGCGCCGGTCAGGTGGAGCTGTTGCCGTCCAGCGAAGCCCCCGCAGAGTCGGCCCGGACCCTCGCATCTCCGACTGTGTAGTACGTATACTATGTGTATCGATAGCGCACACATCATCAAGCGGCTGAAGCGTGAGGGCTGGAAGCTGGATCGCGTACGCGGCAGTCATCACGTGTTCCGCCGGCCGAACCGGGCGGGCCTCGTGGTCGTGGCGCATCCGCGCCACGACATCCCGATTGGCGATGCGTAACATCTACCGGGCGGCGCGCTGGACGTGGGAAGGGAGAAAGTAATGCGCTACCTCGCGGTGCTCCATCAGGATCGGCCGGATGGGCCGGTGGGGGTCACGGTGCCGGACCTGCCCGGGTGCACGTCGGTAGGCGACACGACCGCGGAAGCACTCGCCGGCGCCGTCGAAGCCGTCCAGGCGTGGATCGAATGCGCGCAGGCGTACGGCGAGCCCGTGCCCGCGCCGTCCGTCAGCATCGACCCGGAAGGCGGCAGGGTCGCCGTCGTCGAAGTCGAGCCCCCGGACCCGGCGCCCGACCGAGCGGCGCGGCTGAACATCACGTTGCCGGCTCGTATCGTGGGGCCGCTCGATGAGGCGGCCCGCCGGGAGGGAACCACGCGGTCCGGACTGCTGGCACGGCTCGCACTGAGTCACTTGCAGGGTAGGCGCGGCTCGCCATGAAGGGGGCCCGCCGCCGGCCGGGAACACCCCGACCCGCACGTCCAGCATGTCGCGCGGGGCCCCGGGCCCGCCGACCAGGCGCAGCCCCACGCCGTGCCGCCGGTGGCCGACCGCGTTGATCAGGAGGCGCGCCGGCCCGTTGTTGTTGGTCACCGGACGTAGGACGTGTTCGTCTCGGCGCTGACGTGGGTCATGAACAGGTCGCCGTCGCCGTTTCGGCCCTCCCGACGCCGGTGACGCCGACGCTGAGTCGCGCGGGCAGCAGCTTCCTGATCCCGGTCGGCGGCAGCAACCGGCCGACCAACGCCTCCCCGGTCCGCACCTCGCTGGGCGCCAACCGCTCGACGTCCACGCCGCCGGCATCGCGGCAGGCGCGCTCGAACCAGTGAAGCAGCACCGTCTTGCCGTTGCCGCGCGGGCCCGTCAGCACGATGTCGTGCGGCGGGGCCTGGCCACCGGACAGGCTGGCCAGAGTCCGCGTCAATACCGCCTGCTCGCGCTCGCGTCCGGTGAGCGCCGGCGGGAATGCGCCGTTGCCGGGCTTGAACACGTCCGAGACCACTTCACTCAGTGTAGGCCATGCCGCCCCCGACGGCAACGACCGCTCTTCCCCGGCTGCGCCCGCTCCACCCTCTGCCGACGGCGGTCCGCGGCGCAAGAAAAAAGAGCCGGGAGAGAAGGGCTCTCTCCCGGCTCCGGAACGAAGGCAGGAGTCGCCGCCCGCCGAAGCAGGCGGCGTCGACCGTGCACTAGAAGCGCATGGTGACCGCGAACTGGATGACGCGGCCTTCCAGCATCCGGTTGCCGCGCTCCCAGGCGCTCAGGGCCTGGTAGTCGGCGCCGGTGCTCCCGCTCGCGTTGCGCGACCCCGTGTGCTCGAGGACAGGGCCGTTGTTGAGCACGTTGTAGAACGAGAACCGCGTGTCGTAGCGCCAGCTCCCGATGTTGAACACCTTCTGGATGTTCACGTCGAGCTGCGTCCAGTACGGCAGGAACTTCACGCTGCTCAGCGGGACCATCGGGTACCACGCGCCCGACGTGCTCCGCTCGACCGTGGTGATGTTGTCGGGCACGATCCTCTGTCCGAGCACGCACGGCGCCACGCAGTGGCCGGGCTGCCCGAACAACTCCTCGGAGTAGGAGTTGTACTTGTGGTTGCTCGACGTGCGGCTGATGCTGAAGCCCTCCTGCAGGCCGCCCCAGTCGCCGAGGCCGCCCGGATACGCCTGCAGCGAGAAGCCCATCTGCATGTCGCCGACGAGCGGCATCGAGAACGGCTGCGTGCCCGACAGCTTGAACTCGTTCCGGAACGGCCGCGGATACGAGCTTGCGTCGCAGAACCGGAGCTGGTGCGGCTCGTCGCCCCGCTCGATGATGTCGGAGCAGGCGTTCACCTCGCCGCCGTAGCGGCTGCCGGCCCCGCTGTTGGTGTCGTAGCCGTAGATCGACGTCCGGCCCGTGTCCTCCATCGACCAGCCGCCGAACAGGGTGCCGCCGCCGGGCAGCCGGCCCTGGAGGCTCAGCTCGAAGCCCCGGTACACGTTGGTGAAGCCCGGGCCCCGCGTGCGGTCCGTGAAGCCGACCTGGTTGGTCCGCACCGACGGGTCGACGCTGAACGCGGTGAAGTGACCCACGTAGGGGTACGGCCGCGCCACCTCGAAGTGCCGGATGCCCGCGAACTCGGGCAGGGGGTTGCCCATCGCGTCGGCGCCGAAGTGCGAGAACTCCCAGTTCGGGTTGTCGTCCCACCACGTGTTGTGGAACGAGCGCTGCCGGTACTCGCCGCTCAGCGAGATGCCCGGGAAGACCTCCTGCTGGATGCCGACGGTCCAGATGCGGTTGTACTCGCGCGCGGTGATGTCGGGGGTCCGGGTGGGGTCGGTGATCGACCCGAACGTATCCGACGACCGCTGCCCGATCTCCCAGTTCTGGGCGACGCCGTCGAGGTTGCTCCCGTAGGGGTTCATCCCCGAGCAGGCGTCACCCGCGGCGTTCATGTGGCATTCCACCAGTCGCGGTTGTCCCCGCCGGAGAACCCGTACGCGTAGCGGGCGGCGAGGGTGCCCCCGATGTCGCGGACGTACCGGTTCCAGCCGAACTTCAGCGCCGTCCGGGCGTCGCCGAACACGTCGTAGGCCACGCTCAGCCGCGGCGAGAAGTCGGGGCCGAACGTCGGTAGCTCGCTCTGAAGGCGCCCCGGCTGGAGCTGCGCCGGCACGAACCGGCCCGCGCCCTTCGGCGCCTCGGGCACCGAGATCGCCGCGAAGTCCATGCGCATGCCGTAGTTGAGGGTCAGCCGGTCGATGGTCCACGAGTCCTGCGCGTAGAAGCCGCCGTTGTAGTCGAGCTTGTACGACAGGTTGGACGGATGGTTGTAGACCGTCGCGTAGTCGGGCGCGCCCATCAGGCCGCAGTTCCCCTGAGTGGTGCCCGCTTCCTCGTTCGCCACCGCCTTGGGGTGCTCGCAGGTGAACCAGGGCACGCCGTAGAGCATCGGCTGGGTCTGGATGTACGCCGGCGAGTTGAGATCGTCGGCGAGGGGATGGATGCCGTCGTCGTAGAAGAGATGAATGTTGCCGTTGCTGTTGTTCGTGTGCCGGTTGTGGCCGTTCGAGAAGTTCATCCCGAACTTGAAGCTGTGCGAGCCGGTCACGTAGGACAGCGCACTCTGGTAGGCCCAGCGGTGCGTGTAGTTGTTGTTCTCGCCACCGCCCTTGGCGGAGTAGAGAATGTCCTTCCGGTTGTCCCAGACGGGCACCTGGCTGTACCAGGGGTCGCCGCCCATCGCCGGCGACAACTGGTTCATGTGACGGGCCGAGCCCACCTCGGGGAAGCACGGCGTCTCGTAGCACGTCGCCAGCGACCCGGCGTCGGGCTTCTCCTGGAAGATCAGGTTGCCGTCGTCGCGGTACCGGTAGTAGCCGGGGTCCCAGTCCTCGTAGATCAGCGAGAACCCGAACTCGGCCAGCATCCGGTTCGACAGCGTCCCCGTCCACTTCGCCGTCCCCGTGTCGTAGTGCGGGGAGGTCCACGACGACGCCGCCGTGTTCAGGTCGGTGCTCGGGCCGTGGTTGCTGAAGCGGCGCTTCCGAACCTTGTCGAACATCGCCGAGATCTTGTGCTGCTGCGTCATCTGCCACGTCAGCCGCACGTTCGCGCTGTGGATGGTGTTGTTGTCGAGGCCCTGCGTGTAGTCGGGGTTCACGCTGTTCGTGATCTCGTTGTTCACGCCGTTCCAGCGGCCCGTCGAGAAGAACCACAGACGGTCGCGGAACACCGGGCCGCCGATGGCCCCGTTGTTGTCGTAGATGAGGCCCACGCCCGTCGCCTGCTGGATGCCCTGGGCCTGCGCCAGCGGCGTCAGGTTGTCGGACTGCCAAGTCCCCGGCGTGAAGCCCGTGAACCAGTTCCCGCTGAACTGGTTGCCCCCCTCGTTCGGGATCATGTTGATGCGCAGACCGCCGGTCTGGGTCTCCGCCCCCTGCCCCGAAGTCGTGTACGACGTCTCCGCCGCCAGCATCGGGTTCAGGTAGGCCTGGTACCGGCCGTCGCTGATCATCGTGTTGATCATCATCCCGTCGACCTCGATGGTCGTGTGCGACGCGTCGACGCCCCGGCCCATCATCTCGGACTGCTGCACCCCCGCGGTGCCGCCCACGTCCGGCTTGTGCACCTTCACGCCCGGGATCAGGAGCGCGTACGACCACATGCTGCGGCCGGTCGGAATCGCCTCCTGCGTCTCCCGCGTCATGACC
>JAJEFC010000266.1 GCA_022820675.1 Vicinamibacteria bacterium | reverse complement strand
AAGATGTGCTCGTACCAGTCGAGCGCCGCCGCCGGATCGGCCGACCGCAGGTGCAGGTGGTGGAAGCCGAGCCACTCGGTGTCCTCGACCACCTCGCTCTTGGTGCCCCACGGGTCCTCGATGAACGCCAGCTTGAACAGGCCGTCGATCTCCCGCATGGGCTCCAGAATCTTGATGCCCGCGGCCTCGAACGAGGCCATCCTGGCGGCCAGGTCGGGGAACGAGAAACCGATGTGGTCCACGCCGCTGCCGACGCTGGGGCCGGTCGGCTCGCGCTCGAAGAAGATGATGAGCGTGTCGCCGGCGGCGCAGGCGTTGTGCCGGCCGTAGTCGGTGCAGCCCATATGGGTCATGTACCACTCCTTGGCCTCGGCGGCCGACGTCGCGACGAGGTGGATGTGGTGGTAGTCGGCGGCGGCGGCGACCGCGGGGGCGCCGGCGAGCCAGGCGGTCAGCGCGACGAACGGGAGCAGTCTGCGAATCATGGGTATCCCTCCAGGTGAGCGGCCGGTTGGCCACCGTCGCCCGCGCCGGCGCGGTCTGCCGCGCGGACGTCCAGGCGACCGATTATAGCGACAGGAACGCGATTCCCCAGGCGGCGATGCCGGCCGCCAGGCCGAGCAGGGTGTCGATCGTGTAGTGGTAGCGGGCGAGCACCGTGGCAACGACGATGCTGGCCGCGACCAGCAGGAACCCGGCGCCCGTGGCGGGGGCGCCGGCCGTGACGATGGTCAGGGCGACCGCCACCGACGTCGCGGCGTGGCCGCTCGGGCAGGTGTTCACCTGCACGCTCATCCGTTGCAGCACGGTCGTGTTGAGCTGGCGCAGGCTTGGGTGGGGCATCCAGAGCGGGCGGTCCGACGCGAGCGCGCGCGGCGGGCGCGTCTGGATCCAGGGCAGCATGCCGTAGCAGGTGAATCCCGCGATGAGCGCCGCCATCCAGAACGCGTCCGCGCGGCCGCGGTGTCCGAGCGCCAGGAACACGCCGAAGCCGGCCGGGACGAAGGGGTACGCCAGCAGGTACGTGGCCTCGAACCACGAGGCGACGAGGCGCGGTGCGCGCGCGGCGACGCGGCGCAGTCCGGTGCGTCGAAACAGCCAGGCGTCGAACGCCAGGAGGCGGCGTTCGAGCCGCAGCGAGGGCCGCTGGAAGAAGAGGCCGCAGAGCCAGTAGCCCTGCAGCAGATAGACGGCCGGCACCCAGTCGCGAACGATGCGCAGGCTCGGTGACATCCGGAGCTGCGACAGCACGACGGCCAGCGCGATGCACACCAACCCGACTATCAGCACGCGGCGGCGGCGTGCGGGGGCGAGCGGGCGCAGGCGCGAGAGGACGATCAGGTAGAGGAAGAAGCCGCAGACGATCCACTCCGTGACCCAGAGTTGGCGCAGATCGAAGGCCATTTTCTGCTCAGGCTACCCGATCGCTCTCGTGGATGCAGCGTCAGTTTCGTCCTGTGCAGATGTTTCGGTCGCGGGGCGGGCGCGCAATACCCGGACGCAGGGCGCAACCAGCCAGGACACCCCGACCACCCTTCCCGCCAGGATCGCGATCGATGCCGCGACGGCGCCGGCGAGTCCGAGCCCGTGGATCGTGACGGCCAGCGCCGCCGCCACCGTCAGCACCTCGAGCGCGGTCGCCCGGGCCGTCGGGCGGGTGTGGCGGGCGTGCACCAGCACCCCCCGCTGCAGGTGCAAGGCGACCGACAGCGCGGGGAAGACGGCCAGGATGGCCAGCGGCAGGAGCGCGAACTCTGTGAGCTCCGGGCTCAGTCCGGAAATCGTCCGAAACCACACGTCGGCCAGCGGCGTCAGGGCGATGGCCGACAGCCCGGCGGTGGCGGCCATCGCCAGCAGGCCGGCGAAGTTGCGCAGTCGCGCGAAGTGCTCGCGGCGCGGACCGAGCAGCGCGATGACGACCTCGAGGTACGAGAGGCCGACGGCGCGAAAGATGAACGTCAGGCCGTGGATCACCGGCAGCACGGCCAGCGATTCGACCGGGAAGCGCGCCCGGCCCATGAAGAAGGTGACGAGCGGCTGGGCCGAGAGGGCGATGAAGGTCGTCAACCCGAGCGGTGCGTAGAAGCCGACGAGAGCCCGCAGGCGGAGCGTGGCCATGCGTTCCGCGGGGCGGGGGCGGTCGAGGAGCTCCGCCACGATCTGCCGGGACATCAGCCGGCTCGCCAGCGCCTCGGTGACGACCGCGGCCGACAGGGCCAGCGCGCCGACGCTGGCGCCCGGCAGGCCGGTGGCCAGGAACGTCCCTATCGCCGTCAGCGACATGGCGGCGACGCGGATCACCGTGCCGTAGGCGACGCGCCGCGTCTGATGGTGGCGGATGAGCAGCCCCTGGCGGAATCGGCGGTAGGCGATGGCCGCGGGCCACGGCAACAGGATGGCGAGCGCGCCGTGGGTCAGATCCGCGACGTCGGCGGGAAGCCGCAGCAGCCCGGCGATGGCGTCGAACACCGGCGGCAGCAGGACCAGGAGCTGCACCGCGGTCACGAGCCCCGCGAGCCCGAACGCGAACCGCCGCAGGGCGCGGTAGCTCGCCGCGTCCTCGACCAGCGCCGTCGAGGCGCTCATCAGCATGATGACCGGCGACTCGATGATGATGGCGAAGGCGAACGCCACGCCGAACGCCGCGAGGTTGATCGTGGCTTCCGGCAGCCGCGCGATGATGGCGGCCAGGTAGGGGCCCTCGACCGCCATCATGAGCCACGTGCCGGCGAGCGGAAGCCAGAAGGCGAAGATGCGGCGGTACGCGAGCGGCGGGCTCGTCACGCCGCGTGCGGCGTCGGATGCGAGGGGGGCGATGAGCCAGGATACATCGGCGCTTCCCCTATGGGCGACACGGCCGCACGGTGGTGAGCGGCTCTAGTGAGATCAAATCTCAGTTCTCTTGACCGACCAAATCAGTCGGATATATAGTCTCCATCGCCAACTGAGATCAAATCTCATTTTTGGCCTCTGGCCCGGCGGGGGAAGCCCTCCGAGCCGAAGACGGTGTCTCGGGGGCGTTCGGAAAGAGAAACGGCCCGCCCGGTGCGGCAACACCGAGTGGGCCTGCTGAACGCTCGCCCCGCGGTTCCCAGACCCTGGTTGCACGGCAATGCGGCACGTTGCAGCAGGCCCCATTCTAGGGGCGTGCCCTGCGCCACGCAACCGCATTGTGATGGAGGTGGCGTGATGGCAATCGGACGTTCTTCTGGCGCGCTGGCCGCGTTGGCGGCGGCGTTTCTGATCGTGTCGGGTGCGGCCCCCGCGGCCGCGTCCGGTCCGAACGAGGCCGGTCTTGCGGAGCCGGCCGAGGGCATTCTGGTGCCCGCCGGCGCCGGAGCCGTCGCGGAACCGGCGACCGGGGCGGCGGGCGAGCCCGCCGAGGGCGAGGCGGAAGAGCAGGACACCGAGGAGCAGGAGGTCGACGTCGAGGAGCTCGAGCGCCGCATCGAGCTGCTGGCCGAGGAGCTCGAGCGCCTGCGAAGCGGCGAGCCCGAGAACGAGGTGACGATAGACCAGGCCCGCGCGCTCGGCCTGGCGCCGTCGGCGGCGTCGACCTACGCGATCGACTCGGGCGTGTCGATCGCCGGCTACGGAGAGGTGCTGTATGAGAACTACGCGTCGGAGACGTCGCAGTACGACATGCTGCGGGCCATCCTCTACGCCGGCTACCGTTTCAACGACAAGTTCCTGTTCAACTCGGAAATCGAGGTCGAGCACGCGAAGGAGATCTTCGTCGAGTTCGCGTACGTCGACTACCTGGCGACCCCGAACTTCGGCCTGCGCGCCGGCATGCTGATGATTCCGATGGGGCTGGTCAACGAGTTTCACGAGCCGACCGTCTTCATCGGGGCCGAGCGTCCCGTGACGGAGAGCAGGATCATCCCCACCACCTGGCGGGAGAACGGCGGCGGGTTCTACGGCGCCTTCGACAACGTGGCGTTCCGCGCGTACGTGGTCAACGGGTTCAACGGCGCGAAGTTCTCGTCGGCCGGCCTGCGGGGCGGTCGTCAGAAGGGCGGCAAGGCCCTGGCGGACGACATGGCCTTCACCGGCCGACTCGACATCACGCCCATCCCCGGGGCCTTCTTCGGCGCCAGCTTCTACACCGGCGGATCGGGACAGAGCCAGGTGCTGGACGACAGCGGCCGCACCTACGGCGTCCGCACCGACATCTTCGACGTGCACGCGCAGGTTCAGGCCCGGGGCGTCGACTTTCGCGCCCTGTTCGCGCAGGCCGGCCTCGACGACACGTCGATGCTGAACCAGGTGCTCGGCCTGGAAGGCAAGAGCGTCGTCGCCGAGAAGATGCAGGGCGGCTACGTGCAGCTCGGCTACGACCTGCTGTCGCAGTCGCCGGGAGCGGCCGGCGTGGCGCTCACGCCGTACCTGCGCTACGAGAAGGTCGACACCCACACCGCGCTGGCGGCAGGGTTCACCCGCGATCCGGGCAAGAACAACACCTACACGACCTTCGGTATCGAGCTGAAGCCGAACCCGGGCGTCGTGCTCAAGGTGGACCACATGTGGGTCGGCAACGCCGTCGACAGCGGGGTCGACCAGTTCAACGTCAGCGTCGGATACGCCTTCTAGCAGCAGGAGAACGCCGATCATGGAGCAGGGGTCGACCGCGGGGCGGGTGGCAGGCGGGCGCGCGGTGAGCGCGCTGGTGGTTGTTTCGCTCGTTCTCGCGGCCGGCGCGGCATTCGCGCAGCCCGGCGTGATCTCGCGCCAGGAGGCGCTGAACGCGGTGTTCGCCGGCGCGGCCGTCACCGGGGACCGCGTCTACCTGACGGC
>JAJEFC010000420.1 GCA_022820675.1 Vicinamibacteria bacterium | reverse complement strand
TCCGTCATCCGTCATCCGTCATCCGTCATCCGTCATCCGTCATCCGTCATCCGTCATCCGTCATCCGTCATCCGTCATCCGTCATCCGTCATCCGTCATCCGTCATCCGTCATCCAAGAAGAGGGCGGCCCGAACTGCGTCCGGCTTTCCCGGCTAGATTCTCCGCACAAGCCTGACCCCCGTCCCGGGCGCCGCCGCGCCCGGCTCCCCGGTCTCCTTCCCGCGCTGGCGCTGCTGCTCGGCGCGCTCTCGCTCCTCCCCGCCGCGCCCGCGCAGGCGCAGACCGTCATCCAGCCGGTCACGAACCTGGTCGTCACGCCGGGCAATGGGAAGCTGGTCCTGACGTGGACGGCGTCGGCCACCGCCACCGCCGATGGCGCAGAGGTACACTATACCTCGTCGCAGACCGTGGGCACTCAAGATGCGAGGGGCACCCCCAGCAACACCCACACAACCCACTGGCTGGACCACAGTGGGGGCGTCCAATACAACGTCAACACGTACACGGTTACGGGCCTGAGCAACGGCACGACCTACCGGGTGCGGGTGAATGCGATTAGTGACAACCCTTTCGGTGAAAGCGTCTGGGTGGAGGCCTCGGGCACGCCGAGGGCCCTGGCGGCGCCGGGCGGGATTGACGTCTCCAAGCATCCCACCTCGACGACCTCGCTGAGCGTGCGGTGGGACCCGGTGGAGGGGGCGACCGCCTACGAGGCCGAGTGGCGC
Organism: Vicinamibacteria bacterium; assembly: GCA_022820675.1. GTDB lineage: Bacteria > Acidobacteriota > Vicinamibacteria > Vicinamibacterales > UBA8438 > JAJEEA01. The sequence continues at coordinate 6,375 of JAJEFC010000420.1, read as the reverse complement.
CTTGCGAGCGACGCCTCCGCGGTCGGGAGCAACACGAACATCGACCGGAGGGCGGGCGCCAACCACATTCCGTTCAACATCACCGGCCTGACGTCCGGCACGGCGTACGAGGTCCGGGTGCGGGCGAAGAACGCCGACGGGGGCACGTGGTCGAGCTGGTATACCGGCACGCCGGGGACCGACGCCGCCGTCACCTGGTCGGCGACGTTGAGCACCGGTTCGAACGCTGGTAACGTGGGCTGCTTTCTCGGGAACCTGTGCAGCAGCGCGCTGTCTCCCAACACCATTACGGTCGGCGGCACCACGTTCACTATCACACGAATGCGAGTCACGCCGTTTAACGGAAACCTGACGGTGGACGTGACCCCGAACAGCAACGCTGCGTTGCGTGCGCTCCAGTTCTGCAGCGGGCCGGTCGCGCTTTCGATCGGAAGCGGCGGCCGGGTGATCAATCAAGACGGCACCGGGCTGGAATGGGAGCCGAACACCCAGGTCGAGGTCCGGATCGGGAGCAACTGCGCCGTGGGCGCCTCGACGCCGCCCTCCGCGCCGCGCAACCTGCGGGTCGTGGTGGGGAATGGCGAGCTGTCGGTGGGCTGGTTGGCCCCATCGCGAGGCATCCTCACCGGTTTCGAACTGGAGTGGAAGCGGAGCACCGCCCCTGACCGGGCCGCGACGACCGCGAACGACCCGCGCACCGGCTGGGTGAGTCGCTCGCTTGATGCTGGAAGTGTTTTTGGCAACATAATCCGCAACCTCGCGACCGGTGTTGTCTACGACGTGCGCGTGCGCGCCACCAGCGCCGTCGGCGACGGCGCCTGGGCGCAGGTCCAGGCCACGCTGCCGGAGATTCCGCTGGAAGCGCCCCGTCTGGACGGCCTGACGCTGTCGGCGGGGGGTACGCCGCTCACGCTGATACAGGGCCTGATCCATGCCGACCAGGGTGGCGACGGGACTACCGGTTTCGCCAGAGAGACCCAGCGGTACATGGCGGTGGTGCCGTACGGCACGAGCGCGGTGACGCTCACACCTACATGGACCGCTGTCGGAGCGTTCGGGCAGGTGGCATCCGTGAGGCCGCAACGCCACAGCTATGTGCCGGGCCAGGGGTCTGCGGTGCGCCCGGTCTTCACCGACGCACAACAGGCGCTCACCCCGGCGCAGGCCATCGAATCCGGCAGCAGCGTCACCTTGAATCTGGCGCCCTCGATGGAAGGCGGCAGGAAGCTGGAGCTCTGGGAACGGCACACGGAGGTGCTCGTCCGCGTGTACCGCAATCACCCGTATCTCCGCCACACCAAGCTCGAGTACACATACAGCGTCCTGGTCGTGCAGGGGGGCCCGATTCCGGTCTCGCTGTCCTTGACGCCGGACACGATACCCTACGAAGGGACGGCGACGTTGACGGTCTCGATACCCGTGCCCCTGCCGATGGACAGGATCATTCCGCTGACGGTGACGTACGGCGAGATCGAACCGCGCGACGTTCTCTTCCGGCCGAACCCTGACCACCCCAACGCGTACTACGGCCTGGACAGGCCGGTCGACATCCTCATGAGGAGGGGCGAGACGGAGGCGTCGATCCAGATCGTGGCGCAGCCGGACACCGGCAGGACCGCCACCGAGAATTTTTACATAACGCTGGACACGGACAACTTTCCGCCGGGCTCCACGCGCGGCTATGGGGCGCCGGATGTGAAAGCCGTGGAAGTCGCCCCGTGGACGTTGACGGGGGACCCCAACAAGAGCCGGGCATTCGTCGCGCTCGCCGCGGACTCCAACCAGCGGGTGCCCCGCGTGGGGGGGATTCCCGGCCGGTACATCGAGCTGATCCAGAAGATCCAGGAGTGGCGCGACGACCCGCGCTACGTGTCGAACAAGGCGCACACGGACCGCTGGGACCGGGTGCTGGTGGCGTTCGGGGTACCGGTGTCGGACAGCTCGCTGACGGCGATGGGCGCGGCGGAGGCGCAGACCTATGCCGACCGGGGCTGGACCCGCTGGGTCGAGGTCGCCGAGGCGCTGCGCGAGTGGGAGGCCGGCGATCCGGCAGTGACCGTTGCCGGCGGCGAGGCGGTGACCGAGGGCGGGGCGGCGGGCTTCACGCTGACGCTTTCGCACGCGCCGTTCGCGGACCTCGCGGTCGCGGTGTCGGTCGCCGACGTGAGCGGGCGCGGCGCGTTCGCCTCGGCGCCGGGCACGCGCACGGTGACGGTCCCGGCCGGCAGCACGTCGGCGGCGTTCACGGTCGCGACGGTGGACGACAGCGAGGACGAGGCGGACGGCTGGGTCGTGGCGACGCTGGCGGCCGGCCGCGGCTACACGCTGGGCGATGCGGCGCGCGCGGAGGTGGCGGTCGCCGACAACGACGAGGGCCTGCCGGAGCTCGTGACGAGGGGGAGCACGGCCCGGGAGGGGACCGACGCCGCGGCGGTGTTCACGGTGCGCCTGGCGCGCGCGGCGCCGCACGCGGTGACGGTGGACTGGGCGACCGCGGACGGTGCGGGCCCCGCGTGGACCGGGCAGAGGCCGGCGACGGCGGGCGCGGACTACACGGCGACTTCGGGCACGCTCACCTTCGCGGCGGGCCAGCGGTTCGGGTCCGTGCGGGTTCCCATCCTCGACGACGCGGTGGACGAGGGCATGGAGTACTTCCTGGTGCGGTTCTCGAACCCGCAGGGGGCGGTCCTGCCGGCGCGGTACCGCGAGGCGGTGGGCTTCATCCGGAACGACGACCCGCTGCAGCGGATGTGGCTTTCGCGCTTCGGGCGCGCGGTGTCCGAGCAGGTGCTCGACGCCGTGAGCGCGCGCACCGGGGGGCGCGCCGCCCCGGCGCGGGTGACGCTCGGTGGCCACGAGGTGGCGCTGGACGCCGCCTGGCCGGCGGAGGGAGCGCTTCCCGGCTCCGGGGCGCGTGAGGATGACTTCGCCCGTCTCATGCGCGGGGAGGATGCGCAGGCGCCTTCGGTGCGCGAGGTCTCGATGACCGACCTCCTGCTCGCGAGTTCGTTCCACATGGCCTCGGCGGCGGAGGCGGACGCGTCCACCGGGCGCTGGTCGCTGTGGGGCCGGGGCGCGCGCTCCTCGTTCAGCGGCGCGCGCGACGCCCTCTCACTCGACGGCGACGTGACGACGGCGACGCTGGGGTTCGACTACGAGCGGGCGCGGTGGCTGGTGGGCGTGGCGTTCTCGCGGAGTTCGGGCGACGGTTCCTGGAAGGCGGGCGGCACGTGCGATACGGGCTGCGCGGGCGAGCTGGAGAGCACCCTGACGGGCGTCTGGCCCTACGCGCGCTACCGGGTGAGCGATACGTTCTCCGTCTGGGGCGCGGCGGGCTTCGGTGCGGGCGAGATGACGCTCACGCCCGGGGGGGCGTCGTCGATGGACGCCGACGTGGAGATGGGGATGGCGGCGGCCGGCGCGCGGGGCGTCGTCGTGCCCGCGCGGGCGCCCGGGGGGTTCGAGCTCGCCCTCCGCGCGGACTTTCTCCTGACGGACACGCGCTCGGACGCCGCGGCGGGCCTGGCGGAGACCGAGGCGGAGACGAGCCGCGTTCGGCTTCTGCTCGAGGGTTCGCGCTCGTTCAAGATGGGCGCCGCGGTGCTGACGCCCTCGGTGGAGATGGGCTTCCGGAACGATTCGGGCGACGCGGAGCGGGGTTCGGGCCTCGAGGTGGGCGGCGGCGTGCGCTGGGCCTCGGGCGGCCTGACGACGGAGGTGCGGGTGCGCGGCCTCCTCGCGCACAGCGATAGCGGCTATGAGGAATGGGGGGTGAGCGCCTCGGTGGGATACGCGCCGGGGACGGAGGGACGCGGCCTCACGCTCCGGGCGGGCTCCGCCTGGGGCGCCTCCCGAAGCGGTGCGGAGCGGCTCTGGTCGCAGGCGGCGGGCCTCGCTCCGGCCGGGGCGTTCGAGCCGGGTCCCGCGAGCTTCGAGGCCGAGGTGGGCTACGGCGTGGGCGCCTGGGGCGGTCTCCTGACGCCTTATACGGGCGTGGCGGTCACCGGGTCCGGCGAGACGTACCGCGCCGGCGGGCGCTTCCGCCTGGCCGAGGACCTCACCATGAGCCTCGAGGGCGACCTGCGCGAGAACGCCACGGGCGCCGTCCACGGGGTGGCGCTCAGGGGGACCATGCGCTGGTAGCGGGGATGCGCGAGCCGGCCGGGGCGGTGACGGGACTATCGTTTCGGGTGATATATCTTTGCGCGTTCCTCGCGCTGACGGCGGCTGCGGGCGGCGCTGCCGGAGAGGGGACCGCCGCCGCGAAAGCCGCGGGCTATGCGTCCCGCGCCGGCGCCGTCCTGGGGACCTGGCGCCCGGCCCGGCCGGCGCATACGCCCGAACACATGGCGCGGGCGGCGAAGCGTTTTCTCCTCACGCTGGACGACGCGCAAAGACGCATCGCTCACCACGATCTGGAGAGCCCCGAGAGAACGAGGTGGACCAACGCCCCGGCCCGGGGGGACCTGGGCGGGGTCGCGCTGGGCGAGCTGGACGGCCCGCAGCTCCGCGCATTGCTGGACCTCCTCGCGGCGGTGCTCTCCGAGAAGGGTTATTACAGGATACGCGGCGTCATGCTGGGCGACGACCTGCGCGCCGTGATCGGCGGCAAGCCGAACGCGGGGGTCGGGATCGGGGCGTTCCGCTTCTCTGTTTTCGGCGAGCCCTCGCCCGGGTCGCGGTGGGCGCTGCAGCTCGACGGGCATCACGTTGCGCTCAACGTCACGCTCGAGGGCGAGGCCTGGTCCATGTCGCCGGGCTTCATCGGCACGTATCCCCGGAGATTCACCGTCGCGGGCGAGGAGATGCGGCCGCTGGGCGCACAGACGGACCTCGCGTTCGAATTCGTGAACGGCCTGACGCCCGAACAACGGAGCCTGGCCGTGATCAGCCCCCGGCGCGGCGCCATGCGGGCCGGGGCCGGCCGGGACGGCGTCGTCCCCGAGCCTCTCGGCATGCCCTGCAAAATGCTGAACAAGACGCAGAGGAATCAACTCCTTGCCCTGGCCTCGCAGTGGTTCGACCTCATGCCGCCGCGCCACGCGCGGGCGCAGAGGAAGCGGTTCGCCGATGCGCTCGATGAGACGCGGTTCTCCTGGAGCGGACCGCTCGCGGCCGGAAGCGACGTCTCCTGGGCCATACAGGGGCCGTCCGTCATCATGGAATACGCCAACGACGCGCGGGGAGGCAGTGACGGGGGCAATCCTGCGGACCACGTGCACACGGTCTACCGCGACCTCGAGCGCGAATACGGCGGCGGGCTCATCGGCCGTACCCCTCGACGGGCGCGATGAGGCGCAATCGGGTACAGCGGTGTGGAGGTCGATTCCGGGCCGGATTGAAAACACTCCTGATCCCGAGGTGGTCTCGCCGTCCAGGATCGTGCGCCGGCAGCCGTCCGGGAACCGTTGCGCCGGAGCGAATCCCATAAAACCCGGAGCAGGCGCGAGAGGCCGCGAAACCCCTCCCGGGGATTCGGGGCGGAGGACGTATCCCTGGATGCCAGAAGGTTTCCTGCCTTGAACTACGTCCCGGGACGCTTCGCGCAGACGTCTTCGGCGGTTTCCCTGCGGCGGTAGCGGCGCTTCCCCTCGCGGTTTCTTTCGGCGTGGCTTCGGGCCTGAGCCCGGCGGCAGGCTCAAGGAAATGATGGCCCGGATGACCATGCTGGCCATGCACAAAGACGGCCTGATCACGCTCCCCCCGCCGATGCGGCCACGCCACCCGGCCCGTGATTCCAGCTACTTGTGCCGCCGCCTGTATCCGGACCGTGCAGACCATCATCTTCCACAAGCTCGATGGCGACCCCGCCGTCGCCGCCGGCCACCCGGCCACCACCGTGTACCTCGGTGGCGGGGACGGCGATACAGGCTAAGAAGAGGTCGGGAGACAGTCGCTCACGCCGCTACTCTAACGCGCAGCCTTCGCTCTCCCGGCGCAGGCAGCCGAGGTTGCGATGGAACACTGCCGCCTGCGCCCGCGCGAAGCCGGCCGGTAAGCGTTTATCCAAGCCGTGATGACAGCACCTAGATAGCGGCAGTTTGAGGTCCTGTCCGACGTAATTGGTCCTGCTCAATACTTTCTCCACTATTCAGTTCAGTAGTATCCTCAGGCGTTTGCGGTACTTGAGTAGCATTCCAATATCGGTTTATCTAATAGATGTCGGCGTTTAGCGGGAGCCGCTCGGCAGTGAGACCCACTCCATCACGGCTTGGATAAACGCTTACGCCGGCCGGTAAACGTTCGGCGGGAGGGTGATGGGAGTTGTTTCAGCGGTTGAGAACCTGCTTCCAGTTGTTGCGCAGCGGCCTCAGCCAGACGTCCTTTCTGGGTTTGTCGAAGCGTCTGTTCCTGTCGTAGCGTCCGCGTCCCTGT
>JAJEFC010000094.1 GCA_022820675.1 Vicinamibacteria bacterium | reverse complement strand
GTGCTCTCGCCTTGCGATGAGCTCTCGCTGATGGCCGAGCTGCTGGCGTGGCTGCGCGGCACCGACGACCATCCGCTGATCGCCAGCTCCGTCTTCCACTACGAGTTCGAGTTCATCCATCCCTTCGAGGACGGCAACGGTCGGATGGGCCGGCTCTGGCAGACGCTGATCCTGAACCGTTGGAAGACCCTGTTCGCCCACGTGCCGGTCGAGAGCCTCGTCCGCGCGCGGCAGGGCGAGTACTACCAGGCCATCCGCGAGAGCTCATCGCAAGGCGAGAGCACCCCTTTCGTCGCCTTCATGCTGGACACGATTCTCGCCGCGGTCCGGACCCCCCAGGAAGCCCCCCATGTCACACCCCAAGTCAGGCGCCTGGTGTCCGTCCTGGTCGGGGAGATGTCCCGGCGCGACATCCTCCACGCTCTCGGTCTCAGCGACCGCAAGTCGCTACGGCAGCGTTACCTGATGCCCGCGCTGCAGGACGGGTACGTGGAGATGACCCGTCCCGACGCACCCACCGCTCGGAACCAGAAGTACCGGCTGACCGCGCTGGGCCGACAGATTACGGGCGCTGATGCGATGAGGTAGCCGCAGCCGGCGGGAGATGACGAACATCAACCGCAGCCAGACGGAGCCGCGGGAAGCGCATCCAGGATTTCAGCGTGAGAACCCGCTACCGCTCTGGCTTCCAACCGTCCGGCCATTCGTGCCTGTGGAGCCCATTCAATTCCAGCACAACCACCTTGGCCATGTAACTCGTTGTCGGCACTGGAACGCACGAACTCTGACCCGCTACCGGTGGAAACGAAGAGATCTCCGTTCTCGATCCGATACGTTCCCTTGTGGTTCGTTCCTTCCCAGTCCCTGACCTCAACGGTGCACGGCCTTGGTTTGAATCGCGGCTTCTTCCTGCTGGCAACCATCCAGGAACCTCCGTGCCCCGTCGCGCGATCCCGGCGCGATCGGCTACCCTCACCGCGGGGGCTCGGGGGCGGTGGGCGAGGTGGCGCCGAGGCCGAGGAGCAGCGCCTCCATGTCGGGCCAGCGGCGGCCGAGGTTGGCGTAGAAGATGCCCTGGGCGATGGTCAGCGGCGTCCAGCCCCGCTGGTTGACGGGGTTCAGGGCGGCGCCGTGCTCGAGCAGGTAGAGGACGAGCTCGGGCGAGCCGCGCATGACCGCGCCGTGGAGGGCGGCGTCGCCGTTGGCGTCGACGGTGGCGACCGAGTCGCCGAGATCGACCATCAGCTTCACCGCCTCCAGGGCCTCCTCGGCGCTGCCGGGACTCTCGCTCGACGACCAGATGCCGACCCCGGCCGCCACCAGCAGCGCGGTGGTGCCGTCCTCGTTCTCCGTCAGCGGGTCGGCGCCAAGATCGAGGAGCAGGCGCATCATGTCGAGGTCGACGGCCTTGGCCGCGAGGAGGAACGGGGTGGCACCGGTGCGGTTGAGCTGGTTGCGATAGCCGTCGCGCGGCTCCGCCGTCTGGCGGGCGTCGACGTCGGCGCCGTGGCCGACGAGGGCGCGGGCCAGCTCGAGGTCGGCGACGGTCCCGGTGGGGAACGCGGCGGGGTTGTTGTAGTGCCGGTTCGGCCGGCGGGTCCAGACGAGCTGGTGGAGCGGCGTCCACCCCGGTCCCGCCGCGGCCGCGTCGGCGCCGTGCTCCAGGAGCTGCAGCGCCACGTCGTAGCGCGCGTTGACGACCGCGAGGTGGAGGGGGCTGGTACCGTCGGGCAGGGCGAGGTTCACGTCGGCCCCGGCCGCGAGCAACGCCTCCACGGCGGCGCCGTGGCCCGCGCGAACGGCGAACGCGAGCGGCGTGAACCCGCCGTCGGATCGCGCGTCGACGGCGGCCCCCGCCGCCACTAGCGGGGCAACGACCGCCGCGTGGCCCTCGGCCGCCGCCCACATCAGCGCGGTCTGCCCGCGCCACCCTTCCCGGGCGTCGACCGTCGCCGCCGCGCCGTGCCGCAGCAACGCCTCGACGCTGCCGACGACGCCGGTCCGTGCCGCCGCCATCAGCGGCGTCTCGCCCTCCGGCGACGCCCGGTTCGCGTCCGCCCCGGCCGCGAGCAGCGCCTCCACCACGGCGTCATGGCCCCCGCCCGACGCGAGCGCCAGCGGCGTCACCCCGTGACGCGTCGCGGCGTCGGCCTCGCCGCCGGCGTCAAGCAGCTCGGCAACCGCCGCCGCGTCGCCGGCGTGCGCGGCCCGGTGCAGCAGCGTCGCATCGTCCGCCGGCTGCGCCGCGGACGCTACCGCTCCGCCGAGCGCCACGACAACGACGCCCGCGGCACGCCATGCGTGCATCCAGGCCGTGATTCCTCCCGAATCGCCGTTCCTCATTCGCGGCCCGCGCAGCCCCGCGAGCCCGTGATACGATGGTTGGATGAGCCGCGCCGACCGCATCACGATCCTCCTGGCGGTTGCCGCTCTCTGCGGGACCATCATCGGCACGTCGTGCTCGACGAACGCCCGTATCGACGACATGAACGCCCGTTTCGGCGATGTGAACGCCCGTTTCGACGATGTGAACGCCCGCTTCGACAACGTGAACGCCCGCATCGATGACTTGCGTCGCGAGTTGCTTGCGGAAATCCGCGAGTTGCGCGCCATCGTCATCGACGCCATCAAGGCCGCCACCCCCGCCGCCGATTGACCTGCCGTAGACGCCCGGGACGCAAGGCCCCTGCACCGACCCCTTCGAGGACGCCCTTCGTCCCTCGCCGCTACGAACCCGCAGCCGGCATCGATCGACACGTCGGCCAGCGGTTTACACGTCGGCCAGCCGCGCCAGCTCCTTCAGCCGGCCGGTGCTGTCGCCCAACCCGTCGTCGAGCCGCACCCCCGCCTTGTCGAGCTGGCTGACGAGCAGGTTGGTCATCGGCGTGTCCCGCGGATACTGCAGGTGCCGCCCGCCCTTCAACTGCCCGCCGCTGCCGCCGACGAGCATCAGCGGCAGGTCGTAGTGCAGGTGCTTGTTGCTGTCGCTGAGCGACGCGCCGTAGAGCAGCAGCGAGTTGTCGAGCAGCGAGCCGTCGCCGTCCGGGGTCGACGCCAGGGTTTCGAGGAAGCCGCGGAAGAGCGACACGTGGTAGGTGTTGATCTTCGCGAGCTGGGCCAGCTTCACCGGGTCATAGCGGTGATGCGAGATGCCGTGGTGCGACTCGGGGATGCCCACCTCGGGATAGGCGCGCCCGTTCAGCTCGCGCCCCAGCATGAACGTGAAGACACGGGTGATGTCGGCCTGCCAGGCCAGCGCCGTGAGGTCGAACATCAGCCCGACGTGCTCGGAGTACGACTCGGGGATGCCGACGGGCCGGGCGAGCTCGGGCAGCTCGGTGTCGCTCTGCTCCGAGAGCTGGATGCGCCGCTCGATGGCGCGCACCGCGTCGAGGTACTGCGTCACCCGCGCGCGGTCGCCGGCCCCGACCTCGCGCTCGAGGCGCGCGAGGTCCGCGCCGATGGCGTCGAGGATGCTGCGGTCCTTGCGGAACTGCGCGCGCCGCTCGGCCGTCGAGCCGCCCTCGCCGAAGAGGCGCTCGAAGACGACGCGCGGGTTGTTCTCCATCGGCAGCGGCGTCGTGGGGTCGCGCCACGCGATGGTGTTCATGTAGATGCAACTGTAGCCGTTCTCGCAGTTGCCGACGAGGAAGTCGCGGTCGATGGCGAGCTCAAGCGACGGCAGCGGCGTCGCGCGCCCGAGCTGGGCGGCCGCGATCTGGTCGGCGGTCATCCCCGCCCGCACGTCGGCCCCCTCGGTCTCCTTCGGGTGGACGCCGTTGAGCCAGGTCGCGGTGGCCCGCGTGTGCTCGCCGTTGCCGTCGCCGAGGGCCTCGGCCTGCCCCTGGGCGAGCCCGCTCAGCACCACCATGCGGTCGCGGAACGGGTCGAGGGGGCGCAGGGTCGGAGACAGCTCCAGCGCCGTCTTCGCGGGCGGCGTCCACGACTCCATCGCCATGCCGTTGGGCAGGTAGACCCACCCGAGCCGCCGCACCGGCTCGGCCGCGCGGACGCCGACGCCGACCAGCGCCGGGGTCATCGCGTCGAGCATCGGGAGGGCCAGCGCCGCCCCCGCGCCGCGCAGGAACGTGCGCCTCGGCAGCGTCTTTCGGGTGATGATCATGATTCCGCTCTCCTCATCCTGAACGGCGCGCTCTCGACGATGCCGACGACGAGCGACGAGAACCGGTAGCCGTCCTCGGCGGCGGCGCGAGTGACGGCGCGCACCGCCGGCGCGTCGTAGTGCTCCAGGCCCCGCCCGAGGGCATAGGTCAGCAGCTTCTCGGTCAGGGTGCCGACGAACCGTTCCGGCCGGCTCGCGAGGGCCTCGCGCAGCCCCGCCGCCCCGTCGAAGCGGGTGCCGTCGGGCAGCTCGCCGGTAGCGTCGATGGGCGTGCCGGCGGCGCTACGGGTGCGGAAGCGCCCCACCGCGTCGAACTGCTCGAGGGCGAAGCCGGGTGGGTCCATCAGCCGGTGGCAGCTCGCGCACACCGGGTTCGCGCGGTGACGCTCCGTCGCCTCGCGCATCGAGAGGGCCTCCCCGCCATCGGTCGTCTCCTCGAGCGCCGGCACGTCCGGCGGCGGCAGCGCGGGCGGCGTCCCCAGCAGGTTCTCGAGCACCCACTTGCCGCGCAGCACCGGCGACGTCCGGTTGGGGTACGACGTGACCGAGAGGATGCTCGCGTGGCCGAGCAGCCCGTGCCGCGCCTCGTGCGCCACGGGAACGCGCCGGAAGTGGCTGCCGTAGACGCGCGGCATGCCGTAGTGGCGCGCCAAGCGCTCGTTGACGAAGGTGTAGTCGGCGGTCAGCAGGTCGAGCACGCCGCGGTCCTCGCGGAAGACGCTCTCGACGAACAGCTCCGTCTCGCGCCGCATCGCCTGCCGCAGCCCCTTGCCGACGTCGGGGAACCGGTCCTCGTCGGGGACCACGGCGGGCACGTTCCGCAGGTAGAGCCACTGGCTCGCGAAGCTCGTGACCAGCGCCCGCGACCGCTCGTCGGCGAGCATGCGGCGCGCCTGCGCTTCGAGCACCGCCGGCTCGTGCAGCCGGCCCGCCTCCGCCAGGTCGAGCAGCTCGTCGTCGGGAATGCTGCTCCACAGGAAGAACGACAGCCGCGACGCGAGCTCGAGGTCGCTGACGGCGTAGCTCTCCCCCGCCGCGACCCCGGCCGGGTCGCGCTCGACCCGCAGCACGAACTCGGGGCTCGCGAGCAGCCACCGCAGGGCCATCTCGATGCCGGCGTCGAAGCCGCCCTCGCGGCGGCCCTCGTCGAAGAACCCGAGGAGCACATCGAGGTCCGCGGTATTGATCGGGCGGCGGTAGGCGCGGCGCGCAAGGGTCGACAGGATGCGGTGCGCGCAGTCGGCCTGCTCGGCCTCGGCCGCGTCAGGGTCCGGGCGGCACACGAAGATGCGCCGGCGACTCGGCGTGTCCTCTGCCGAGGGTCCGCCACCGGCCGCGAGGGACCCGCCGCCGACCGGGCGTCCGCCGCCGGTGGCCGCCGGGGATCCATCGCCGGCCGGGAACCCGACGCCCGCCGGTGGGGACTCGTCGCCCGCCGGAAGCTCGCGGCCCGGCGCTGTCGGGGATCCGTCGCGGGCCGGAAGCCCGCGGCCAGCCGCGGCCGGGGATCCGTCACCGGCCGGGAGCGAGCCCGCGGCCGCGAACGGCCCGGTGACGGTGACGCTCCCCAGGTACGGCTGCACCCGGGTGTCGCCGCCGGTGATGCTGGTGTACGGCCGCAGGTAGGGCTGGCGCAGCGTCTCGGGGTACGCCGCGGTCTTCCGCACGAAGGTCACCCGCAGCTCGCGCGGGCCCGCCTGTACGGGCAGGCGGAACTCCCAGTCGCGGTCGACGTTCCGCTGCCGGTCGCGCCAAGCGCGGTACTCTTCGCTGTCGCGCGGCGCGTCAGGCGGGGGCCCGCCGGCGATGAAGGTGCGCACCAGCGTCCCGTCCAGGCTCACCTCCACGGTGTGCGGCACCTCGAAGACGGCGAGGTTGTCGCCTGCGTTGCGGGCGAGGCGGACGCGGACGTCGTATTCGGCGTCCTCCGGGAACGTGTGGCGGAACGCGCCGCCGCCGCGCGTGCCGAACGGCATGCCCGCCACCCAGTCGTCCTGCGGCAGGTCGCTCGCGAGCCGGAACACCTCGGCGGTGGCCGAGGGGGCGGGCCGCCCCACCGCCACCCGGCTGATCTTGCGCGCGGCCGCGAGGTAGCGCTCGAGCAGCGTCGGCGAGACGCCGAGCACTCCCGCGATGTTGTCGAAGCCGTAGCTCGCGCCATCCGCCGGCAGCAGCTCCGCGACGTCGATCTCCAGGTCGAGGAGGTCGCGCACCGCGTGGTGGTACTCGGTCCGGTTCAGGCGGTGGAACGCCTCGGTCCGGCCCGGGTCGGGGTTGGCGGCGGCGTGCCGGTCCAGCTCGGTCTCCAGCCAGCCGACGAACCGGTCGTAGGTCGCCGCGTCCGGCCGCGGCCGGGGCGGCGGAGGCATGGCCCCGGCCCGCAGCTTGCGGACCACCGTCTCCCACACTGCGGGCGCCGCCGCCACCGCGGCGACGTCTTGCTCGTCAAGGGCCAGCCCCGCCGTCCGCATGCGGCCGTTGTGGCAGGTCACGCAGTAGCGGTCCAGCAGCTCCCGCTGCCAGCCGCCGGCTGCCTCGGCCTGCCCCGCCGGCTCGCCGGCCAGGGCCGGCCGGGCGCCGCCGGCCGACGCGACGACCAGCGCGAGCGCCGTGCACGCCAGTGCGGGAGTGTTTCGCCGTCCAGACATGTCTTTGTTGTACCGGCCGTAGTATCCGGGGGAAGGGCGACGCTGTCAATCGGCGTTCGGCCCGCCGGCCCATGCGGGAACGAGTCGAGAGCGGGCTATAATGAGCGCATCATGTCATGATGCGCAGAACGTGGAGGTGATGGTGTTTGCGAGGATTACCGCGGACCCCGCCCGTATGGGGGGGGTTCCCTGCATCAGAGGCCTGCGGGTGCCGGTGGCCACGATCGTGGGAATGGTCGCCGACGGAATGAGCGTGGCGGACATCCTTGGCGCCTACCCGGATCTGGAAGCCGAGGACGTCGCGGAGGCCCTCCGTTTCGCAGCGGACGCTGTTCGCGAGCGAGAGATCCCACTGCTCTCGACCGGATGAAGTTCCTGATCGACAACGCCCTCTCTCCCGAGGTCGCGCGCATTCTTCGAGCGGCCGGGCACGACGCCATCCATCTTCGTACCAAGGGGCTGCAGCATGCTGCAGATGAGGTGGTCTTCCAGACGGCCCTTCTCGAGCGGCGAGTCCTGGTGTCCGCGGACACGGACTTCGGAGCGTTGCTCAGCCTCCGGCAGCAGCACTATCCGTCGCTGATCCTCTTCCGGCAGGGGTCGCCGCGCCAGCCGGATCATCAGGCGCGTCTGCTCCTGGCGCATCTGCACACCGTCGCCGAAGACCTCGACGAGGGCGCCATCGTCGTCTTCCGGCGGAACCGGATCCGCGTCCGAAGACTGAGGTCGTGATGTCCGGCGCACCCGCCGGACGCCGGCCGGGCTGCGGGCCCCCGCGGGAGGAGGAATTCCTGACAGGGGCGGAGAAGGCGGCGGCGTTTTTGAACATACACTTCAAATCATCATGATATTTTGAAGCGGCGATACCGAAATCGCCATCATCCGGATGCTCCTCGACGGGCGACCGCCGCGGACGCGGACACTCCCATCGTAGCCCGCGGAACCGGAACGATCTCGATCGCCATCGGCAGGTGTGCGCACCCCGGGCGATGACTCGCCGGCACTGGGCCTCCATCCCGCGACAATCGCCATCCGGCGCGAGTGCCAGGCGGGCTGCGGCGCCGGCAATTGCGGTAGACTGGCGCCGATTCCAGGAGGACAGCGATGCGGGAGCGGACGAATCGTGGCGTGCGGGCCGGGGCCATGGTCCTGGCGGGGACGGTGGCCCTGGGCGCGGCGGCGCTCCCCGCCAGCGGCCAGACGGTCGAGTGGCCGGCCTACGCGGGCGACCGGGCCGGCACCAAGTACCTGCCCCTGGACCAGATCGATGCGGAGACGGTGGCGGATCTCGAGATCGCGTGGCGGCAGCCGGTGATTCCCGACGCCATCCGCAACGGCGAGACCACCCGCGGCCCCGTCGGCTCGCAGACGACGCCGCTCATGGCCGGCGGCCTGCTCTACTTCAGCACGGGCCTGGGGACCATCGCGGCCCTCGAGCCGACCACCGGCGAGGTGGTCTGGAACACCGGCCCGAGCGACGGGGTGCGGGTGCGGCAGACGCGCGGCGTCGCGTACTGGACCGACGGCGAGGAGCGCCGCGTGCTCGCGACCCTCGGCCCGAGGCTGGTGTCACTCGACGCCCGCACCGGAGAACGCGACCCCGGGTTCGGCGAGGCCGGCGAGGTCGACCTGCGCGAGGGGCTGCTGCGCCCCTTCCCCGACTTCTACTGGAACTCGGCCCCCATCATCGTCAACGACGTCGTCGTCATCGGCTCGTTCGTCGAGGACATCACCACCGCCCAGCGCACCGCCAACAAGGAGTCGCCCCGCGGCGACGTCCGCGGCTACGACGTGCGGACCGGCGAGCACGTGTGGACCTTCCACACGATTCCGCTCGAGAACGAGTTCGGGGTGGAGACGTGGGGGGCCGACCCCGTCGACGACCGCGCGTCGTGGGAGTACAGCGGCAACACCAACATGTGGGCCCACCCCACCGGCGACGAGGAGCTGGGCATCGTCTACCTGCCGCTCTCGACCCCGACCAACGACTACTACGGCGGCCACCGGCCCGGCGACAACCTGTTCGCGGAGAGCCTCGTCGCCGTCGACTCCCGCACCGGCGAGCGGCTCTGGCACTTCCAGGCCATCCACCACGGGGTGTGGGACTACGACTTCGCGTCGTCGGCGGTGCTGATGGACATCACCGTCGACGGTCGGGAGATCAAGGCCGTCGCCCAGCCCAGCAAGCAGGCGTTCACCTACGTCTTCGACCGGGTCACGGGCGAGCCGGTGTGGCCCATCGAGGAGCGGCCGGTCCCCGCCTCGGACGTGCCCGGCGAGCGGCTGGCCCCGACCCAGCCGTTCCCCACGAAGCCGCCGCCGTTCGAGCTGCAGGGCGTGACGGTGGACGACCTCATCGACTTCACGCCCGAGCTGCGGGCCGAGGCCGTCGAGCTGCTGGACCAGTACGTGTGGGGGCCCATGTTCACCGCGCCGATCCTGCTCGACCCCCGGCCCGGCGGCAAGAAGGGCACCATCTTCAGCCCCGGCACCGCCGGCGGCGCGAGCTGGAGCGGGGCCGGGGTCGACCCGGAGACCGGCATGCTCTACGTGCCTTCCGCCTACAGCCAGAACGTCGTCGCCCTCGTGCCGTCCGAGCACCCGCGGGCCGACGTGCGGCTGGTGCGGGAGCGGTACACGCCGCTGCTGGGGCCGCAGGGCCTGTCGATGTTCAAACCGCCCTACGGCCGGCTGACCGCCATCGACATGAACGCCGGCGACATCGCCTGGCAGGTCGCCAACGGCGAGGGCCCGCGCAACCATCCGGCGCTGCGCGACCTCGACCTGCCGCGGCTGGGCCAGGGGGGACGCGCCTCGGTGCTCGTCACGAAGTCGCTGGTGTTCCTGGGCGAGGGCGGCAACACCGGGGTCTCGGCCCTGCCCCAGTGGTACAACGGGCCGGGGGGCAAGATGTTCCGCGCCTACGACAAGGCCACCGGCGAGGTGGTGTGGGAGATGGAGTTGCCGGGCGGCACCACCGGCGCCCCGATGACCTATATGATCGATGGCCGCCAGTTCATCATCGCCACCGTCGGCTGGGACGACATGGCGAGCGAACTCATCGCGCTGGCCTTGCCGGAAGCGGAGTGACGCGGGTCGCGGATCGTCGGCAACGCCACGTGCGGCGGCGACGGTATCGGAGTCCGAGATGAAGCGCCGGGTTGCGCCGGCCCCGGCGAAGCGTTGCGCGGCGATGGGAGCCCTTGCCGGGAACACCGCCCTGGTCGAGGGCGCCGGACGCACCGACCGTCCGGGATCGCGCTCCGCTGCGGCACGTGTCGGCCGCATTCCATGAAGTCGGGGTCGGCGGTGTCCCGCTCACGGCAGTTCGGGTACGGGCAATCGAAGAGCCGCCCGATATCCGCACGCGACGCAGTGCCGGCTCGAACGCCGCGGGACGTCGGCCGCGGGGCTCCCGGAGGATCATCCATGCACAGAACGACCATCGCGCCCTGGAGCGGCATTGCACTGCTGATGGCCGTCGCCGCCGTCCCGTGGCCTGCGGCCGCGCGGGCCCAGGAGCCGGAGAACCCCTTCACGAGCCGGATCGACGTGCGGATGGGCCGGCAGAGCTACCAGGCCCAGTGCTCGACGTGCCACGGCATCAACGCCACCGGGAACCCGGAGGTGGGCGGACCGGACCTGTCGACGGGGCGGTTCCAGCGCGCCGACGGCGACGCGGGGCTGTTCCGGGTCATCCGGGACGGCATCGACGGCACCGCGATGATCGGGCTCGGCGCGGACTCGACGGAGCAGTCAGTGTGGCAGATCGTCACCTTCCTGCGCTCCCTCGCCCCCGCCGCCGTCGATCCCGGCGGGTCGGCCGCGGCCGGAGCGGCCCTCTTCGCCGGCAAGGGCGACTGCGCGCGCTGTCACATGGTGAACGGCGACGGCGGCCGCCTCGGGCCGGACCTGTCGTCCGTGGGCGACCGGCGCACCCCCGCCGAGCTCGAGAGCGACCTCGTCGACCCCGACGCCCGCGTGCTCCCCCGCTGGTGGACGATCACCGCGACCGGCCCCGGCGGCGAGACGGTCGAGGGCCTGCGGATGAGCGAGGACACCTTCACGTATCGCATCATGGACGCCGACGAGAACCTGCGGGCTTTCTCCAAGTACGGCGACTGGTCGTACGAGCGGACCCAGGCCTCCACCATGCCCGGCTACGCGGCGACCCTGACCGCGCAGGAGCGGACCGACCTGGTGGCATACCTCTATTCCCTGCGGAGGGAACCATGACCCCGCCCCGCACCCTGACGAATGCTCGTCACCGCCGCTCGCTGCGCCCTGCGGAGGGAACCATGACCCTGTCCCGCACCCTGACGAATGCTCGTCACCGCCGCTCGCTGCGCCCTGCGGAGGAATCCCGGCCCTGCACGCTGATGAAGGCTCGCCACCGCGGCGGGACCGGCCGCTCGCCACGCCCTGCGGAGGGAACCATGACCCGGCCCAACTCACCCCGCTGGTCCAGAACGGCCTCGTCCGGCCAGGCTGCAGGCCCGGCACGGACCTCGCCCGCGGCGGCCGAGCGATCGGCAGCGGCCGGACGCCCGGCTCCGGGGTTCATCAGGCTGGCTCTCGCCGCGGCGGCGCTCGCGACGGGACCGGCCGCGCCGCCGCTCCACGCCCAGGCCCCCGCCGAGGGCGCCCCCATGTTCACCCCGGTGACGTGGGAGCGGCTGGTCAACGCGGCCGACGAGCCCCACAACTGGCTGATGTACAACGGCACCCTCGACAGCCAGCGATTCAGCCGCCTCGACCATATCGACCGGAGCAACGTCGCCGACCTCGAGCTCAAGTGGGCCCACCACATCCCCCAGCTCGACCGCGCCGAGACGACGCCCCTCGTGGTCGACGGGGTGATGTTCATCACCGAGTCGCCCAGCAACGTGGTCGCGGTGGACGCCGCCACCGGCCGGCCGTTCTGGCGCTACGACCACCCCCTGCCCGACGACCTGCGCATCTGCTGCGGCCGCAACAACCGCGGGGTGGCGATTCTCGACGAGCTGCTCTTCATGAGCACCCTCGACGCCCACCTCGTGGCCATCGACGCCCGCACCGGCAGCCTGGTCTGGAACCGCGAGGTCGCCGACCACCGCGGCGGCTACAGCAAGACCGCCGCCCCCCTTGTCGTCAAGGACCGCATCGTGACGGGCATCGCCGGCGGCGAGTTCGGCATCCGCGGCTTCCTCGACGCCTACGACGCCCGCACCGGCGAGCTCGAGTGGCGCACCTACACCATTCCCGGGCCCGACCATCCCGACAACCTCACGTGGGCCGGCGACTCGTGGCGCACCGGCGGGTCCCCGACCTGGATCACCGGGTCGTACGACCCCGAGCTGAACCTCGTCTACTGGGGCACCGGCAACCCCGGCCCCGACTGGAACGGCGAGGTCCGGCCCGGCGACAACCTCTACTCCGACTCGGTCCTCGCCCTCGACGGCGACACCGGGGAGATGTCGTGGTACTTCCAGTTCACCCCGCACGACATCCACGACTGGGACGCGATACAGATTCCCGTCCTCGCCGACATCGAGCTCGACGGCGAGCCGCGCCAGGCGATGCTGTGGGCCAACCGCAACGGGTTCTACTACACCCTCGACCGGGCGACCGGCGAGTTCCTGCTCGGCGAGGCGTTCGCGCACCAGACCTGGGCCGAGGGGCTCGACTCGAACGGCCGGCCCATCCGGCGGCCGAACACGTCGCCCAGCCGCACCGGCACCCTCGTCGCCCCCATCGCGGGCGGCGCCACCAACTGGTGGTCGCCCGCCTACAGCCCGCGCACCGGCCTGCTCTACGTCAACGCGTTCGACGGCGAGGCGCTGTTCTTCATCCGCGACGAGGAGTACGTCGAGGGCGACACCTATCTGGGCGGCGGCACCGAGACCCCGCTGCCCATCGACCACTACCACAGCGCCATCCGCGCCATCGACCCGGCCACCGGCGACGTCCGCTGGGAGTTCCCGATGACGCCGCGGAGCCGGGCCGGGGTGCTGGCCACCGCCGGCGACCTCGTGTTCAGCGCCAGCGTCGACGGCTACTTCTACGCCCTCGACGCCGAGAGCGGCGCCCCCCTGTGGCAGATCTCCCTGGGCGGCCGGGTCAACGCCTCGCCGATGAGCTACGCGGTCGGCGGCCGGCAGTTCGTGACGATGACCATCGGCAACACGCTGTACACCTTCGGGCTGGACGAGTAGGGCTCCGCGCCGCAGCGTCCCGTGGTCGCCGCCGAGCGGACCCGTCGAGCTGGCGATCTCCGCCCGCTTGGGCGCCCTGGCAGGCGACCTGCCCGACGAAGGGCCTGAGAATGAACTGGTCTCCAGAGCCGATTCTCGACTATCTGAATCGCGCCCGCTTGCGATGCACGTACGAGGCGTTCGCCGGTGTTCTCGGGGTACCGAAGCGATCGTCGGGCCAGTACCTGGGCGACCCGCGGCCGGAGGCCTCCTGGGTGGTCAAGAAGACCGGGAAGCACGAAGGTGAGCCCGAAGGGTACGCAAACTGCAACGAGCACCCGGAGCTCCACCGCACGAGCTACGTCATCGAGACAGAGGACGATCTTCGCCGGTGCATGCGGAGGGACGTCACCGAATTCCCCTGATTTGGCCAGCGGCGGATCCCCTTGCGACTGTCGATCATCGTCCCCGTCTACAACGAGGCGGCCACCATCGCGGAGGTGCTGTCTCGCGTGCTCGCCCTCGAGCTCGACCTCGACCGGCAGATCGTGGTGGTCGACGACGGCTCGACCGACGGCACCCGCGAGTGGCTCGACGCCTGGGTCGAGGGCCAGCCCGACTGGGTCGCCGTCGAGCACCACGCCGGCAACCGGGGCAAGGGGGCGGCCATCCGCACCGGGCTCGCGAAGGTCACCGGCGACTACGTCATCATCCAGGACGGCGACCTCGAGTACGACCCGCGCGACTACCCGCGGCTGCTCGCCCCCCTCGTCGAGGGGCGGGCCCGGGTCGTCTACGGCTCGCGGTTCCTGGGCGCCCGGCCGCCGATGTTCTTCACCCAGCGGATGGGCAACGTGTTCCTCACCCGGCTGACGAACCTGCTCTACGGCGCGTCGCTGACGGACATGGAGACGTGCTACAAGCTGTTCGCGCGCGACGTCATCGCGAAGCTGCCCCTGGTCGCCGACCGCTTCGACGTCGAGCCGGAGCTGACGGCGCGGGTGCTGCGGCAGGGGATCGAGATCGTCGAGGTGCCGATAAGCTATTCGGGACGCTCGTACGTGAGCGGGAAGAAGATCGACTGGCGCGACCTCATCGTCGCGGTCCGGACGCTGGTCCGGCTGCGGCTGTGAACGGCGGCGGTCGGGCCGGACGCGGTACGGGCGCCCGCACGTCGGCCGCATCCCTGACGGCGGACTCCCCGATCGACGAGCACCGCAGCCTGTCGGCGCCCGGACCGCGACGCGAGGAGCGATCGGCCCGGACCGTCGGACGGCCGGGAGCCGCAGACAGCGTGGAGAGGAACTGCGGGCGGGCCGTACAGCTTCCTGCCTCGGATAATGACGACATGAGCACCGAGCACTCCGCATCGCCCCCGGCGGCCGAGGCCGTCGACCTCGTCGAGTGGTACTTCCGGCAGGGCTGGACGGACGGCCTCCCCGTCGTCCCCCCGACCCCGGAATCCGTCGGGGCGATGGTCGCCGCGCTCGGCGGAGAGCCGGAGCGGGTCGAGACCCGGGTCCCCCCGCGGTGGGGCAACCTCACCCGCGAGGTCCTCGCCGTCAACCTCGTGCTCGCGGGCTGCCGGCCCGCGTACGCGCCGCTGGTCAGGTCGGCGATGCTCGCCCTGTGCAGCTCCCACTTCAACCTCCACGGCGTGCAGGCGACGACCCACATGGCGGCCCCCCTGCTCGTCGTCAACGGTCCCGTCCGCACCGAGATCGGGATGAACGCCGGCGCCAACGTCTTCGGCTCGGGCAACCGGGCCAACGCGACCATCGGCCGCGCCGTCCGCTTGGTGCTGCTCAACGTCGGCGGCGCGCAGCCCGGCGACCTCGACAAGAGCACCCTGGGCCACCCCGGCAAGTACACGTTCTGCATCGCCGAGAACGAGGAGGCGAGCCCGTGGGCGCCGTACCACGTCGAGCAGGGCTACCGCCCCGGGGACAGCACCGTCTTCTGCATCGCGGCCGAGGGCCCCCACAGCGTGACCAACCACGTGGCCCACGACCCCGAGGGGGTGCTCGACAGCATCGTCTCGGCCATGAGCACCATCGCCCACAACAACGCCGTCAGCAGCGGCTCCTGCGCCGTCGTCATCGGCCCCGAGCACGCCGCGACCATCGCCGCCCGCGGCTGGACGCGCAGCGACGTGCGGCGCTATCTCTGGTCGCACACCGAGAACACCTGGGACGACATCAGCTTCGGCGGCCGCTACGGCCGCATCTACAACCGCAACCTGCCGCGCTGGTACCGCCGCCGGCCCGGCGCCCGCATCCCCATCGTGCCGACCCCCGACGACATCCATCTCTTCGTCGCCGGCGGCGACGCCGGCCGCTTCTCGGCCTTCCTGCCGGGTTGGGGACACATGACGTCGCCGGTCCTGCGCGCCCTCGACGGCCGCCCGCCGGGCGGCCGGGCACCGTGCGTCGACGGAACGTGCGAGCTGTAGACGTGTGATGGGCGGTATCTGAGGCGAGGGAGCGCCGCATGGAGAACAGGATCGTCGCTGACGCTTGGGAATCGACTCGGTTGATGTTCGATCGGGAACGTATCGAACCGTTGGACCCGTTGGATCGGTTTCGCATCGTCACCCCGAAGGGCACGTTCGAGATGACGAAGAGCGATTTCTACCGAGTATTCTCCAACGTCGTAGAGTCGAGATCGTACCGGCACGATGGCTGCTACCACTATCCCTCGATCCCCGAAAAGGCGTGGCCCTTTCTTCGAATGGTCGACAGGAACGACAGCGAGAACGAACTCCAGGAGCAAGAGATGCCGGGAACCACTGGAAAGCGCCTGCCCTCCGGCCAGATCGTGTTCGACCCGCGTGGCACAGTAACCGCCGCCGAGATCCGGCTTGCGCCACGGCCCGAGACCCTCCGCGGCCTGCGCCTGGGGGTGCTCGACAACTCGAAGTGGAACGCGTCGCGGCTGTTGCGGCACACCGCCGCCGCCCTCGACGACTTCGAGCCGGCCGCGGTCAACCGCTACGTCAAGGACAGCTTCTCGCGCGAGGCGGCCGACGCGCTCCTCGACCGCATCGCGGCCGAGAACGACGTCGTCGTCACCGCGATAGGCGATTGAGGGTCGTGCACGTCGTGCAGTGTGCACGACACGGCCCGGCTGGAGCAGCGCGGCGTCCCCACGGCGGTCATCGTCACCGCCGCCTTCGTCGAGGAGGCCGAGGTGCAGCGCGCCGCCCTCGGCGCCGACGACCTCGAGCCGGTGGTCATCACCCACCCCCTGAGCACGCTCTCCGAGGAGGAGATAGAGGACCGGGCGAAGGAGGCGGCCGCGCAGCTCGAGCGCGTGCTGACCCGGCAGCCTGCGCAGGGCGAAAGCGTAGCGTCGCCCCAGGAATGAACGTGGGCACCGATCCTCCGCCCCCGGGCGGACCGTCGTCGAGCGCTGCCGACGATGGGACCACGATCTCCGTTGGGTCCTGTTCGACGACCTGCGCGGCATCGGCGTTGCCGTGTCTCTGGCGGCCCGTCCGTGGTCATGTCCGCGCCCGCACCGTGCAGTGCACCCAGCTCGAATCGACGCGGAACTCCGGTTCGGGATGGCCGGCGGCGCGCAGGAGCCGTCGTGCCGCCGGGATGCCGAACCCGTACCGTTGCACCAGGCCGAGCACGCGCATCGCCTCCGCGAGAATCGGGTTCCGGTAGTCGACGACCCCGGGCTGCCCGAAGTTGCTGGCGTTGACGGCGCCGTACGGGCCGCCCGGGCTGCCGATCTCGATGCGATCGTCGAACCAGTACACGTGGGTGGGAGCGTTCGTTCCTTCGTAGGTCCGGTGCATCACGGCGTTGCGCACGAGCTGCTGCACGGCGTCCAGGGGGTAGGTCGAATTCCGGACCTCCACGGGGCCGGACAGGAAGTCGACGGACGTGCGATTGTGTGCAATGAGCTTGTCATCCAGCCGGCGCACGACGTCGGCCAACGCGCCCCGGCAGACCTCGGCGTCCGTGACGCTGTCACCGAACTCGGCGCCGGCGATCCGGAGGAACTGCGCATACGCGCCGGGAAGAAAGTCCTGCGGGCGTTTGCCGAGGACGAGGATGCCGCCGACGGTGGGGACCGGGTCGTCGACCGATACGATCATCTTGGCGGCCGCGAGGCGCTCCTCCGTGCTCCGGTCGTTGCCGGCCAGCGTCTCCGCATCGACGGCGGCGGGGAGATAGTCCTCCTCGAATCGCCGCAGACTGAGGTCGGCCAGCCGCGCGGCGGGCGCCCGCCGCGCATCGAAGTGCGGGTCTCGATGCCGCCGTTTCTCGTTCAGAATCCGTTCGTCCTGCGCGCTGGCGAGGGCGCGCCGCGGACCGACGCGAATCCAGATCCGCCCCCTGTAGCGGACCGGCGGCGAGTCCGACGGCCATATCGTCACGATCGCCACGCGGACGCCCGCCAGCGTGCGTGGCTCGACCGTCATCGTCGGCGGCGGCACGATGTTCCCGTCGGCCTTGATGTCGGCGAGTTGCCGCAGGAGGTCGTCCGTGACGTCGGCCTCGGCCGGCCGACCGTCGTCGCGCGCGCCCACGAAGACGACGCCCGGCCGACGATGGTCCGGCAGGTCGTTGGCGAACGCGCACACCGCTTGCCGGATCTTCACGGACGCATCGCCGCGCAACGATTCCTTCCGCTCCACGAGATCGGACTCCAGGTCGGCCATCATGGCCGCCAGCTCCGCATCCGAATACGACGCGATCTCGACTGGAGAACCGCTCATGTCACCGATACCTCCCGGCCCATGCGTTCCCCGGGGGCCGGGAACCGACGCCCCGGCGGGCGACCGGCCGCCGGAACACCGGACCGCTCCATTCTCGCCCACGGCGCTCACACGGGTCCGGGCGATCGTACATCCGCCGGCGGCCGGGCGCCCCTCCGGCACCAGACGGTCCGACAATCCGGCAATCGGTCACCCTCGTGCTACGCTTGACAGCCCGATGCTCGATGGGCTCGCCATCGCTGGCGCGTCGACGGCCGCCGACGTCCTTTCGGACCGGACGCACACGCCGAGCGGCGGCCGGGCACGGCGATTTCGCGATCCGGCGCCGGAGACTCTGCAGTCATGATCGTCAATCTCGCGTACGGCCGCACTGGGCTGCCGGTCGAGTTTCCCGACGACCGCACGACGGTCATCGAGCCCACCTACGTCGACGGGCTGCCGGACGAGGCCGGGGCGGTTCGGCAGGCGCTGGAGCAGCCGATGGGCAGCGCGCCGTTGCGGGAACGGGTCCGCCCCGACCAGTCGGTGGCCATCTCGGTCTGCGACGTCACGCGGCCCATGCCGAGCGCGACGGTGCTGCCGGTGGTGCTCCAGGCCCTGTCGCACGTGCCCGTCGACCGCATCGCGATCATGATCGCGAGCGGCACCCACCGCGCGACGACGCGGGACGAGCTGGTGGAGATGCTCGGCGCCGACATCGTCGACCGCAACCGCATCGTCGTCCACGACGCGTTCGACGACGCCGAGCTCGTGTCCCTCGGCGAGGTCGACGGCGGCGTCCCGGTCTGGCTGAACCGGACCTGGGTCGAGGCGGACGTGCGCATCACCACCGGCTTCGTCGAGCCGCACTTCTTCGCCGGCTTCAGCGGCGGCCCGAAGATGGTCGCGCCGGGGCTGGCCGGGTTCAAGACGATCATGCGGCTGCACGACGCCGAGATGATCGGGAGCCCCCGCGCGCGCTGGGGCGTCGTCGAGGGCAACCCCATCCACGACGGCATCCGGGCCATCGCCGCCCGCTCCGGGGTGGACTTCAGCGTCGACGTCGCCATCAACCGGGACCGGCGGATCACCCACGTCGCGGCCGGCGAGCTGCTCGCGGTGCACCGGGCGGTGCGCGAGGTGGTCAGGCGGAACGCGATGCAGGCGTTCGACCGGCCCTTCGACGTCGTCGTCACCACCAACAGCGGCTACCCGCTCGACCAGAACCTCTACCAGACGGTGAAGGGCATGTCGGCGGCGGCCCAGGTGGTGAAGCCCGACGGCACCATCGTGTGCGCCTCGGCCTGCGCCGACGGCTATCCCGACCACGGCGAGTACCTGGACATCCTCACCCGGCGCGATGGCCCCGACGCCCTGCTGGAGATGATCAACGCCCCCGGGCACAACCGCCACGACCAGTGGGAGGTACAGGTGCAGGCCCAGATTCAGCAGCGCGCCGACGTGCTGCTCAAGACCGACGGGCTCTCCGACGAGCAGGTGCGCGCCGCGCACCTCACTCCCATAGACGACGTCGCCGTCGCCACCCGCGACGCCCTCTCGCGCTCGGGGCCCGACGCCCGCGTCTGCGTGCTGCCGGAGGGCCCGCAGACGATTCCCTATTTGGCGGAGACGCTCTGACAGCCCGTGGCGAAAGTCCCCCGCTGCATTCGAGCGGCAGTGCATCCGCCTGCGCCCGGCAAAGCGTCGCCCTCGGCCCTTTGCCGCCCAACCGTGCCTGCCGGGCGTCTGCGCCGTGGCCGGCACAGGCGCCCGGTTTGCGTTGTTCGTCGGTTACATGTGCCCGATATGCGCCCTCCTCGCGCCTTGTCAGGCGGGCGCCTCGGCCCTTTGCCGGCGCCCTCCGGGCGCGATGCAAAGCGGTGTTTTCACCACGGGCTGCTGACCGGGCACGGTCGTCGCACGACAAGCGGAGATCCGGCTGCGGACGGTTCCCTGTCAAGCGGAGACGGTCCGAGCGAGCGGCCAAGCCGGCGGAAACGGTGTCCAAGGAACAGGCGTCGGTGCATCCGGCCGACGCCAATCATCCCCGGATGGAGCAACCGGTCCGGCCCGAACGACGCCGCGTGGAGCCGCCGATGCCGGCCCGATCCGAATCCCGGAGGAGTCCGCGCCGACTCGGCGCAGACTTCGGGGCGACCGCCATGAGACACGTCCGCCGAACGACGATCCCGCTCGCGCTCCCGATCCTGGTCTGGTCCTGCTCGACCGCGCCGCCGCCGGTCGTGCCCGACCCGATGGATGCGGTCCGGGCGCAGCTCGCGCAGGCGCAGGACCTGACCCTGCGCGGCTGCTACCGGTGCCTGATCGAGGCGCGGGACCTGTACGAAGAGGTGGGCCGGCAGGGCTTCGTGCCCGAGACGGTGAACGCCGGTCTCCTGCGGACCACCCTGCTGATCGGGATGCGCGAACGCGAGATGGGGCTGCCCGGGGGCGGCACGTTCGAGCGGACGGTGGTGCTGGCGGGCCTGGAGGTCGCGGCAGCCGAGGAGATGGCGGAGGCCAGGGAAGCGGCGGAGACCCGGGAGGCGGAGGCCGAGGAGGGCTCCGCGGCGCGGGAGGCCGGGGAAACCCGACAGCCCCCGGGGGCCGGGGATTCCCCGGAGGCAGCGGAGGGCCCGGCGGGGCGCGAGGCCGGGAAAGCCCGGCAGCCGACGGAGACCGGGGATTCCCCGGAGACGGTTCCGGGCCCCGACGGGCGCGCGGAGGGCGGCGAACCAAGGGAAGCCGCGGGAAACGCGGAGACGGCTTCCGCCGGCCCCGAATGGGAGACCTTCCTCCAGATCGCGGCGACCACCCCCTGGCAGGACGTCGGGATTCCCAAGGACCTGGCCGAGGAGAACGTCTACGCCCGCGCCATCGCCGACCGCGACCGCGAAGGCTGGAACCGGGTGCTGCAGCCTCTGGTCCCGACCGACCCGCTCGCCGCCTACCTGTACCTCAGCCTGAACTGCACGAGCGAGTGGCTGGCCGAGCAGCCGCCCGAGCTGGCGGAGGTCCTCGCCGTCCACGACGACGCCGTCTACGTCCGCTACCGGCAGGCCCTCTGCGCCGACGAGCAGGTGGCCCTGGCCTCGATCCAGACCATCGAGCCGCGCTTCACGGAGATGGAGCTCTTCCTCGGCCGGCACGCGCTGGAGCAGGGGCGCGGACCGCAACAGGGGGACGTGGCCCTGGCCGAGTTCCACTACGCCCGGGCCCACGAGGAATGGCCGGAATGGCCCGCGCCGGCCATGGCCCTGGGCGAGGTGGCCCGCACCGTCGAGGACTACGAGGCGAGCCTGCCCTTCTACGACGCCGCCCTCGCCCTCGTCCCCGAGCAGCGCGACGCCCTCCTCGGCCGGGCGCAGTCGCTCAGCTACCTCGACCGCAACGCCGAAGCGGTGCCGCTGCTCGACCGGCTGATCGAGATGGGCCGCTGGTACCAGGCCGAAGCCCACTTCTGGCGAGCCTACAACCGCTTCAACCTCGGTGACGTCGAGGGGGCCCGCGACGACGCGGCCACCTCCATCGGCCATCGACCCGAGGCCCAATCGTACGCGCTCTCGGGGCAGATCGCGCTCGTGCAGCGCCGGCTCGACGACGCCCGGTCCGACCTCGAGACCGCCCTCGAGATCAACCCGCAATACTGCTACGCCGCGTTCCACCTCGGCCGCGTGCACATCGAGGAGGCCCGCTGGATCGAGACGGCTACCGCCTTCAGCCGCGCCGCCCTCTGCTTCCGGGCGAGCGGCGACCGGCTCGCCGCCGACCTGAGCGATCTGGAGCAGAACCCCGACCTCGCCGAGGACCGGCGCGCCCGGCTCGTCGCGCGGCGCACCGACGAGATCGCCGTCGTCCGCCGGCAGGCCGCCTCGTCCTTCTACAACGCCGCCCTCGGGTACTACAACGACGGCGTCCTCCGCCTCGCGCGCCGCTACGCCGAGATCGCGAGCGAGCACGAGATGTTCGCCGAGCGCGCCACCCGCCTCCTCGGGCTCATCGCGGATCTCCGGTAGCGGATGCGCCGGACACGTGCCTACTGCACCGTCCCCGCCTTCATCAACCACCGGTCCACCATGCGATAGACCTCTGCTATTTCTTCATCGGAATGTCCGTGCGCGTGCATCCATTCCTCGAAGGGGCGTTCACCGGCAAGCATACGGCCGAGAAGATCCTCGACATCCTCAACCGACACGCCGGGGAGATGGTCCGGCTCGACGGTGGGGACGATCCCCGCACGGCTCAGCTCCAGAAGCACACCGCGGTTCTCCCGAGCGAGCTCCTCGATGCAGGTCCTGACGGCCGACTGTCGCGACGCTGGAAAGCGACGGCGTTCCATCTGCTCATCGAGATGGTGGCGCACCCGCGCGACGCCGCCCGCGGCCAGCCAACTCCGCAGATCGTCGGCGGCGCTGCCGACGGATCGGAAACGATCGTTCTGCAGGACCCAGAGCACGAACTCGAAGGTGCTGCGAAGGAACTCCTCCCACCTGGGCCGATCCAGATGTTCGATCAGAGACATCCGCCCCCCTTCGGCCGCAACGACCGATGCGCCGCCGCCGGGCTGATCCGGCCCGGCGACGGCGCGCCGCCCATCGCCCCCTACTG
The DNA here is from genome assembly GCA_022820675.1 of Vicinamibacteria bacterium. Lineage (GTDB taxonomy): Bacteria > Acidobacteriota > Vicinamibacteria > Vicinamibacterales > UBA8438 > JAJEEA01. Next base: position 18,859 of record JAJEFC010000094.1, on the reverse strand, counting down.
CACGGTGATGTCGTTGATGACCACCGGGGTGACCGGCGCGTCCTGGTGGCTGCCCTGCTGCCGGGTGTCCACGCCGGCGATCGCGTCGACGACGTCCATGCCCTCGGTCACGCGGCCGAAGACGGCGTAGCCGAACTCGGCGTCCGAGTCGCCGCGGTAGTCGAGACCGCGCCGCGCGTTGTCGCTGACGTTGATGAAGAACTGCGACGTGGCGCTGTTGACGGCGGCGGTGCGGGCCATGGCGACGGTGCCGCGGGTGTTGCTGATGCCGTTGTCGGCCTCGTTCCGGATCGGCTCGCGCGTGAACTTGCGGGAGAGGTCGGCCCGGAAGCCGCCGCCCTGGATCATGAAGTCGTCGATCACGCGGTGGAAGACGGTGTCGGTGTAGAAATCGGCGTAGACGTACTGCAGGAAGTTGCGGACCGAGACGGGCGAGCGGTCCTGGAACAGCTCCATCGTGACGTCGCCCTGGTTGGTCTCCATGACCACCGTCGGGTTGCTGCCCGGAATCGTCCCCCCGGTGGCGAGCCGGATGCGGTAGACCCCGGTGCTCGCGGTCATGTACAGCGTCTGTCCGTCGTCGCCCCACGCCACGTTGGCCACGACCTCCGGCATCAGGATCGTCCCCAGGTGAACGCCGTCCCAGCCGATGACCCAGACCCCGCCCGGACCCGTGGCGAAGAGGTTGCCGCCGAGGTCGACCTTCAGGCCGTCGGCCGCCCCCGGGGCGGTCTGGTCGTTGACGTCGTAGAAGACGCGCCCGTTCGAGGCGCCGTCCTCGCCGAGGTCGTAGGCCATCCAGACCTTCTGGCTCTCGTCGGAGTTGGCGACGTAGAGGACGTCCTCTTCCGGCGAGAGGGCGATGCCGTTGGGGCGGCTCTGATCGCTCACCAGCAGCTCGAGCTCACCGTCGGGGCTCAGGCGGTAGATGCCGTTGAAGTCGAGCTCGCGGAGCGGCGACTCCTCGAGGCCCTCGAGGCCGTACGACGGGTCGGTGAAGTAGAGCGACCCGTCGGAGCCGTAGACGGCGTCGTTCGGGCTGTTCAGGCGGTTGCCCTCGAAGCTGTCGACGAGCACGGTGCGGGTGCCGTCCTCCTCGAGCCGCGAGATGCGGCGGTTGCCGTGCTCGCAGATGACGAGCCGGCCCTCGGCGTCGAGGGTCAGCCCGTTCGACGAGATCGACCGCAGCCCCTCGCGGTCGCCCTCGAAGACCGGGTCGATGAACGGGCTCGCCCCGTCGGCCCCGGTCCACTGGTGGATGGCGTTGGCGCGCACGTCGGAGAAGAGCAGCCGCGACTCTTCGCGGATCCACACCGGCCCCTCCGTGAACACGTAGCCCTCGGCCAGCTTCTCGATGGTGGCGCCGGGCGGCACCAGCGAGTCGAGCCGCTGATCGACCCGGAGGATGCGGCCCTCCCCGGCCGGTTCCCCGACTTCCACTTCCTCGGGCGGCTCTTCCGGCGCGCCGCCGCAGGCCATCGTCAAGGCCGCCAGGGCGGCCACCATCGTCAGGCTGGTCGGTCTCATCATGTCGTCCTCGATTCGGGTTTGGGATCAGAACACCGCGATCGGATTGACCGGCGAGCCGGTGCCGCGCGGAATCGGCAGCGGAGCGATGGTCAGCATGAACTCCCACCGGTTGCGCTCGGCCGCGGCCGCGGCCAGCTCGTCGAAGTCGGCGCGGTCCATCAGGTGCACGCCGAGCATCGTCAGGGCGAAGTCGTGCAGCGCGAGGCGCGGCAGGTCGCCCTCGGGCTGCGGCATGTAGCCGGGCGTCTCCCACCCGATGATGGCCACGTCGCGCTCGCGCAGCCAGGGAATGACGTGGTTGTCGAGCCCCGCCGCCTCCGCCCCGGTGTCGAACCCGCCGATCTCGTCCTGGCGGGCCCACCGCCCCCAGCGGACGAGGAAGGCGTCGCCGGGGCCGACCGCCACCCCCGCCAGCGCCTCCCACGCCTCGAGGTCGGCGACGGTGATGCGCTCGCCCGGCTGCAGGTACTCGACGCCTTTCAGCCGCGGGATGTCGTAGAGCACCGCGCGGGTCAGGACGCCGTGACGCATCGTGAGGATGGCGTTCTTCGTCGCGCCCCCCTCCATCGTCACCGTCTCGGCGATGGGGTACCCGTTCCACATCTTCCCGTCGAAGAAGCGGTGGGCGAAGCCGTCGATGTGGGTGGTGCCGGGACCGTGGATGCAGGCGTAGTTGACGGTGTCGGTGGCGCCCCCCGGCGAGGCGCTGACCATGCGCCACTCGATCGGGCACGGGTTGTCGATGGTCCGCTCGGTGTTGGCGATCGACGCCAGCGACACCGTGAACCCCTCGGTCACCAGGCCCGCCGCCTCGCGCCGCTTCCCGGGCGTGATCAGGTTCAGCGCGCCCATCTCGTCGTCGGGCCCCCACCGGCCCCAGTTGGACAGCTCGTCGAACCACGCGTCGTACTGCGCCCGGCTCACCAGCGGCGGGCCGCCGTCCTGGCCCGTCACCCCCGGCGCGCCGAGCGCCATGACGAGCGCCACGACCGCGCCGTATCCCGTCGCCCTGCGCCGGTTGTCCCTCGTCATGCGATGTCTCCTTCCGCCGCGGTCCTCGGACAAGAGAGACTGTAACGCAATACCGCCCCGCCGTGAACGATGCCGGCTCCGGCCCCTGAACCGCCCGGCCGTCACGGTCACCGTTCCCGCCGACGGCTCGGCGATTCGGATCTCGGTGTCCGCGGCCGCCACGGGCGGGATCCCGCCTCCCCTTCGATGGTAGAGTGCGGGCACGGAATCCACGCCTCCGCAACACCGCCCGATCGATGCCGCCGCCGAGCCCGTCGCCGCTCGTCGTCCTCACCATCTGGACCGCCCTGCTGCTCTACGTCGCGGGCGAGTACGGCCGCACTCGCCGGCCCGCGGCAGCGTGGGCCCGGCCCGTCTGGCTGCTCGGCGCCGCGGCGTACCTCGCCCACGTCGCCGCCGCCTTCGGCACCTGCCACGAATGGAGCCACGCCGCCGCCTACGCGTACACCGCGGCGCGCACCGAGGCGCTGCTGGGCCTCGCGTGGGGCGGCGGGCTGTGGGTGAACTACACCTTCACCGTCCTCTGGACCGCCGAGGCGCTCTGGTGGCGGATGCGGCCGGGCGGCTACGCGCGGCGCTCACGGGCCTGGACGCCGGCGGTGCGCGGCGCGTTCCTCTTCATGATCGTCAACGGCGCGGTGGTCTTCGTGGACGGACCGGGGCGCTGGCTCGGCGTCGCCGTCGTCGGCGCCTTGATCGCGATCTGGCGGGCCGACGGCCGGGCCCACGGGACGTCCGGCCATCCGAGCGCGGCTGCGGACGGCGGCGCATGACGGTGCGGACGCTTCGAGTACCGCAACCGACGGAGAGCGGAGCCGGAAAGACGAGGCCGTCCAGGCCGGACTCGCGGAGGTGCGGCTGCGGCCGGCGGCGCCCACGGGCGGACGCTCTGTGAACCGCAACCGATGGAGAGCGGAGCCGGAAGGACCAGGCCGTCCGGGCTGGACTCGCGGAGGTGATGCATGTCGGATCGATGCAGGGAAGAGGCAACGACACCGTTCACCGTGACGCTCCCTTCGGGCGACACCGTCAGCGCGATGGCGTACCCGGCCGCGGGGGGACCGCCCGCCGGAACGACGATGATCCTGGCTCACGGCGCCGGCGCCCCGCAGACGCATCCGTTCATGACCGCCTTCGCCCGCCTGCTCTCCGCACGCGGGATAGACGTCGTCACGTTCAACTTCCTCTACATGGAGCGCGGCCGCCGCGTGCCCGACCCGAAGGCGCGCCTCCAGGCGTGCTACCGGGCGGTCATCGCCGCGGCGCGGGCCCGGGCCGGAGCCGGCGAGCGCCGGGTTGTCATCGGCGGCAAGTCGATGGGCGGCCGCATCGCGACGCAGGTGGCGGCCGCGCAGGACGTGGACGGCAGCGAGGCCGACGTGGACGGGGCCGACGCCGGCGTGGACGGCCTCGTGCTGCTCGGCTACCCCCTCCACCCCCCGGGCCGGCCCGACAAGCCGCGCACCGCGCACCTGCCGGCGGTCGCCGCGCCCATGCTCTTCGTGCAGGGCGAGCGGGACGCCTTCGGCACGCCCGACGAGCTGCGCCCGGTCCTCGCCACCTGCGCCGAGGCTGAGCTGGTCACGGTGGCGGGCGGGGACCACTCGTTCAAGATGCGCGGCAAGGACGCGCCGCGGGCCGAAGAAGTCTACGAGACGGTCACCGGGAAGATCGTCGGCTGGATGGAGGGACAGCGGCTCCTGGCGAGAGCCGTTGGGTGAAGAGTCCCGAACCGGCTTCATGCAGAACGGAGTCGATCGAGAGGACGATGCCGCCTTGCAGCTCAGAGTCCTCCATCTGCGCGATCGAACATCGGCGGTACCCTGCTCTCCCAGGTCGTAGCCGTTGGCCCGCGTTCGGGCGCAACGTCAGGTGAACGCCAGCGCCGCGTCCTTCAAGACCTCCCCAAGAGGCACGGGTTGGTAGCCCGTGCGCTCGATGGAGAGATTCCGGTGGCGCTTGGTCGGGCTCGCCCCGCCGTGCAGGTGCCCGTGGATGTTCACTGTGTTCGGCGGCACCCGGCGCAGAGGCGAGTGGGTGAGGACGAGGATCGGATCGGTGTCGCAGACGGCGGCAGCGTGCTGCCGGTCGAACCCCGCGGCCACCAGCTCCGTGCAGACGAAGATGTCGTGATTCCCGAGGATGAGCACCCGCGCTCCCGGGCAGCCGGCGACATCGAGCCGAAGTCGGCTGTCGTCGCGCCAAGAGTTCGCGTGGGCGACATCGCCCAGGCAGATGATGGTCTCGCCGGGGCGCACGCGCCGGCGCCACTCGGTCAGCAGCACGCGGTTCATGTGCGTGACGCTTCGGAACGGCCGATCCCAGGCCTCGATAACCGCGCGGTCGCCGAGGTGGAGGTCGGACCAGATCCACGTTCGGCGGGGGTCCGGTTGGAGAACCGTGATCGTCGTCTTGGTCAGGAATTGCCGTATCAGATGTTCGCCCGCGTCGCCTCGCTCGCGGGTCGTACCCGGTTCTGCGGTCAACTCCGACACCCACCGATCGCGAACCTCGTCAGCGGTCGTCTGAGCCACCTCGACCATCCGTGCCAGTCTAGTCGATCCGGAGTCGCCGGTGCGGGGACCGGGGGGACCGGAGAGACCGGCGGCGGCTCCAGCGATTCCGCGGAGACATGGTGTTCTCCGGGTCTTGGGGGAAGCGGCGCAGGCAGGTGCTGGCCGCGCCCCGGGGCGGCGCGAGACAACGGCGAGCGCGTCGAGCATTGGTCAGAACTCGTTCTACTCGGCCGGGGTGCCTTTCGGCGGCCAGAGATCGCCAAGGCTGAAGGTGACGGCGTCGAAGGGGCGTATGCGAATGGGAGCGTCATCCTGCGCGGTGGCGATCAGCACCCATTGGCCCTCGCGCAGCTCGAAGGCCTCCAGGGTGCGGTCGGCGGGGTCGACCAGCCACAGATAACCCACCTGTTCGCGCCCATAGGCGGCGCGCTTGCCGTGGAGGTCGAGCTTACGGGTCGAAGGCGAGAGAACTTCGCACACCCAGTCGGGAGCCAGCGTGGCGTACGGTGCGTCGGGAAAGACGGCCATCCGCTCCCGCCGCCAACCGGCAAGGTCGGGCACGAGGATGTCGTCGCCCAAGTGCAGCTCGGGCTCGAAGATGATCCACCAGCCGCCGGGGCCGCCGCGGCCAATCTGGAAAGCCGCGCCGATGGTCTGCTCAATCGCCGATGTCGCCAAGGCATGCGGCAACGCGGGTCGCGGGTTCACGTACAGGACGCCATCAACGATCTCGGCGACGCGGTGGGGGGGGGCATCGAGCACGTCCTGGTACGTCGCCCGCCGGCGCTCGGCCCGGTCGCGCCGCACGGTCGCGGTGACTGCTTCGCTCATGTCGTCGCGTTCCGTCCGCCAGTCGAGCCTCCGGAGAGGACCGACCGCACGAGCCGGCGAAGAGCCGAGTCCCGACCCGTTGCAGCGCCGCCCGGCTCAAGGGGCGAACGCGCGGCGCCAACGCGGTGCTCTGCCACGCTCGATCGGTTGACGGGCCCGGAACGCCGCCGATTCTCGGCGGAGACCGGTGAACCGGACGCCGCCGAGGATCGGGTGCCTCCCAGCCTCAGGGCTGGTTCGTCGTCGTCTCCTCCGCCGCGACCTCGACGGTGCCGTAGTAGCCCAGCATCATCTCTTCCCAGGTCTGGTCGCCCCAGCGCACCTCGGCCGACGGGTCCGGGTTGTGCCGGTTGTTGGCCGAGTTGTCGTAGGTGAACACCGCCTCGAGGGTCGAGCCGGCGGGCATGAGGATGGGCTCCTCGAGCTGGTAGCGGAGCTGCCAGTTGAAGTCGTAGTTCGGCACCCACAGCGCCACTTCCTCGGTGCCGTCGGGGTAGCGCACGATGTACTTGGCCGACTTCCCGCGCACGTGCATGTGCGGCATCATGTTCGTCAGGTACGCGGGCTCTTCGATCTCCTGCGTCGCCCGGACCTCGTAGGCGGGATTCCCCGGCTCGATGCGGAAGCTGCCGTTGCTGACCGCGCCCCCGCCGGCCGTCCGGCGGCCGCCGGACGGCGCCGGCGCCACCACGACGCCCCAACTGCTCCGGTCGAGGACCGGCTCGCCGATCGTCGTGTAGTGCATCTGCGCCTCGATGTCCGCTCCCGCCGGCAGCTTCACGGCGACCCCGTCCTCGTAGACGGTGCCCAGCCGGTTCGGCACGTAGCCGCCGACGCGGGCGCCGCGGGCGCGGGTGCGCGAGCGGTCGCGCTGCAGCCTGACCTCGGCCGTCGCCGGCACGCCGTCGTCCTCGAGGACCTGCGAGATGACGTGGTGGATCACCCGCCGGTCTCCGGGGCGGAACTCGTGGGCCGAGATCCAGGTGTCCTCCGGCAGGTTGGTCGGCACGGTGACGTAGGAGTAGGGCACGGTGCCGTCGGCGGGCACCCGGAACGGCTCGATCATCGCGAAGACGAGGTCGGGCTCGCCAATGGACCAGCCCTCGGCGAACTCGGGCACCTCGGGCAGGTCGGCCTCGTTGCCGCGCGGCGCGCCGCCGTCGACCCACGCCGCGATGACGCCGATCTCGTCCTCGGACAGGCTCGCGTCGTTCTTGTAGGCGCGGATGCTGGAGTCGGCGCCCCACGGGGGCATCTCGCGCGAGACGACCTTCGCCTTGACGGCCCGCGCCCAGGGACGGACGTCGTCGTAGGTGATCAGCGACATCGGCGCGAGGTGGTTCGGGCGATGACAGGCCACGCAGCTCTCATAGAGGATCGGCGCCACGTCGGCAGAGAACGTCGGGGCCCCTTCCGCGGCCTCGGCGCCGGCCGCCACCGTTCCCAGCAGGAGCGCCGCCGTGCACACGCCGGCCGCCGTCTTCGATACTCGCATCAGTCACCCCTCCCCCGGACAGGCGATCCGCGTTCACCCCGACCGCCGGCACTATACTGTAGCGTTCCGTCACACCATGGCGCCGTTCCGTCACCCGGGACGCACGCCGCCACCGCCAACTCCCCCAAGTGTAGATCATGGACTTCTCGTACTCACCCAAAACCGAAGAGCTGCGCCGCCGCGTCCTCGATTTCATGGACGAGGTCGTCTACCCCGCCGAGCCGGTGTACGCCGGGCAGCTCGCGACCATGGACAACCGCTGGCAGTCTCCCCCCGTCATGGAGGAGCTGAAGGCCCGGGCCCGCGCCGCCGGGCTGTGGAACCTCTTCCTCCCCGAGAGCGACCTCGGGGCCGGGCTGACCAACCTGGAGTACGCGCCGCTGTGCGAGATCCTCGGCCGCTCGGCCATCGCCCCCGAGGCGTGCAACTGCTCGGCCCCCGACACCGGGAACATGGAGGTGCTGGTGCGCTACGGCACCGAGGCCCAGAAGAAGCGGTGGCTCGAGCCCCTCCTCGACGGGACGATCCGCTCCGCCTACACCATGACGGAGCCCGAGGTGGCGTCGTCGGACGCCACCAACATCGGCGCCCGCATCGAGCGCGACGGCGGCCACTACGTCGTCAACGCGCACAAGTGGTGGGCGTCGGGGGCCGGCGACCCGCGCTGCGCCCTGTTCATCCTGATGGGCAAGACGGATCTGTCGGCCGAGAAGCACCGGCAGCAGTCGATGATCCTGATCCCGGCCGACGCCCCCGGCATCACCCTCGTCCGGCCGCTGACCGTGTTCGGCTACGACGACGCGCCGCACGGGCACTTCGAGATCACCTTCGAGGACGTCCGGGTGCCCGCCGGCAACCTCGTGCTCGGCGAGGGCCGCGGGTTCGAGATCGCCCAGGGGCGGCTGGGCCCGGGCCGCATCCACCACTGCATGCGGCTCATCGGGCTCGCCGAGCGGTCGCTCGAGAAGATGTGCGCGCGGGCGAAGAGCCGCGTGGCGTTCGGGCGGCCCCTCGCCGACCAGGGGGTGGTGATGGAGGCCATCGCCGAGTCGAGGATCCGGATCGAGCAGGCGCGGCTGTTGACGCTGAACGCCGCCCACCGCATGGACACCGTCGGCAACAAGGCGGCGCGGGCCGAGATCGCGATGATCAAGGTGGTGGCCCCCAACATGGCCCTCGACGTCATCGACCGCGCCATCCAGGTCCACGGCGGAGCCGGCATCTGCGACGACTTCGGCCTCGCGGCGGCCTGGGCGCACGCCCGCACCCTGCGCCTCGCCGACGGGCCCGACGAGGTGCACCGCCGCGCGGTGGCCCGGCTGGAGCTGAAGCGCTGAGAGCGGCGGCGCCACGGCGGCGGCCGGACACCGTGGTGAAGCCCCGCGCTGTTCAGCCCCGCCGGTCCGCGGCCGCCGACAGCGACCGCGGCAGGCGCTGCAGGTCGTCGAGGATCGCGTAGGCGACGGGCACCAGGAACAGCGTGATGACGGTGGCGAACAGCACGCCGAACGCGAGCGAGGCGGCCATCGGCACGAAGAACGCGGCCTGCATGCTGCGGTCCGCCAGCATCGGGATCAGGCCCGCGAACGTGGTCAGCGACGTGAGGACGATGGGACGGAACCGCTGCCCCCCCGCCTGGCGGATGGCGTCCTCGAGACTGGCCGCGGCCGGCCGGCCGCCGTCCGGCCGAGCTCCCTCCGGCCCGCCGGCCCCGGCCGGGTCGCTCCGCGCCCGGTTGATGAAGTCGACCATGATCAGGCTGTCGTTGACGACGATGCCGGTCAGGGCCACGAAGCCGAGCAGCGACAGGAACGTGACGTCGAGCCCCATCACCACGTGGCCCCACAGCGCGCCGACGAGGCCGAACGGGATGGCGCCCATGATGATGATCGGCTGGGCGTACGACCGCAGGGGTATCGCGAGGAGGCCGAAGATCATGATCAGCGCCAGCAGCAGCCCCGCCCGCAGGTCGCCCACCGCTTCCTCCTGCGCCTCCTGCGTGCCCCTGAACACGTAGAACACGTCCGGGAACTCCGCCAGCACCTCGGGCAGGATGCGGCTGCGCAGGTCGGCGACGAGGGCCGACGTCGAGACGACCTGCGGATCGACCGACGCGGTCACGTTCACGGCGCGGTTGCGGTCGATGCGCCGGATCGAGGCGAAGCCGCGGCCGGGCTCGACCAGGGCCACCTGGCGGAAGGGCACCTCCCCCCCGTCGGGCAGGCGGATGCGCATGTCCTCCAGGTCGCCCAGCGACCGCCGCTGCTCGCGCGGGTAGCGCACCATGACCCGGACGTCGTCCCGCCCCCGCAGGATGCGCTGGGCCTCCTCGCCGTAGAACGCCTGCCGCACCTGTCGCGCCAGGTCCTCCAGCCTCAGCCCGAGCCCCTCCGCGGCGGGGCGGATGTCGAGCCGCATCTCCGACTTGCCGGCGCGGACGGTGTCGGCGATTCCGAAGACCCCGGCGTAGGTGGCCAGCCCGCCCCGGAGCCGGTCGGCGGCGGCCCGCAGGCGGTCGAGGTCGGGCCCGTAGAGCTCGACGTTGACGTCGTCGCCGGCGCTGAGCAGCGAGGTGTGGAAGTCGATGGCGACCGCTTCCGGCACCGGCCCGGTCTCGTCCCGCCACAGGATGCCGAGCTGCTCGCTGGTGTAGGAGCGGGTCTCGGCGGGCGCGAGCTCGATGGTCACCTCGCCGATGTTGCCGGCGGCCACGACGTCGGCGCTTATCCGTCCCACGCGCCCCCCGCCGCTCGCCAGCACCGGTTGATCGCCGATCGTCGTCGCCACGTGCCGGAAGTGGTCGACTCCGGTCTCGTCCTCCAACCTGGCGCGCAGCCGCGCGGCCCCCGCCTCGAACGTCGCGACCGCGTCCGAGGTCGCCTCGGCCGGGGTGCCCAGGGGCATCGTGATCGAGGCGGTCATGAACTCGTTCTCGATGGAGGGGGCGAACTGGAAGCCGGTCCAGCCGCCGAGGGCGACGCCGCCGGTGAGCACCAGGGTGGACAGCCCGGCCGCGGCGCTGACGTAGCGCCAGCGGAGGGCGACGTCGAGGAACGGCTCGTAGGCCTCGCGGACGAACCACGCGAGCCCGCTCGCGATGCGCTGCTGGAGCCGGCGCCACGGGCCGGCGCGCCTCCGCTGCCGCCGGTGCGCCAGGTGGGCGGGCAGGATGCCGAGCGATTCGAGCAGGGAGAAGAGCAGGCAGGGCACGGCGACGAGGGGGACCACCCGGAACATCTGGCCGAACGCGCTCTCCACGAGCAGCAGCGGCACGAACGCCGCCGCCGTCGTCAGGACGGCGTAGACGACGGGCTTGCCGATCTCCTGCGCCCCCCGAACGGCGCCGGCCAGGCCGTCCCCGCCCCGTTCCTGGTGGCGGTGGACGTTCTCGCCGACGATGATGGCGTCGTCGACCACGATGCCGAGCACCAGGATGAACGCGAAGCACGAGGCCATGTTCACGCTGACGCCCAGGGCCGGCATCACCGCCAGCGCGCCGAGGAACGAGATGGGAATCCCGAGGCTGACCCAGAAGGCGAGCCGCATGTCGAGAAACAGCGTCAGCACGACGAAGACGAGCAGGAACCCGGCGGCGCCGTTGCCGAGCATGATCGCGAGCCGGTCGGACAGCACCAGCGACTGGTCCTGCCACACCGTCAGCGTGATGCCCTCCGGCAGCCACGCGCCCGCCTGCTCCACGTAGCCGCGAACGGCGGCCGCGACGTCGAGGACGCTCTGCTCGCCCGAGCGGTAGACGGAGACCATGACCGCCGGCGCCTCGTCGAAGCGGGCGCGCTGATCGGTCTCCGCGAAGCCGTCGACGACGTTGGCCACGTCGCCGAGTACGAGGCGGCTGCCGTCCTCCCGCGTCCAGAGCATGAGCCGCTCGTAGTCCGCGCCGCGGTAGGCCTGGCCGATGGTGCGCAGCAGGATCTCGCCGCGCTCGGTCCGCACCGAGCCGCCGGGCAGGTCCACCGAGGAGCGCCGGACGGCGTCGGCCACCTCGTCGAACGTGAGCCGGTGACGCCGCAACGCCGTCTCCGACACCTCGATGGAGATCTCGAACGGGGGGACGCTGACGATCTCGACCTGCCCGACCTCCGGCAGGGCCGCGAGCCCGTCGCGCACGAGCTCGGCGATGGACTTCAGCGAGGCGACGTCGGTGGCCCCGGTGATGGCGACGTCGGTCACCTGGTTACGGGTGACGAGCTCGCGGATGATCGGCCTCTCGGTCTCGGCGGGGAACGTCTCGATGGCCTGGACGTTGTTGGTCACCTCGTCGAGCACGCGGGCGGCGTCGGCGCCGGGGTCCAGCTCCGCGATCACCGACCCGCTGCCCTCCGTCGCCGTCGACACGATCTGCCGGACCCCGTCGACGTTCTGGATGGCCTCCTCGATGCGGACGACGACGCCGGTCTCGACCTCCTCCGGCGCCGCCCCGAGGTAGGGCACCTCGATCCGGATGCGGCGCAGGTCCAGCTCGGGAAACACCTCCGCGGTGACCGTAGCGGCGCCCGTGAGGCCGCCGGCCGCGATCAGGAGCATCAGGAGGTTGGCGGCGACCGGGTTGTCGGCGAGCCAGGCGATCGCCCGGCTCACGGCGCCCTCCCCCGCCGGACGCAACTCCCTCTCGCCGGGAGCCCGTGGTGAGCCCCCGCGGTGCCTGCGGATCGCCGGGCTCCTGGAGCCCCTCTCCGGCCGTTCATGTCACCGCGCCCCCGTCCCGATAACGTTGCATCGAATCGCCTTGCGCAGCGCGCCCACCGGATCGGATCGAGACGGCCGCCGGGAACGCCCGCTTCGCGCCGCCGCGTCAACGCGCGGGCCGGCGAGCCGGCGGCAGGTGTCCGGGCAACTGCCCCCGAGCCATGATGAACTCCAGATACGGCGAGAAGGCGGCGTCGACCCCTTCCGCCGTCAGGCCGTAGTCCTCCAGACGGTACCGATGCCGCGTTTCCCGCCGCCGCCGCTCCGCCTGCCGCGACAGCCATGCCTCCATCCGATCGACGGCAGCCTGCTCGAGCCGCCAGCCGAACCGGTCGTAGATCGTCCGTACCGCCGCCAGGGGGTCCCGGACCAGATCGACGTACGCGACGTCGACCCAACGCTCTTCCAGCTCCGCGCGGCCGATGCGAAGCCGCGTGGCCCGGTTGAGCATGCCGCTCATGAAGTCGAGCTGTTCGGGGCCGATCTCGTGCCGCGAAGGCGGCTCGACGGCGGCCGAACGGGCCCGCTCCACCAGGCTGCTCCACGACCCCATGACCTCGGCCGGCGCGCGGTGGGTCTGGATGAAGAGCGCGTCGGGATAGGTCTCGAGCAGCGTCTCCAGCTCCCTGAGATGGAAGGGCATCTTGAAGAGCCACTGCCGCCCGCTCCCGGCCCCGCGCCGGCGGCGCTGCCAGGCGAAGCGCTGCACGATGCGCCGGTGGTGGGCGTAGGCGTGCCTCGAGCCGGCCGCCGCCAGCCAGCGGCCGTAGTCGGGCAGACCGAACCGGACCATCGCGGTCCACGTCGTGAACGACAGCCGCAGCAGCGGAAAGTCCTCCTCGGGCTCGTCGATGTCGAAGTCGTGAACGCCGCTGAAGTTCTCGACGGCGCCCGCCGCTTCGAACATGTCCTCCAGGGCCGCCCGACGGAGGTCCGCGTCGCCGCCGGCGGGCTCTCCGTCCTCCCGCGGCGGGCCGACCGGCTCGAAGCACTCGTAGCCCCGCAGCGTCCAGAACCGCGGGTCCCGGGCCATCAGCCGGTGCAGGAGGGTCGTCCCGGTGCGGTTGATCCCCACGATGAAGACCGGCCGGACGACCTCCTCCCGCTCGATCTCCGGATGTTCCCTCCACTCGCGGGCGAGCGCCGCGTTGCTCTGCAGCAACCGGCTGAGCTCGAAGACGAGCAGGCTCCGCCGCTCTTCCCGCAACCGGACCCTCGGCGCGCTCAGGCCCTCCACCAACTGTTCCAGGCCCTGGCGCATCCACGCCGGATAGGCCTGCTCGAAAGCCACGCCCGCCCGCTCGGCGTAACGCCCCGCCTGCGAGACCAGGCAATTGAAGTCCAGGCGGCTCTCCGCCGCCGGATACGGCCATCGGTCGCGACGCTGCCCGACCCATTCGCTCACGCGCGCGAGCATCGTCAGCAGACCCGGCCACTCGATGGCGAACGGGCAATCCTCCCGCATCGCGCGGTCGCAGACCGGCAGGGCGCCGCGCGTATCCCTGCCCCCGAACCAGTATGGCGCGACGTGGTCGAGCAACGCCCAGTGCCCATGGAGGGCCGACCGTTCGCCCCGCGCCTGGCACGCCCGCTTGAACGACCGGTAGGACACCTCCGGCCAGTACCACCCGAAGTCGGCCGGCTCCACGTCGTGCAGCGCGGGCCGCGTATCACAGCACTGATAGATGGTGTGAAGGCGCCGCGGGTTCCTCGAAATGGTCGCGCAGATCCGGGTCAGCACGTCGACGGGCTCGTTGACCCGCCGAATCGAGAATCCCTCCGGCACCATGCCGACCTCCGTCACCGCCGCCACCATCCTCGTGAGGACGTCCTCCGCCCTGACGACCCCCGTGGTGGCCCCTCCCGTAATCGGCAGCCGGAAGATCCCCACCGGCAGACCCGCCGCGGCCGCGAACAGCAGGGCCTGCTCGACCACCAGCTTGCTCCACGGGTAGCCGAACAGCCCGACCGGGAACTTCCTCTTCATGTCCCCGAGGTCCGGCTGCATCTGGTGATCGACGCGTCTGTCCGCGAACTCTCTCCCGAACAGGAAGAAGTATTGCGGAAACACGCCCATCGACGACGTGAAGAACAGGTGCTTCAGGCGCGTGCGCAGGCACAGCTCCAGCACGTTGCGGGCGCTGAACGTGTTGACCCTCCTCAGGTCGAGGTAGGGCACCGTGAGGGCCACCTCCGCCGCGACGTGGTACACCGCGTCCACGCGATGACACAGCTCGTCGAAATCGCCGCTCGTCAGACCGAGCCGGGCGCCGCCGACGTCGCCCACCACGACGCGCAGGCGGTCCGCGAACGCGTCCTCCCAGACCTCGGCCGCCTCCAGGGCCGCCCGCACGCGCTGCCGGCCGTGCTCCTCGTTCTCGGCCCTGACCAGGCAATGCACGACGAGACGGTCGTCGCCCCGCAGGAGGTCGCGCAGCAGGAAACGTCCGACGAGACCGGTCGCTCCCGTCAGCAGGACCTCCCGGAAGGACGCGGGAGACACCGCGTCCGCCGGCCGCCCCTGGCCCATGACCTCACGAACGAACCGCCGGAGGGTCTCGAGATCCCTCTCGCACTGGGGCGGCAGCGTCCCGACCAGGGGAGCGACCGCTGCAGCGTCGGCGGCTCCCGTCATGCGCCCACCCTGGCGGCCCCCGGCCGAGGCTCCGCCGCAACCGGGCGGCGGTTCGTCCCGCCCACCCGCCTGCTCCCCGGTGATGTGCAGCCCATCGGCGGGCGTTCCCTGGTCACGCTCCGAGAGTCCCTTCCGGCCGTTCGCCCGTGTCGACGCGGAAAGACTCCACGGCATCCTCGACACCATCCCCGAGATACCGGAACTCACCGGGGATCGCCTCATGGCGGGCCTCCACCCTCGCCCACGACTCCCGCCTCAGCTCCCGCTCTTCCGCGAGGTGTCGACCGTCCGCCGCCTCCCGGAGCCGCCGCCGCTCCGCCGCGACGAACTCCTTGAAGTCGTGAAGCAGAGCCTGCCCTCGCGTCACCCTTTCGAAGTGGTAACCCAGGGCAGCCAGCCGAATCGCCTTCGGCAGCATGCGCGGGTGCTTCCTGGACACCTCCGCCACGAACTTCATGTAGCCCGGCACCTGCTCCCGGGCCAGTCGCTCCCTCACCGCCATGAGCTCGACGAAGGTCGCGTTCCTGCTCCTCGGCTTCAGCAGGTGCGGCGCGGCCTCGAGGTGCTCGAAAAGGGTCAGACAGCGGTCGAAGTAGTTCTCCAGCGTCGGGTCGTAGAGCGTGGCCGTCACCCGCCTGTACCCCTCGACAAGGACTTCGGCGTCCATTTCCGTCTCGAAATTGAGGGCCATGGCGCTGGTGCCGATGGGCACGTCCAGCAGGCGGTCCTCCGATTGCAGGCGATTGAACATGTCCGTGCCCCTGAGGGCGGTCAGCAGGTAGATCGGGGCCACCGGGATTCCCGCCTCCTGGATGAACGCGATCTGGGCGTCGAACACGCCTTCGTCGTCGCCGTCCAGGCCGAGGATGAACCCCGCCTGCACCTGCATCCCCTTCCGTTGCATTCTCCGGACGGCGTTGAGAAGGTAATCGTCCTCCCGGCTGCTCACGTTCTGGACCTTCTTGGTCTTGAGCAGGGCCTTCGGCGTGGGTGTCTCGATGCCCACGAACACGGTGTCGAAGCCGGCATCGCTCATCCCGTCCATCAGGGCGTCCATTCGCGCGAGGTTCACGCTCGCTTCGGTGGACAGGGTGAAGGGATAGCCGCGCGCCTTCTGCCACTCCGCAACCACCGGCAGCAGGCGCATGGCTTCCCGCTTGTTGCCGATGAAATTGTCGTCGACGATGAAGACCCCCCCGCGCCACCCCAGGCCGTACAGAGACTCCAGCTCGGCCACCACCTGCGCCGGCGACTTCGTGCGGGAAACCCGGCCGTAGAGCTTGGTGATGTCGCAGAACTCGCAGTCGAACGGACATCCCCGGGAGAACTGGATGCCCATGGAGTGGTAGCTTGCCAGATCGATCAGATCGAAGCGCGGAACCGGGGTGCCGGCGAGGTCCGGCTTTCTCGGCTCCCGGTAGACGGCCTCGGCGGAACCGTTCTCCAGATCGCGAAGGAGCTCGGGAAAGATCTCTTCGGCCTCGCCGAGCACGAAGTGGTCCACGCCCACGATCTCGTCGTGGAACGTGGTGGAATGGGGTCCGCCGGCCACGACGGGGACGCCGGCCCGGTTGCACCGCGCGACCACCTGCTCCAGGGAGACGCGCTGGACGATCATGGTGGACGTGAACACCATGTCGGCCCAGGCCAGATCGGCGTCGTCCAGGGCCGCGACGTTCATGTCCACGACGCGCAGCCGATACGCCGGCGGGAACATCGCGGCCACCGTGAGCAGGCCCAGCGGCGGAAACGCGGCCCGCACGCCCACGATCTCCAGCGCGAAGTTCGCTCCCCAGTAGGTGGGGGGCTGTTCGGGCGACACCAGAAGCGCGTTGGGCACGACAGCGTCCTCCTCGGTCACCTCATGCCGGATGGATGTGCTGCCGGATCGGTCGATTCGACACCCTGTTCACCGCGAAAATGATCGGCCGCCGCATTCGCGTACGCCGACGGCGCGCGCCGCGCGGGCGGCCGGATGCCGGGGGACGCGTCCCCGGACCCCGCGTCGTCCGCCTCGGGCCGTTCCTCTTCCACATCAACTTTCCCGTGGACGATGCCCTGCGCCAGGGACAGGGCCGAGGCGGTGGTCATCAGCTCGAGCGCGCTCACGCGATAGTTGAACTCCGTCTGGATGAACGCTCCCAGCTCCGCGACGGAGATCGACGTGAGGCCGAAGCTGGACAACGGTTCTTCCACGCCGCCTTCGCCGTGGCCGCAGAGCTCGGCCACCTTGGCGGCGATCCGGGCGACCACGCCGTCGACCGTGAGCTGGCCGGCCGCGCCGAGCTCGAAGGCGTCCTGGTTGCGCATCAGGCGCCCGGTGCGCATGTAGTCGGGAGAATCGGGCGTCCACGACGGACGCTCCACCAGGGCGGTGACCAGATGGTCGCGGTCGCGCATCGCCCGCAACGCGTAATCGAGGTTCGCGATGGCGACGTCGCTGCTGACCGGGGGCAGCCCGGCCGCCCTCATCATCCGCAGGACGGGCAGGCTGCGCGCGGCCATGCCGGCATCGGCGACGGCGGCCAGGTTGTACGACAGGCCCGGCAGCCCGTTCGCCCGGCGGCTCGCGGCCAGACCGTCGAGAAAACCGTTGGCGGCGCTGTAGTTGATCTGTCCCGGATTGCCCACGACCGAGGCGGTGGAGGAGAACAGCACGAAATGGTCGAGGTCGCAGCCCAGCGTGGCCCGGTGGAGATGGAGCGCGCCGTGGGCCTTGGCCGCGAAGACCGTGGCCAGGGACTCCGCCGACAGGTCGTCCAGCAGGTGGTCGTCCAGCGCGCCCGCGAGGTGGAAGACGCCCTTCAGCGGACGCTGAATGCTCTCGACGCAGCGCTGCACGTCGGCCTCCACCGCAACATCGCCGGCCACGATGTCGAACGCGACCTCCTCGTCCATGTAGGCCAGCGCGCTCGAGCGACGGATCCACCCCGCGTCCCGGCGCCGCTCCGGATCGCGGTCCATCAGGGTGAGGTGGCGAGCGCCGGAGGCCGCCAGGTACGGCACCAGCCGCAGGCCGACGCCGCCCAGTCCGCCCGTCACCAGATAGGTGGCGTCCGGGTCGAACAGCGGCCGCAGGTCGCCGACCGCGAGCTCGGGGTCGCCGCCCGGCGGCGGCGCCTTCAGGACCAGCTTTCCCTGATGCTCGCCGGTGGTCATCAGGCGTAGCGCCCTGGCGTAGTCACGATAGGGAAAGACGGTGACGGGCAGGGGCGGCAGTCGCCCCGCGTCGAGCAGGTCGAGGCAGGTCTGCGAAAGCTCGCGCGCGAGCCGCGGATCGTCGACGATGAGGCGGTCGACGTCGATGGCCGCGAAGCGGATGTTCTTGCGGAAGACGCGCAGGCCGACGTCCCGGTCCGCGTAGACGTCCACCTTGCCGATCTCGCAGTGCCAGCCGCCGGCGCGCAGGGCGCGGAGGCACAGCTCGATGTGGCGGCCGGCCAGGGAGTTGAGCACGACGTCGACGCCCTCGCCGCCCGTCGCCGCCATCAGGCCGTCGTACCAGTCGAGGCTGCGGGAATCGAACGCCGCCCTCGCCCCGAGCGCCGGCAGTCGCTCGCGCTTTCCCTCGCTGCCCGCCGTCGCGTAGATCTCGGCCCCGACGTGCCTGGCCAGGGCCATGGCCGCCTGCCCCACGCCGCCCATGGCGGAGTGGACGAGGACCCGCTGCCCCTTCCGCAGGCGCGCGAGGTGAATCAGCGAATAGTAGGCCGTGACGTAGACCGACAGCACCGAGGCCGCCTGCTCGATGCTCAGGCGGGCAGGCTTGCGAAAGACGAGCCCCTGGTCGACCACCGCGCGGTTGGCGATGCAGCCGCCGGTGATGAAGGCCACCTCATCGCCGACCCGGCGGCCGCGCACGCGGGACCCGACCCCGCGAACGACTCCGGCGGCCTCCATGCCGACCTGATGCCCGAGGGCGGAGCGCTCGTAGGCCAGGGCGGGCAGGAGGCCCAACGCAACCATGACGTCGCGGAAGTTGAGGGCGGCCGCCCCCACCTCGATCTCCACGTCCTCCGGCCCCAACGCCGGGAGCGCGCGGGTCTTCATCGCGAGGCCCGAGATCTGCCCCGCGTTGTCCACCGCGAGCCGGTACGCGGCGTCCTCGTCCCC
>JAJEFC010000096.1 GCA_022820675.1 Vicinamibacteria bacterium | reverse complement strand
TCCGTCCCCCGCCGGTCGCGCCCGGGGTTTACCATGCGCGCCTGGTCGCGCGCCTCGCGCGCGGCCGCGGGGAAGAGCTCGCGGGCGCCGACGCCGGCGGGCCGCTCGCAGGGCGTCGCGTACACGTCGAGCCAGATGCCCTCGAGGTCGGGATGCCCCCACGGGGTGTCGCCCGGGCCCTGCCCGCCGGCGGCGGGCTGAAGCAGCACCATGACCGTCGCGATGGCCGTCGCCACCCCGAGCGACTCGAACAGTCGTCGCTTCATCTCCGTACCTCCTGACAGTACGGCTCGCTGCCGGGAGCGCGACGCGGGCCTCTCTGCCGCCCGCTGCCGACGCTCCTCGAATCGAGTCGAATATACGCCCCCGGTCGCCGCCCGTCAAAAGCGTATGCGCGAGCGGCCCCGCCCCATCCGCGACCGGTTCGCGGCCGGCCGCCGCCGGTGCGACGCGGAGTCGTTACTGCTGGGTCGAACCGGCCGCCTCCAGCTCCGCCGCGCGGGCGCCGGCCAGGATGTTCTCCAGCCCGTAGTTGCCCTCGTGGCACGCGTACTCGAAGAGCCCGCCCGGGAGCGGGACCATGGGAATCTCGGCCGTCCACGAGCGCGCGTAGGTCGCGGGGTCGGTGACGGTGAAGCTGTAGTCGATGCGGTCGGCGGCGACCCGCGTGAAGCGCTCGACCACCTTCGCCTCGTCGCTCCCCGCGTGCACCAGGTAGCGCACGCGCTCGTCGCCCTTCGGGGTCAGGTTGGTCGTCTCGACCACCAGCGTGTCGCCTTCCCAGCGGCCGCGCGAGTCGCCCATCCACTGGCCGATCCGCGCCGGCGCGTGGGGGCGTCCGTCGAGGGGGATGATGCGCGCGTCGTGGATCATCTCGACGAAGATCACCACGTGGTCCGGCGTCTGCAGGATCTGGTAGTTGTGGTTGTAGAAGCCCGGAATCATGGCGCCCGGCATGCCCCGCGTGATGCAGCGGTCGTAGAGGTTCAGGTCCTCCCAGGTGTCGAACCGCGTGCCGTCGCGCATGGCCGCGAATGCCTCGTCGCTCTCGCGCACGCGCTCCGTCTTCGCCGGGTACCGCCCGTCGGGCGGGTCGACGATCAGCGACGTCTGGCTGGTCCGTACGCCGCGGTCGAGCCAGAAGTCGTTGTAGCCGCCGGTGCGGCCGGGCGGCGGCGGCGCATCCCGGGCGGCGTCGGCCTCCGCGTCGAGGGCCGCGCGCTCCTCGTCGGAGAGCACCGCCCGCTCGCCGAGCTCGATCGGCCGCTCGAGCGGCGTCGTGGTCCGGTTCGTCCATATGCCCTGCAGGTCGGGGTCGCCCCACGGCGTGCGCCCCGGGGCCTGGGCGTCCGCCAGCCCCGGAAGAAGGAAGACGGCCGCGAGTATCGCGATGACATACCTCATGCTGCACCTCCTCGACGCGGCCATCATACCCGGATTGCGGCCCGCTGCTCGTCGAATCGTCGCCCCGGCTTCCTCCGGACGCGGCCCGGCATTCCCCGACCGCCGCCCCGGTCGTTCAGACGGCGGTCCCAGCGCCTCCCGGGTCTCCGCCCTTTCCGAACGCGGCCCGGCATTCCCCCGACCGCCGCCCGGTCGTTCGGACCGCGGCACCCGCGACTCCCGGGCCTCCGCCCGGCCGTCGTTCGGCCGGACCCGTCCCGGCGACGGGGTGTCTCAGGACCACCGGGCGTCCGGCGTCCCGCTGACGCGGCGCTTCTGCTCGGCCACCCGCACGTCGGTGACGAACATGAAGCCCGGCGCGTGCGAGATCATGAGCCCGGGCCGGGCGTTGCGCGCCACCACCTGGGAGGTCACGCCGCAGGCCCAGAAGACCGGCGCCTCTCCCCGCCGGAGCCCCCCGTCCTCTCCCCAGTCGGGCCGGGCGAGGTCGCCGATGCCGAGCGCGGCCGGGTCGCCGGCGTGCACCGGGGCGCCGTGGGCCAGCGGCTGCTCGCCGCTGATGCGGATGGCCTCGTCCACCCGCGATTCGGGAATCGGCCTCATGCTGACCACGAGGCGCCCCCGGAACGGTCCGGCCGGCTCGCAGTCGCGATCGGTGAGGTACATGGGGACGACGCGGTCCTCGTCCTGATGCCGGAGCCGGATGCCGGCCTCCGCCAGGCCCGCCTCGAAGCCGAAGCTGCAGCCGAGCAGGAAGGCGGTGAGATCGGGCTCCCACACCTCCCGCACGTCCCGGCACTCGCGGTCCGGCGTCCCGGGCCGGGCGATCCGGTACCGGGGCAGGTCGGTCCGCAGGTCGGCGCCCGGGGCGAGCGGGCCGAGCACGGGGCCCTCGCTGGCCGCGAGCAGCGGACAGGGGCGCGGGTTGCGCTCGCAGAAGGACCGGAAGTCGTCGGCGAGGGAACGCGGCAGGACGATCAAGTTCGCCTGCGCGAAGCCGGGGCAGACCCCGGAGGTCGTGCCGGTGAAGCGCCCCTCGCGGCAGGCGGCGCGAAACGCCGCCGGATGGGGCCAGAGGCCGCCGGCGCCGTCCGCGTCGCGTTCGTCGGCAACCACCCGGGCGCGTGGGCGCCGGTCCATGGTCAGGGAGTATAGCGTTCCGTCATCCGCGTGTCAGGGCGGCCGGGATGTCCATGACCGGCCCCGCATCCCCCTGCCGCGGTGAAGGGCCGTTCCGCGGCCTGGGTCCGAGCCGGGCTGTGGCGCCCACCCGCGGGCCCACGTCGCCGACGTCGCCACGGGTCGATCACATTCATGGTACATGCGGGGATCGGCTCAAAAAAAGCGATATGTTAGTGATTTTGTCTGATCTAGTAGTGACTATTGTGTGCGAATTCGCAATAATGTGCGACATCGAAGTGCGTATCGGGACGCTCCTCCATGCGGGGCGCCTCGCACGGCCACGACAGGCAAGGAGGCTCGGTGAAGGAGAGTCCCGCCGAATTGCGGCGACGGATCGAGACGCTGGAGGACCGCATCTCGAAGCTGAGCGCGGCGGTCCTGCGCATCAGCGCCAGCCTCGACCTGGAGACCGTCCTGCGGGAGATCGTCGACAGCGCCCGCGAGCTGACGGGCGCCCGCTACGGCCTGATAACGACCGTCGACGACGCCGGGCAGCCTCAGGACGTCGTCACCGCCGGCCTGACCCCCGACCAGTACGCGGCATTGGCCGCGTGGACCGACGGACCGCGGCTGTTCGAGCACTTCCGGGACCTTCCGGAGCCCCTGAGAGTGGCCGACCTGCCGGCCTACGTCCGGCGGCTCGGCTTCTCGTCGGAGCCGATGCTGTCGAAGGCGATGCAGTGCACGCCGATGCGCCACCGCGACGTGCACGTCGGCACCTTCTTTCTCGGGGAGAAGGAGGGCGGACCCGAGTTCACGAGCGCCGACGAGGAGGTTCTGGTCCTGTTCGCGTCGCAGGCGGCGACGGCCATCGCCAACGCGCGCACGCACCGGGACGAGCTGCGGGCCCGGGCCGACCTGGAGGCCCTGGTCGAGACCTCGCCGGTGGGCGTCGTCGTCTTCGACGGTCGGAGCGGCAAGCCGGTTTCGTTCAACCGGGAGGCGCGGCGCATCGTCGAGGGCCTGAGCGTGCCGGGAGGTTCGCCCGAGGAGCTGCTGGACACGGTTGCCTTCCGCCGCGCGGACGGGCGGGAGCTCACCCTGGGGGAGTTCCCGATGGCGCAGCAGATGGCCAGCGCCGAGACGGTGCGGGCCGAGGAGATCACGGTCTCGGTGCCGGACGGCCGGAGCGTCGCGCTGCTGGTCAACGCCACGCCCATCCGGTCGGCGGACGGCGAGGTCGAGTCGATGGTGGTCACCCTGCAGGACCTGGCCCCGCTCGAGGAGCTGGAGCGGCTGCGGGCCGAGTTCCT
>JAJEFC010000084.1 GCA_022820675.1 Vicinamibacteria bacterium | reverse complement strand
CCGCCGCCGGCCGGCGGCGGGGACGCGGGACCGGGCCGATCATGCGCATCATCGCGGGCACGCACAAGGGACGCCGGCTGTCGACGCCACGCTGGGAGGGCCTGCGCCCGACCTCGGATCGGCTGCGCGAGACCCTCTTCGACATCCTGGGTCCGCGCGTCGAGGGCGCCCGGGTGCTCGACGGCTGCGCCGGCACCGGGGCGGTCGGTCTGGAGGCCCTGAGCCGGGGCGCCGCCCATGCCGTGTTCGTGGACCGCGACCCCCGGGCCGTCGCCCTGATCCGCCGCAACGCCGAGGCCTGCGGCCTCGTCGACCGCTGCACCGTCCGCCGGGCCGCGTTGCCGGCCGACTTCCGCCGCCTGGGTCGCGGCGCCTTCGATCTGGTGCTCCTCGACCCCCCGTACGGCGTGCCCGACATCGGCCCGATGCTCGCCGCGGCGGCGGCCCGTCTCGCCCCGGACGGCCGGCTCGTGGTGGAGCACGCGCGCCGCGTCGACCCCCCGGTCCCGCCCGTCCTCGAGGCGTTGCGCTCGGTGCGCGCCGGCGACAGCGCCCTCCGGTTCTACCGGCCGGCGGTTGACAGACGGTGCGCCGGGCGTGACACCATGCAGGTCACCGTCCCGGACGGGGGAGCGTGACACGCCATGGCAACCGACCGCCCCGAACGTATCGCCGTCTATCCCGGCACCTTCGACCCGCTGACGAACGGCCACGTCGACATCATCGAGCGGGGGGCGGCGCTCTTCGACCGCATCGTGGTCGCCATTCTCGTCAATCCCGAGAAGTCGCCGCTGTTCAGCGTCGCCGAACGCGTCGAGATGGCCCGGGCGGTGTTCGCGTCCCGCCCCGGCGTCGAGGTCGACACGTTCGAGGGGCTGCTGGTCGACTACGCCCGGAAGCGCCGGGCCGACGTCATCGTGCGCGGGCTGCGGGCAATCTCGGACTTCGAGTTCGAGATGCAGATGGCTCTCATGAACCGCCGGCTCAGCTCGACCATCGAGACCGTCCTGATGATGCCGGCCGAGTCCTACACCTACCTCAGCTCGCGGCTCGTCAAGGAGGTGTTCGCCCTCGGGGGGTCGATCCGCGGCCTCGTCCCCGAGCTCGTCGAGGCCCGCCTGGCCGAGAAGGCGCGTATCACCGATTCCCTCGTGGTCTGATTCGCCCGCACGCGGGTCGGGGTCACGGCGGCGCCCGATTGCTGACGAGCACCACGGTCTGCAGGTCGGTGGCGGGGTCGGGCCGCAGCAGGGTCCGGAACTGCAGCCGGCCCGTGTCGAGGTACGCGACGCGCCCGAGTTCGAACGCCGTCGCGCCCTCCGCCCGGGCCTGCTCGAGGTCGGTGTCGGACAGCACGCACAGGACCGGCTCCGGCGAGGCGAGAAAGGCGTGGAGCTGTTCCGGCGTGAACAGGTCCACGTGCGGCCGGCCGACGTAGTAGAGCAGATTGCGGACGAAGACCCGGTAGCGGCCGTACGGCACGTCGCCGGCGCCCGCCTCGCGGACGAGGGCCGCCATGCGCTCGACCGGCTCCGGCCCCGGGGGGGAGAGAACCGAGTACTGCAGGCTGAGGGCCGTGACCACGGTAGAGGCGGCGAGGGCGGCGGGAAGCAGCCGCTGGCGTGGAGCCAGCGCCGCCAGCGCCACCCCCACGCCCGACAGGACGATGAGGACGGACGCGAGCCGGACCGCGACGAGGGGACCGTCGCCGAGAAGCCCGCCGAACCTGGCCACCGCCACCCCGAAGAGCAGCAGCACCAGCCCCGCCGCCGTTCCCCCGGCCGCCAGGAGCCGGTCCCGCCCGGTGCCGGGCGCGGCCTGCCGCGCCAGGGCCCGCGACAACCCCCGCGCCAGGAGCATCGCCAGCGGCGGCAGGACCGGCAGCACGTAGCGCGGCTGCTTGCCGATCGAGATGGAATAGAAGAGCAGCGGCGCCAGGGCCCAGAGGACGAGCCGGACCTCGGTCGACCCCACGCGCCGGACCCCGGCGACCACGCCGCGCAACGGCCGCCAGAAGATCAGCATCAGGGGCGACCAGGGCAGGAGCCCCCCGATGACGATCGGCAGATAGAACCAGATCGGCCGCGGGTCGAACTGGTAGCGGTCGGTCGCGAAGCGTTGCACGTTCTCGTCGATGAAGAACCGATCGAGATAGGCGACCCCGTGGGTGGCGGTCATCGCCGCGAACCAGGGCAGGGTCAGGGCCAGGCAGATCACCGCGAGCAGGCCCACGTCGCCGGCCAGGCGGGCCAGCGGCCGCCCCGGGCCGCCTCCCCGGGAGCGTCCCTCGGTGATGCAGCGCCAGACCGCCGGCGGCCCCACCGCGAGCGCGGGGAGGACGACGCCGACCGGGCCCTTGGTCAGGAACGCGGCGGCGAGGGCCACGCCCGCCGCGGCGAGCCATCCCCGCCGCCGCTCGCCGGCGGCCCCCGGGACGACGAGGGCCTCGAACGCGGCCCAGGTCGCCGCTGTGATGAAGCAGGCGAGGGCGAGGTCCGGCAGCGCCTGCCTCGCCCAACCCACGTAGCCGAAGCTGGTGGCGGTGACGGCGCCCGCGAGGAGCGCGGTGTCGCCGTCGTACCAGCGGCGCGCGCACGCGAACGCGGCGAGCACGAGGCCGAGCCCGGCCAGCGCCGAAGGCAACCGGGCGGCGAACTCGCCGGCGCCGGCCGGGAGGTACGCCAGCGCGACCAGCCAGTAGAACATCACCGGCTTCTCGAACCGGTACTCGCCGTTGTAGCGGGGCGTCGTCCAGTCGCCGGTCTCGACCATCTCCCGCCCCGCCTGGGCGTAGAACGCCTCGTCGGAATCGGTGATGGCCGGCCGGCCGAGCCCGACGAAGAACGTCAGGAACGCGAGACCCGCGATGACGAGCGCAGCGCGCGCGGACACGGCGCGATTGTATACGGCGGCGGCGTTCCCCGCGCCCGTTCGGGCGGCCGGGGGTATACTGCCGCATGCCCCGAGTGGTCGCCGTCGTCGGTGCGTCGCGAGACCGGAGGAAGTTCGGCAACAAGGCGGTCCGGGCGTTCCGGCACGCCGGCTACGAGGTCGTGCCCATAACCACGGCCGCCGACGCCGTCGAGGGGCTGCCGGCGTATCCGTCGGTGCTCGACGTCGCGGGCCCCATCGACCTCGCGACCGTCTATCTCGAGCCCGCGGCCGGCGAGGCGGTCATCGACGAGATCGCCCGGAAGGGTATCGAGGAGGTCTGGCTGAACCCCGGCGCCGACGGCGCCCCCGTCGTGGCGCGAGCCCGGGCCCTCGGCCTCGAGCCGATCCTCGACTGCAGCATCGTCGGCATCGGGGAGAGCCCCGCCGCCTACTGAGTCGACGCCGCGAAACGCGGGCGATCGGCCCGCGCGAGCCGGGTTGACACGCCAGTTGGGGCGTGCCTATACTCGCTTCCGACAGTCATTCCTCGTCACGGGCCTCGTGCGGGATGCCTCGCGTCCGCCTCACGCACGGCTCACGAACTTCTACCCCCAGTCTGATCTCCCTATGCCGACGAACCAGAAGCGCACATCAGCGCGCCCGCCCACCCATCCCCCGGCCCCGGCGCCGGCCGAGACGGCCACCGCGGAGCCGCCGCCCAAGCCCAACCGCCGCGCCAACGGCCTGAACATCGGCGAGCTCAAGGACATGAGCATCGCCAAGCTGACGCAGGTCGCCAAGGACCTCAGCGTCGCGGGCGCGACCGGCATGCGCAAGCAGGAGCTGATCTTCCAGATCCTGAAGGCGCAGACCGAGCAGAGCGGGTTCATCTTCTCGGAGGGCGTGCTCGAGGTGCTGCCCGACGGATTCGGCTTCCTCCGGGCCCCGGACTACAACTACCTGCCGGGCCCCGACGACATCTACGTCTCGCCGTCGCAGATCCGCAAGTTCGACCTGCAGACCGGGGACACCGTCTCCGGCCAGATCCGGCCCCCCAAGGAGGGCGAGCGCTACTTCGCGCTGATCAAGGTCGAGGCGGTCAACTTCGAGTCGCCCGACTTCGCCCGGGACAAGCTGTTCTTCGAGAACCTGACGCCGCTGTACCCCGAGGAGCGGGTCACCCTGGAGACCACCGCCGACAACCTGTCGGCCCGGGTCATGGACCTCATGACCCCGATCGGGAAGGGGCAGCGCGGCCTCATCGTGGCCGCCCCGCGCACCGGCAAGACGATGCTGCTGCAGTCGATCGCGGCGAACCACTCCGAGGTCTACCTCATCGTGCTCCTCATCGACGAGCGGCCCGAGGAGGTCACCGACATGCAGCGCTCGGTGGACGGCGAGGTCATCTCGTCGACCTTCGACGAGCCGGCCCAGCGCCACGTGCAGGTGGCGGAGATGGTCATCGAGAAGGCCAAGCGCCTCGTCGAGCACAAGAAGGACGTGTTCATCCTGCTCGACTCGGTCACGCGGCTCGCCCGCGCCTACAACACGGTCATCCCCCCGTCCGGCAAGGTGCTGTCGGGCGGCCTCGACTCGAACGCGCTGCAGAAGCCGAAGCGGTTCTTCGGCGCGGCGCGGAACATTGAGGAGGGCGGCTCGCTCACCATCATGGCCACCGCCCTCGTCGACACCGGCTCCCGCATGGACGACGTCATCTTCGAGGAGTTCAAGGGGACCGGCAACATGGAGATCCACCTCGACCGCAAGCTGGTCGACAAGCGGGTCTTCCCGGCCATCGACATCCAGAAGAGCGGCACCCGGAAGGAGGAGCTGCTGCTCGGGCCCGAGGACCTCAACCGGGTGTGGGTGCTGCGGAAGGTGCTGAACCCGCTGTCGGCGGTCGAGGCGATGGAGTTGCTGCTCGACAAGATGTCCAAGACGCGATCGAACCAGGACTTCCTGGCCTCGATGCAGAAGATGGGATGACCCGATGGCGGAAATCAAGGTCCGGGAGAACGGCCCCTACCTGGTCACCGGCGACGACGTGACCCTCGTCGACTGGAACGGCAACGCCTACCCGGTGGCGCGCCGGCCGTTCGCCCTGTGCCGCTGCGGCGCCTCCGGGAACCGGCCGTTCTGCGACGGCTCGCACAAGACCGTCGACTTCCAGGCGTGCGAGGCCGCCCCGGCGGCCGGTTCCGCGGAGTAGACGCCGCCCGCCGCCCGTCACGCCGCGGCGGGCTCCGCCGTCTCGAACGCCAGCTCGGCGCCGGCCGCGTCCACCCGGACGTGCGCCCCCTCTCGCAGCTCGTGCTCCAGCAGGCGCCGCGCCAGCGGGTCGAGCACCATCCGCTGCACCGTGCGCTTCAGCGGACGCGCCCCGTACACCGGATCGAAGCCGCGCTCGGCGAGCAGGTCGAGCGCCGCGTCGGACAGCTCGATGGTCATCCGGCGGTCCGCCAGGCGTTCGGTGAGCCGGTCGAGCTGGATGCGCACGATCTCGCGCACGTGGTCGCGGCCCAGCGCGTGGAACACGATGACGTCGTCGATGCGGTTGATGAACTCGGGCCGGAAATGCGCCTGCAGGGCCTCGAAGACGCGGCCCCGCACCGCCTCGTCGCCGCCGACGGCGCGGCCGGCCTGCGCCGCGATGAGCTCGCTGCCCAGGTTCGACGTCATGATCACGACGGCGTTCTTGAAGTCGACCTTGCGGCCCTTGCCGTCCGTGAGCCGCCCGTCGTCGAGTAGCTGCAGCAGCACGTTGAGCACGTCCGGGTGGGCCTTCTCGACCTCGTCGAAGAGCACCACCGCGTAGGGCCGACGCCGCACCGCCTCGGTCAACTGCCCCGCGTCGTCGTAGCCCACGTAGCCGGGGGGCGCCCCGATCATCCGCGCCACCGTGTGCTTCTCCTGATACTCGGTCATGTCGATGCGGACCATCGCGCGCTCGTCGTCGAACAGGAACCGGGCGAGGGCGCGGGCCAGCTCGGTCTTGCCGACGCCGGTCGGCCCGAGGAAGATGAAGCTGCCCAGGGGGCGCGCCGGGTCCTGCAGCCCGGCGCGGGCCCGGCGGATGGCGTTCGACACCGCGGTGACCGCCTCGTCCTGCCCGACCACGCGCTCGTGGAGCCGGCCCTCCATTCTCAGCAGCTTCTCGATCTCGCCCTCGACGAGCCGGCTCACCGGGATGTGGGTCCACCGGCTGACGACCTCGGCGATGTCCGTGTCGTCGACCTGCTCCTTGAGCATGCGGCCCTCGTTCCCGTCATCCTCGCCGGCCGGCGGCGCCTGCGCCGCGATCTCGCGCTCGAGCTCGGGCAGCCGCCCGTACTGCAGCTCCGAGGCGCGGGCGTAGTCGCCCTCGCGCTGGGCCCGCTCGATGGCGAGCCGGACCTGCTCGAGCTCCTCGGTGAGCCCGCGGGTCGCCTGGATGGCCGCCTTCTCCTGCTGCCACTGGGCGTGCAGGCGCGTGCGGTTCTCCTTGAGGTCGGCGAGCTCGCGCTCGAGCCGTTCGAGGCGTTCGGCCGACGCCGCGTCCTTCTCCTTGCGCAGCGCCTCGCGCTCGATCTCGAGCTGCATGATGCGCCGCTCGACCTCGTCGAGCTCGGCCGGCAGCGAGTCGATCTCGGTGCGCAGCTTCGCCGCCGCCTCGTCGACGAGGTCGATGGCCTTGTCGGGCAGGAAGCGGTCGGCGATGTAGCGGTGGGAGAGGGTGGCGGCGGCCACCAGCGCGGCGTCCTTGAACTGCACACCGTGGTGGATCTCGTAGCGCTCGCGCAGCCCGCGCAGGATGCTGATGGTGTCCTCGACCGTCGGCTCCGAGACCAGCACCGGCTGGAATCGCCGCTCGAGGGCGGCGTCCTTCTCGATGTGCTTGCGGTACTCGTCGAGGGTGGTGGCGCCGATGGTGTGCAGCTCGCCGCGCGCGAGCATCGGCTTGAGGAGGTTCGAGGCGTCGATGGCGCCCTCGGCCGCGCCGGCCCCGACGACGGTGTGGAGCTCGTCGATGAAGAGGACGATGCGGCCGTCCGAGTCGGCGATCTCCTTCAGGACCGCCTTGAGGCGTTCCTCGAACGCGCCCCGGTACTTCGCGCCCGCCACGAGCGCCCCGAGGTCGAGGCTGATGATGCGCTTGTCCTTCAGCCCCTCCGGCACGTCGCCCCGCGCGATGCGACGGGCGAGGCCCTCGACGATGGCGGTCTTGCCGACCCCCGGCTCACCGATGAGCACGGGGTGGTTCTTGGTGCGGCGCGAGAGCACCTGCAGGGTGCGCCGGATCTCGTCGTCGCGGCCGATGACGGGGTCGAGGCGGTCCTGCTTCGCCGCCTCGGTGAGGTCGCGGCCGTAGCGCTCGAGCGCCTCGTACTTGCCCTCGGGGTGCTGGTCGGTGACCCGCTGGCTGCCGCGCACCGCGGACAGCGCCTCGAGGACCCGCGCCGAGGTGACCCCGTGCGCCGAGAGAAGCCGGGCCGCCTCGGCCCGATCGCCCTCCAGGGTGACGGCCAGCAGGAGATGCTCGGTGCTGACGTAGTCGTCGTTCAGCCGCTCGGCCTCGCTTTCCGCCGTCTGCGCCACCGCGCGCAGGCGGGGCGACGGGCCGGCCTCGGCCCCGCCGTGGGCCTGCGGCTGCCGCCCGAGCCATTCCCGGGCGTCCTGGAGGACCCGGGGCGGCTCGACGCCCAGCCGCCGCAGCACCGCCGGCACCACGCCGTCGGGCTGATCGACGAGGGTGACGAGCAGGTGCTCGGGCTCGATCTGCGGGTGGTGGTGCCGCTCCGCGAGCTGCTGCGCGGCCAGCACCGCCTCCTGCGACTTCTCGGTATAGCGCTTGAGGTTCATGGTTCTCTCCTTCCGTCGTCCGTGGCGTTTCATGGCGCCGACTCTCGGGGTTTCCGACGGGTCACCGCGCATCCTCGACAGGTTGACGTGTGCGAGGTACGCGGAAGACTCGTCGCGCGAGAGCCAGAATCTAAGTGTTATCAAGGCATATATTTTTATATCGACAATAGCATCTTGATTGACGTTCCGCAATGGCCGATAGTTCCCTCGGCATGGCAGCACAAGACCGGTTCTCGTCGCGTTGGGGGCTCATCCTCGCGGGGCTGGGGATGGCCGTCGGCACCGGCAACCTGTGGCGGTTTCCCCGGGTAGCGGCCGAGAACGGAGGGGCCGCGTTCCTGATTCCCTGGCTGCTGTTCCTGTTCCTCTGGTCGCTGCCCCTGCTGATCGCCGAGTTCGGGCTCGGCCGCGGCAGCCGGCGCGGGGTCATCGGGGCCTTCGCCGACCTGGTGGGACGGCGCTGCGCGTGGATGGGCGGGTTCGTCGCCGTCACCAGCGTGATGATCCTGTTCTACTACTCGGTGGTCACCGGCTGGACGCTGAAGTACTTCACCGTGACCCTGCTCGGCAGCCTGCAGGGCGCGGCCGCCGAGGAGTACTGGACCACCTTCAGCGCCTCGGTGTGGCAGCCGCTCGCGTTCCAGATCGTGGCGGTGCTCGTTGCCGCTGCCGTCATCAGCCGGGGGGTGGTCGCCGGCATCGAGCGGGCCAACCGGGTGCTCATCCCCACGCTGTTCTGCCTGCTGGTGGTGGCGGTGGTGCGCTCGGTGACCCTGCCGGGCGCGGGGCGGGGGCTCGGCTTCCTCTTCAACCCCGACCTGTCGCTGCTCGGCAGCTACCGCACGTGGCTCGAGGCGCTGACCCAGTCGGCGTGGTCGACGGGGGCGGGGTGGGGGCTCATCCTCACCTACGCGGTGTACGTGAAGCGCGAAGAGGACGTCGTGCTCAACTCCACCGCCATCGGATTCGGCAACAACACCGCCTCGCTGCTCGCGGGCATGGCCATCGTGCCCACGGCGTTCGCGATACTCGCCGAGAACGAGGCGCTCGCGGTGATGGCCAGCGGCAACACCGGCCTGACGTTCATCTGGATTCCGCAGCTCTTCGAGCGCATCCCGGCCGGCGCGGTGTTCCTGCCGCTCTTCTTCCTCGCCCTGTTCTGCGCGGCCCTGTCGTCGCTGATCGCGATGTTCGAGCTCGCCACGCGCATCCTGATGGACACCGGCGTGCCGCGGCCGCGGGCCATCCGCTGGGTCACCGCGGCGGTGATCGTCGGGGGGGCGCCGTCGGCGGCGAGCCTGTCCGTCTTCGAGAACCAGGACTGGGTGTGGGGGCTCGCCCTCATGATCAGCGGCCTGTTCATCGCGATGGGGGTGCGGCGGTTCGGGGTCGGCCGGTTCCGGCGCGAGCTGGTCGACCGGTCGGCCGGCCAGCTTCAGGCCGGGCGCGCCTGGGAGTGGGTGGTGACGTGGCTGCTGCCGCTGGAGTTCCTGGCCATGTTCACGTGGTGGACGTACCAGGCGGTGGCGGTGTTCGATCCGGCCGGGTGGTGGAACCCGTTGCGGGTCGGCTCGCTGGGCACGTGCCTGCTCCAGTGGGGCATCGCGCTGGCCCTGCTGCTGGCCTTCAATCGCCGCATCGCCGCGGCCAGCCTGCGGGGCGACGCCTGATCGCATGTCGGCCGGCCGACACGCGGGGCCGGCACGCCCCTCCGCGGTCCGGCGCCCCGGCCGCGCAGAATCCCGTCGCGACCCGCGTGGGCTCGACCCCGCAGGTCACCGCCTTACTGGGAGCGGCGACCCGGTCCGCGACCCGCGTGGGCTCGATGGGTCTCTTCCACGGTGCCGTGCCCGCTGGCGGGGACGGCGCGGGAGCGTTCCCGACGCGCCGCGGTCGGATCGAGGGCGCGAGTCGTGCTAATCTGAGGGGCGGCAAAACACGGAAAGGAGCATCCGCTTGTATCCAGAATTCATGATCGCGCCAATGCGCGAAGAGTTGACCCGGTTCGGCGTCCGCGAGCTGCGGACCGCGGCGGAGGTCGACGAGGCGCTGACGAAGACGCCGGGAACGACGATGGTCGTCGTCAACTCGGTGTGCGGCTGTGCCGCCGGCAAGGCCCGGCCGGGGGTGGCCCTCTCGCTGCAGCACGCCGTCAAGCCCGATCACGTCGCAACGGTCTTCGCAGGCGCCGACATCGAGGCCACCGAGCGGGCTCGTACCTACTTCACCGGCTATCCGCCCTCGTCGCCCTCGATCGGCCTGCTCCGCGACGGCAGGCTCATCTACATGATGGAGCGCCACCAGATCGAGAACCAG
>JAJEFC010000241.1 GCA_022820675.1 Vicinamibacteria bacterium | reverse complement strand
GACTCCGCCTTCGCGGCCTGGCTCGCCGGGGTCCCCGCGCGCCGCGTCGCGCCCTGCGCCGAGGAGGAGGCGCCGGCGGCGTACTTGGTGCAGGCGGTGCAGTCGCGCGCGTTCCCTGTCCCGCTGGTCGCGGGCCAGCGGGCGCTGCTGCGCGTGTTCCCGACGGCGGCGCGGGCCGCGGGCGCCGGCGTTCCGGCGGTCCGGGCCCGATTCTTCGTCGACGGCCGGGAGACGCACGTGGCACATATTCCCGGTAAGTCCGAAGCGATCCCGGAACGGATCGACGAGGGCTCGCTCGCCACGTCGGCCATCGCCGAGATTCCGGGAAGCGTCGTGCGGCCCGGTCTCGAGATGGTCGTCGAGATCGACCCGGACGGAACGCTCGATCCCGCGCTGGGCGTCGCGCGGCGGATTCCCGCGACCGGGCGGTTGGCGATCGACGTGCGGGCCCTGCCGCCGCTCGAGCTGACGGTCGTTCCGTTCATGTGGGCGGAGGCGCCGGACTCCTCGATCCTGGACGCCGTCCGGGGGATGGCCGCGGACCCGCGGGGCGATGCGCTGCTCGCGGACGCGCGCGCGCTGCTCCCGGTGGGCGCGCTCGGGGTGACGGCGCACGAGCCCGTGCTGAGCTCGAGCAACGACGCCCGCCGCCTGCTGGAGGAGACGGAGGCGATCCGCGTGCTGGAGGGAGGGCGCGGCCACTACCTGGGCACGATGGCGGGTCCGGTGACAGGACCCTCCGGAGCGGCGTTCCTCCCCGGCCGGGCCGGCTTCTCGATCCCCCGGTCGGGCACCATCGCGCACGAGCTCGGCCACAACCTGGGTCTCCGCCACGCGCCGTGCGGCGGCGCGGGCGACCCGGACCCGTCGTTCCCCCATCCAGACGGATCGGCGGGGGCCTGGGGCTACGACTTCGCGCGCGGCGAACTGGTGCGTCCCTCGACCCCGGACCTGATGTCGTACTGCGGCCCCCCCGACGGGATCAGCGACTACCACTTCGCCAACGCACTGCGCCACCGGCTGCTCGAGGCGCGCGCGACGGCGGTTGCGGCCGCCCCGGCGAGGTCGCTTCTGCTGTGGGGCGGCGCGGACGCCGACGGCACGCCGTTCCTGAATCCGGTCTTCGTCGTCGAGGCGCCGCCGGCGCTGCCGGACTCGACCGGCGCGTACGCGCTGACGGGCCGGACCGCGCGCGGGGCCGAGCTCTTCTCGTTCAGCTTTGCGATGCCCCGCGCGGCCGACGGCGATGGCGGGTCCGCGTTCGCGTTCGCTCTTCCGGCGGAGCCCGGCTGGGCGGACGAGCTTGTCGGCATCACCCTCGCCGGCCCCGGCGGAACGTTCGCTCTGAACGGCGACGGCGACCGCCCGACGGCCATCCTGCGCGACCGGCGCACCGGCCGGGTGCGGGCCATCCTTCGCGACGCGCCGCTCCCGGTCCGGGCCGCAATGAACGCGGCGGAACGGTCCGCGGAGCCAGAGCTCGAGACGCTGTTCAGCCGCAGGCTGCCGGACGCGGCGGCGTGGCGGCGATGAGGGGTCCGCGGGGGACCGGGGCGAAGGCTTTCCAACCCATTGAGACGAACTCACACACGCGCGCGCGGATCGCTCCCGCCGCGCAAGGAGACGGCAGGATGATTCGGAACAAGCTTGGTCCACCAGCCCGCATCCTCATGGTCGCCGCCGCGGCGGCGTGGTGGGTGCCGTCCGCCGCGGCCGCCGTCGCGGCTTCGGTTCAGACTCCACCCGATCCGCCGAGGAACCTGAGGGCGGTCCCCTCCAATCCCACCACCATCATCCTCCACTGGACCCCTCCCCCGACCCCGACCGGCGGGAGCGCGATCACGGGCTACGAAATCGAAGTGACGGCGGTCGGCCGCATCGGGAGCCCAACGTTGTTGACCTGGCCCTCGACCACGCCCATTTACCATCACACGGGTCTCGCACCGAACCTGACCCTCCACTACCGGGTCAGGGCGAGGAACGCCGCCGGTCCTGGGGGTCTTGGGGGTTGGTCGAATTCGACGAGCGCCACCACGCCGCCGGCCACGGCACCGGGCGTGCCCGGCAACCTGACGGCGGCGGCCGCCGGGCCCACCGTCATCGCCCTCGACTGGAACGCGCCGTCCTCGACCGGTGGGAGCGCGATCACGGGCTACGACATTCAGGTGTCCGCGGACGGCGGCAGCTCCTGGCGCTTTCTGGTGACCACGAGTCAGACCAGCCACCCGCACACGGGTCTCCCGGCGGGCGCCACCCGCCACTACCGGGTCAGGGCGGAGAACGCCATCGGCTTCGGGCCCTGGACATCCCCGGAGAGTGCCACCACGTCAGCGGGAACGCCGCCGGGGCCGCCTCGCGCGCTGACCGCGACCGCCGTCAGTCCCTCGGCGATCGAGCTGAGTTGGAGCGCCCCGCTGAGTTCCGGCAGCGGCGCGATCATCGGGTATCGGATCGAGTGGTCGAGTTCGCGAACCGGCGTATGGGAGAATCTCGTGGACAACACGGGCGACACGCGCACCACCTACGAGGACACAGCCCTCGACCCGAACACGACCCGCTACTACCGCGTCTCGGCGATCAACTCCTTCGGCACGGGAACCCCCTCGGGCGAGGTCAGCGCCACCACTCAGTTGCGCGTGCCGGATGCGCCCGGGCAATTGACGGCCGAGGCCCGAGGGAGGTCGGTCATCGAGTTGCGCTGGAGGACACCATCGTCCAGCGGAACGGCCAGGGTGACCGGTTACCGGATCCAGTGGTCGAGCACGGGAACCGGCAGATGGAGTGACCTCGAGGACGACACGCGCACCACGCGCACTATTTACCAGGACACGGCCCTCGATCCGAACACGACCCGCCACTACCGCGTCGCCGCGATCAGCGCGGCGGGCACGAGCGTCTGGTCGGATGTCGCCCACGCGACCACCGACGATCTCACCGTTCCGGGCGAGCCCAGGAGCCTGAGCGCTACTCCGGACGGTTTGAAGGGAAGCACCCAGATCCGCCTCACCTGGGGCGCCCCGTCCGACGACGGAGGGAGCTCGATCACGGGCTACCGAATCGAGAGGGCCGTCACCCGTAGCGGCCCCTGGATCATCCACGTGGCCAGCACCGGCAGCGCGACCACCAGCTACCTGCACACCGGTCTCGCCCCCAACACGACCCGGTTCTATCGGGTGCGCGCGCTCAACGCCGAGGGGCACGGCGACCCCTCGAACGTTGCCGAAGGCAAGACCAACGCCGGACGGCCCGGCCAGCCCCGGAACCTGAGCGCGCGGGCGGCGGGACCGAACAGCATCACCCTCGACTGGGATGCACCGACCAGCAACGGCGGGGAGCGGATCACCGGCTACACCATTCGGGAGCGCGTCCCCAACGGAACCTGGATTACGATCCAGAGCAACACGGGTTCGACGGCGACCAGCTTCGAGCGGACGGGCCTCCAGCCGGCCACCGCCTACCAGTACCAGGTGGCCGCGATCAACCGCGTGGGCGCCGGCCAGTGGTCGTTCGAGACGAGCACGAGCACGTACGCCCAGGCTCCCGGGGCGCCGGTCGGGCTGACGGCCCGGGCGGTGGGCACCTCGCGCATCGACCTGTCGTGGAGTGCGCCCCGCAACACGGGCGGCGCCGCGATCCTCGGCTACCGGATCGAGGCCTCCGACGACGAGCGCAGGACCTGGCGGATCATCCGCCGCAACACCAACTCGAAGGGGACGACGTTCTCCGACGTGAACCTTCAGCCCGCGACCACGCGGTACTACCGGGTCGCGGCGACCAACACTGCGGGGACCGGGGCGTACTCGAACTTCACGAGCGCGACCACCGAGGCCACCGTGCCGGGCGCGCCCCGGAGTCTCGACGCGGAAGCCGACGGCACCTCGCGGATCGAACTCTCGTGGCTAGCGCCAACGAGAGACGGGGGCACGCGTGTCACCGGCTACCGCATCGAGGTTTCCGAGGACGGCGGCACCCGCTGGACTGACCTGGTGGCCAACTCGCACAACACGCGCACGGCCTACGTGCACACGGGGCTGGAGCCGGCCACCAGGCGCCACTACCGCGTCTCGGCGATCAACCGGATCGGCCTGAGCCCGGCATCGCGGGTGGTGAGCGCCATTACCGATGCGACCCTTCCCGACGCGCCCACCGGGCTGGTGGCCACCGATGTTTCGCCCACGCAGATCGACCTGTTCTGGCTCGCGCCCGCCTACGACGGCGGCGCGCCCGTCACCGGCTACCGCATCGAGGTCTCGGAGGACGGCGCCGCGTGGACGGATCTGAGGACCGACACCCAGTCCAGGGCCACCGCGTACTCGCACACCGGCCTGCAGCCGGGAAGCGAGCGCCATTACCGCGTCTCGGCGATCAACCGGGTGGGCACCGGCGCGGCGTCGGTGAGCGCATCGGCCCAGACCGACGACCCCATCGGGCGCGCGGGGCGGTTGAACACGCGCGTCCTGCCGCACGTGGCGTCCGCGATGGCATCGAGCACCGTCTCGGCGATCGCCCGCCGGGTCGACGCGGTGGCCAGC
>JAJEFC010000027.1 GCA_022820675.1 Vicinamibacteria bacterium | reverse complement strand
GCGAGCACTTCGCCGAAAGCCACCCGCTAGCTAGCTAAGCTAGCACGCCAACCTGGCCCGGAAATGCTCGCAACCGCGAATCTCCAACTTTCCTGACGTGCACCCTGCCGCCAGCCCCGCATGCCGCATCTCCGCGCGGACTGCGCCTGACGACCGGCCGCCGCAACCGGTATCATCGAGACACACAGGAAGGAGGGCACGATGCGAATCCGTTTCGAGCGGGGTGTCGCCGTCGCGGCGGCCGGCCTGCTGCTCGCGTCTTCTCCGGCCGCCGCGCAAGCCATCGGCGGCACCGTCACCGACGACACCGGGGGCGTGATGCCCGGCGTGGCCGTCGAGGCGCGCAGCCCGGCCCTGATCGAGCAGGTCCGGACCGCCTTCACCGACCAGTCGGGGCAGTACTTGATCACCGGCCTCGTTTCCGGCGAGTACACGGTGACGTTCACTCTCTTGGGCTTCTCGACCGTCCTGCGCGAGGGGGTCAGCCTGAGCGCCGGCTTCACCGCCAACGTCGACGGCGTGCTGTCGGTCGGGTCGGTCGAGGAGACGATCACGGTGACGGGCGAGGTCCCCGTGGTCGACATCCAGAACGTGCAGCAGAACATCGCCATCGACCGCGACGTCATCGACGCCATACCGAGCGGCCGCTCGTTCCAGAACCTGGGCATCCTCATTCCCGGCATGGTCGGCGACGGGGTGGTGGGGTCGACGCTGGCCGTGGACGTCGGTGGCCAGGGGGGCGTGAACTACCAGCGGCTCGCGATCCACGGCGGCGAGGGCACCGACCAGATGGTCCAGATCGACGGCCTCGGGGTCGAGGCGGCGACCCGGAACGGCGACTCGTCCAACCTGTTCTTCGCCGACGGCAACTACGCCGAGTACTCCATCGACTACTCCGGCAACACCGCCGAGGTCGAGTCGGGCGGCGTGCGGGTCAACATGATTCCCCGCGACGGCAGCAACCTGTGGGCGGGCCAGTTCTTCGGCAGCTTCTCGTCGCCGGGCCTCCAGTCGAACAACGTGGACGACGCGCTGGTGGCGCAGGGCATCGGCCGGGACCAGGCGAACCGGCTGAGCCGCCTGTGGTTCGCCAACCCCGCCGCGGGCGGGCCGATCGTCCGCGACCGGCTCTGGTTCTGGGCGAGCCACACGTCGCAGCGGACCGACCAGTTCGTGGCCGGCGTCTTCCACGACCAGGACCCGAGCGATCTGGCCTACACGCCCGCCCTCGACCGTCAGGCGGTCGACGACCAGCTCGCCCAGTCGACCACCCTGCGGCTGACCGCCCAGGCGACCCCGCGCAACAAGTTCACGTTCTTCTACGACAACAACTACAACAAGCGGAACCGGTTCCTGATCGGCAGCACCATCTCCACCGCGCTCAACGTGATGCCGGAGGCGGCGGTCGACTCGACCATCAGGGTGCAGGTGTACCAGGGGACGTGGACCGCGCCCATCACCAGCCGCCTGCTGTTCGAGGCGGGCGTGTCGCTGCATCCGCAGCACCAGAACTGGCGGAACACGCCCGACGCCGACCCCGTGCGGGCGGGGGCCCTGCTCATCCCCGGCAACATCGCGGTCCGGGGGATGTCGAGCTGGTTCTCGGGGACGGTGTTCCAGGACCGGCGCGCCGACACCAACGCGGCCCGGGCGTCGCTGTCCTACATCACCGGCAGCCACGCGTTCAAGGTCGGCATGAACCTGACGAACGTGGCCGAGAACGAGTACATCGAGAGCGTCCAGTACCAGCGTTACATCATTCTCCAGGGGCTGCCGGTCGATCTCGTCGACTTCTACGCGACGCCGTCGCTCGTCGAGAACGACGTGCCCGCCAACCTCGGGCTGTACGCGCAGGACCAGTGGACGGTGGACAGGCTGACCCTCAACCTGGGGGTCCGCTGGGACTACTTCAACGCGGGCTATCCCGACCACGACACCGGCACGTCGCGCTACCGGCCGGTGTCGGCCAGCTTCCCCGGGCAGCAGGTGGTCGGCTTCAAGGACATCCAGCCCCGCCTCGGCCTGGCCTACGACCTGTTCGGGAACGGGCGGACCGCCCTCAAGGCGTCGTTCGGCCGCTACGCCGACCGCGACTCGAACGCCCGCGCCGGGAGCGTCAACCCCGCCGACAACAACAACGCGCAGCGGCGCACGTTCATCGACTTCAACGCGAACGGCGGGGCGGACTGCGATCCGCTGAATCCGCTGCCCAACGGCGAGTGCATCTCGCCCTCCGACAACCTCGCGTTCGGCCAGCCGGTCGTCAACACGTTCTACGATCCGGCGTGGGCGTTCGGCTGGGGCACCCGGCACGCCAACTACGAGTCGTCGGTGAGCGTGCAGCACGAGGTGGCCGGCAACGTCTCGGTCACCGCGGGCTGGTTCCACCGCTCGTTCGTGAACTTCGCCGTGCAGGACAACCGGGCGGTGGGGCCGAACGACTTCGGGTTCTACTCGGTGACCGCTCCCGCCGACGACCGCCTGCCTGGGGGCGGCGGCTACGCCCTGAGCGGCTTCGCCGACGTCAACCCCGAGCGGCTGGGGCAGTTCGACACCATCACGACCGGCGCCGACGCGTTCGGGGGGCGGTCGCGCCGGTACGCCGGCTTCGATCTCTCGGTCGACGCCCGGCTCGACACCCTGCTGCTGCGCGGCGGCCTCAGCACCGGCCGGACGAGCCACGACAACTGCGCGTACCTGTCGAGCCTGCCCGAGGCCCACGCGGGTTCGGCCGCCGGCGACGCGTCGCCGGCGTTCTGCGAGTGGTCGACGCCGTACCTGACGCAGGTGAAGCTGCTCGGCTCGTACACGTTCCCGTACGGCATCACCTTCGCGGGGACCCTGCAGAGCGTGCCCGGCCCGCAGCGCGCCGCCATCGTGACCTACCCGAGCGGCGCCGTCGCCGCCTCGCTCGGGCGTCCGCTCGCGGCC
Organism: Vicinamibacteria bacterium; assembly: GCA_022820675.1. GTDB lineage: Bacteria > Acidobacteriota > Vicinamibacteria > Vicinamibacterales > UBA8438 > JAJEEA01. The sequence goes on along the minus strand of JAJEFC010000027.1, from coordinate 30,808 downwards.
GGCGGCGCCGTCAACATCAACGTCATCGAACCGGGCACGGCCTACGGCGCCCGTTGGAGCCAGGCGGACATCCGGCTGTCGAGGACCTTCGACGTCGACGGGGGGCGCATCCAGGCGATGTTCGACGTCTACAACGTGCTGAACGAGAACGCCGTCATCGAAGAGGACCGGAACTACGGGCCGAACTACCTGCGGCCGACCGCCATCATGCCCGGCCGGCTGGCCAAGTTCGCGCTGCAGTTCAACTTCTGATTCCGGTCGACGCCGGGGCGTCACGCCCCGGCATCGACCGCCGCCCGGTCCCACCCAGCAGCACGATCTCGTAGCCCGGGCCCTCGAGATCGCTCTCGATCGCGGCCCGGTCGCCGACCACCACGATGATCATGTCGTCCATGGTCATGTGCTTCGCGGCGAGGCGGTCCAGCTCGTCGGCGGAGACCCGGGCCCGCCGCGCGTGGCAGATTCTGCCTGCCTCCGCTCCATCCGGGATGCCGGTTCCCGCTACATCCGCACGTCCGCCGGCCCGCGGTGGTGCACCGCTCGCCCGGCACGAATCTCGCAAACCGGGTTGTATGATGGCGTCCATGCAGACCGCGCCGTCGCGGGTCGGCTACACGGACCTCGCGAACCTGCCGGACGACGGACGCCGCTACGAGATCCACGGAGGCGAGCTCGTCGTGGTCCCTTCGCCGCTGCCGCGCCACCAGTTGGCCGTTCTGGCCATCGTCCGGGTTCTGGACGGCTACGCCGCGACCCGCGGCGGCATCGTCCTCGCCGCGCCCCTCGACATCGTGTTCGACGAGTTCGACGTCCTGCAGCCGGACGTCCTGTTCTTCCGGGCCGAGCGCTGCCACCTCGTCCAGCCCGCCGCCGTGACCCGGCACGCCCCGGACATCGTGGTCGAGGTGCTGTCGCCGTCCACCGCGGCCCTGGACCGCGGCCGGAAGATGCGGACGTTCGCACGCTACCGCGTGCCCGAGTACTGGATCGTCGACCCGGTCGACCGAGCGATCGAGGTGCGCACGCTCGAGGACGGCGCGTACCGGCTGGCGCAGAGCGTGCGGGGCGACGGTACCGTGCAATCGGTGCTGCTCGCGGACCTGCGGTTCGACGCCGAGCGCGTCTTCGAGCTCCCCACCGGCCGCCCTGTGTTCCGATGAACGAGGTGGTGAGGGACTCTACATGGTTCCGGATGAAGGCCGAACGCACCGGCACAGCGCGTCTCGCGCCCGCGAGGACCACGGGGCGAGCAGCGTGCTCGGTCCTGGTAGTCTTCGGCAGTATCCACGCTGCCCGCCCGCTCAGTCGTCAGACGGCGCGGGGCCCGGCATCTTGAGTTCCACCTGCGAAGGGTTCCAGCCGAAGCGTTCCAGCAACATGCACGCGTTCTGCATTCGACCAGAATGCGCACCTGGTTCCCGATCTCAATTGCGTAGTCACAATTTTTCTCGGTCGATCCAATTCGGATCGGATATTGGGACTGGACTTCATCAGGATTGTGCGCATCGTAGCCGAGTGCTTCCAGGAACGGTTCCACCAGATAGAGCTCCGTGTGTCTCTCGGAGAAACGCTCAGTCGACATATTCGGAATCTTTGCAGCGAGGCGGCGCAATCGGCGCTCTATATCGTCCATCAGAGATGCCTCCGTGCAGGATGGCGAGCGCACGGATTGTAGCGTTTCGGGGCGCCGGGCCGCAACCTCGATGCGGTGCGCCGGGTGCCGAGCCCAGGCATCAGTTTTGGAAGTTCGGCCGGGCAGCACCGCTTCATCGACCGGCTGCGTGCAGCTACGCGGTCCAGCCCGGCGTCCACCCCTTTTGGGAAAGTACGTCGAGTGCGATATGGATTTGGCGAGGTGTGAAGCGCTTCTTGCGATCGCCCCAGGCATGAATGCGCCTCACCACGTCGTCCGCCGAGGCGGCGCCTTCCTGCACCACGATCCAGTGCACCGTCGCCAGGAGCTCGAGGCCGAACGAGGATTCGAATCCCTCGATCAGGGTGACTACCCGGTCGAAGCGGGCGCGGGTGTGGGGGTGAGCGACGAGAAAACTGCTTGCGTCCGCTACCGCGCCCGGCAACAGATCGAGTGGTTCATGAGGCGCTTCACGGCTGCCGGCGTAGCCGCTGATGAAGTGGCCGTCGATGGACTGCAGCACGTGACGCAGGTTCTCTGCATAGGGGCCGTAGGGCGCCTTCCGATACCGCAAGCGCAGCTTCTCTCCAGCCGCTTGCATGAAGTACAGCAGCTTGTGCACTTCCAGAAGGGTCACGTATGGATCGAGCAGGATGCGGATGTAGCGATCCATCAGGCCAATCAGTGCCGCCCGCCCCGGAGTCATCTTCGGGGGCTCGGTGGACCGGCTGATGCGGTCGTGGACCGGTCCGCCGCCGGGTTCGAGTACTATTGCCTTCACGTCGGCGAGTTCCTGCAACGCTGCGTTGATGCGCGGGCGCACGTCGGACCAATCGAGCCCGCCCAACCCGCTCCCCAGCGGCGGAACGACGATGGAGCCGATGCTCCGAGAACGTACTTCGGCGACCAGCGCCGCGAGGCCGGCCTCGATGTCCTCGATGCGGCTCTTGCCCCGCCAGTGCCGCTTGGTCGGGAAGTTGATGATGTAGCGCGGATTGGTCACGTGGCCGGTCTCGAACACGAACATGCGGCCGGGCTGGACCTCGTTGCGCTCGCACGCCGCAGCGTATGCCCTGAAATTCTCGGGAAACGCCTTCTTGAACTGGAGGGCGATGCCGCGTCCCATCACGCCGACGCAGTTCACCGTGTTGACCAGAGCCTCGGCATCCTCCGTCAGCACGTCGCCGGTCTTGTACTCGATCACGGGCTGTCCCTCACGTCGAATAATACCAGTTGCGCTTGATCTCGACGGATGGACGATGGTCGGCGTTCTGCAGCGCCGATAACGCTCGTCTCTGGATGGACGGGGCGCAGACACCGATGCGGGACACCAGTTCCCACGGAAACGAGCGTTCGACGAGGAACTCGGCCTGCTTGGCGTCCTTGCAGTGGCTCCACACCTGCGCTCGCACGGCGGTCCAGTCGATATCGCTCAAGTCGTCGAGGGAACACCGTTCCTCGAAACAGTAGGACCCCGCATTCGACAGCGTGAAGACCCAACGCCGCGCGTTGTCGTCGGCCCAGGCGACCGTCCCGCGCAGATCGGCTTCGAGATGCACGATGGGCTTCTGGCCGTCGCGGTACGTCAGGTTGGGGTGGTTCCTCTTGTGGATCACGAAGAGCATGATCGATCTCGGACAGAAGTAGAACGGCACGCAGTCACCGACGTACAGGTCCTCGTGGGAATGCAGCCTGTTCGCGAGTCGCCGCTGCTTGATTTCGTTCACCCCGATGCACGTACCGGACAAGTCTCGTTGTGAGACCTCGGCGTCGCACCACAAGCGCCTGGCGGCGATGATCGACGGCAGTCGGTCTACGTGAACGATGTGGTAGATCTTCGGCTCGGGCGGTACGCGTCGTCTTGTCACCTACTCCTCGCGACGGGCGTCGGTGCGGCGCTACTCGCGTGGCGCAGACCGCCGGGCGACGGACTGCGCGCCGCCCGGCGGTCCGCGAGAGGCGTCGGCGAACGCCGGCTCAGTCGTTCGACGGCGCGGGGCCGAGGCCGTGCGCCTCGAGGAACGACCGGATGGTGGCGTAGATGTGCAGGTTCTCCTCGAGGCTGAACCCGCCGTGGCCGCCGCCCTCGATGGTCAGCAGGCGGTTGGGCACGCCGGCCCGGTCCAGGGCCTCGTGCAGGCGGACGGCGTGGGCGTGAGGCACGATGCTGTCCTCGTCGCCGTGGATGGTGAGGACCGGGGGCTGACCCTCGCGCACGTAGGTCAGGGGCGACACGCGGGCCGCGACCTCGCCGCGGTCGCTGCGGCTGCCGAGCCACGCCTCGGTGAAGTTGCCCGACGTCCCCGGCGGGCCCTGCATCAGGTCGACGACGTCGGTGATGCCGTACCAGTTGATGATGGCCGCCACCTTCAGCTCGGCCGTCGATCGGGCGCCCGTCGTCCACGCCCGGTTGCGGTCGCCGGGGCACTGGCGGTCGAGTCCGGCCGAGGCGGGCAGCATGCCGGTGGTGAGCGAGAGGTGCCCGCCGGCGGAGTTGCCGCTGACGACGATGCGGTCGAGGTCGAAGCCGTACTGCTCGGCGTTGCGGTAGATCCAGCGCAGCGCGCAACGGCAGTCCTCGACCGCGGCGGGGGCGTGGGCGTCGTCGGCCATGCGGTACTCGGCGTTGACGACGTTCCAGCCCATCTCGAGGTAGGGGAGGAAGGTCAGGGCCGAGCTCTCCTTGTTGCCGTTGGTCCAACCGCCGCCGTGGATGTAGAGCAGGGTCGGGCTCGGGCCCGCGCCCCGCGCCTGGTAGACGTCGAGCTTGAGGTCGACGCCGCCCGCGCGCAGGTAGGTGACGTTGGGCACCAGCCGATAGCTGCTGGCCACCTGCACGAACTTCGCGGCGGCATCCTGCGCCTGCGCCGGCGGCGCCGCCGAGGCGAGGAGCGCCGTCGCGACGAGGCCGCCGATCCACGCGTTTCGCTTCTTCATTTGGTGATTGCCTTTCTTGCGGCGCTGGCGCGCCGTGGGTTGACGGTCTTCGGCCCCGGCTCGCTCGCCTGCCGGCGCCCCCTGCCTCCGGCCGGATCGCACGGCGGCAGGCGCGGGAGCTTCACGGCGGCGGCCGGGGAGCTCTCGCATCGCGGTCCTGCTAGTGCTGCGTCACGACCAGAAGTTCGGACATGGGTGCTCTGATTCGTCAACGATTGCAGGCCGTAAACCCCGTCCATGTCCGAAGACCATGGCGTGACGGACCACTACTCCAGCCCGGCGGCGTCGATGCCCGCCCGGGCGCAGATGGCGTCGTTGGCGCCGGTGTCGCCGCTGACCCCGATGCCGCCGATGTGCTGGCCGTCGGCGGTCATGATGGGCAGCCCGCCCTCGAAGTAGTTCAGGCCGGGGACGAAGGCGGCGGCGGAGACGCCGTTGCCGAAGGCCATCTGGCCCCACTGCTGCGTCGACCGCGGGCTGGCGGCCGAGCTGTGGGCCTTGGCCATGGCGACATCGTGCGACAGGAGCTGGGCGTCGTCCATCCGGAGGTACGCCTTCAGGTTGCCGTGGTTGTCCATGACGGCGATGTGCATGCGCCAGCCTTCCTCCGCGGCCCTGGCCAGGCAGCCGTGGACCATGGTCATGGCGGCGGTGGCGGTGAGCATGGGCCGGTCCTCGGTCTGGGCGGCGGCGGGGCCGGCGGTCAGCGCGAGGGCGGCGAGACCGAGAACGACGACGAAGCGGCGTACAAGCATGGACGTTCCTCCGAAGTTGGTGTGAACGGGGATCCGCTACTGGCCGGCCTGTGATGAAACCCGGGGCTTCTGCCAAGGCCCCGTACCGGATCGACTTCAAGCGCGGTGAGTATACCCGGCCGGCGCCCCGGCAGGAAGCCTGGGCGGAGCGCGGGCCCGCGGGCCGGAGGGGCCCGCCGGGCGGCGGTCCGGTTCCGATGGCTCGGGCAGACGCGTGGCTCGTGTACCGGAACCGGCCGGGTGCGCCGGGCGGCGGCTCGGTTTCCCGGCGGATCGGTCGGGGCACCCTCATGAGAGGGGTGACCGTGCGCATCCCGCCCGCGGCGGCGGCGGCTCGGTCTCCCCGCGGATCGGCCGCGGCTCGGATCGCCACCGGCCGCCGGGAGCCCCGGACGCGGTGTCACGCGGCCGGGAACCCGGGAAGCGGCCAGGCCCCGGCGAACTCCGCCGTCTCGCCGAGCGCCTCCTCGATGCGCAGCACCTCGTTCCACTTGGCCATGCGCTCGGAGCGGGAGAACGACCCCACCTTGAGCTGCCCCGCTTGCCAGCCCACCGCGAGGTGGGCGATGGTCACGTCCTCGGTCTCGCCCGACCGGGCGGAGACGATGGCGCCCAGGCCCGCGCGGCGGGCCGCGTCGAGGGCGGCCCGGGTCTCGGTCACCGTCCCGGCCTGGTTCGGCTTGACGAGGAGGGCGTTGCAGGCGCCGTCGCGGGCCGCGCGCTCGACGCGCGCCGCGTCGGTCACGAGGTAGTCGTCGCCGACCACCTGCACGCGGCCGCCCACCGCGGCCGTGAACCGACGCATGCCGGCGTGGTCGTCCTCGGCCAGCGGGTCCTCGACGGAGACGATGGGATAGCGGTCGATCCAGCCGGTCAGCAGGTCGCCGAGGCCGTCGCTGTCCACCGCCCGGCCCTCGAGGCCGAGGTGGTAGCGGCCGTCCCGATAGAGCTCGGAGGCGGCGACGTCGAGCGAGATCGCCACCTCGTCGCCGGGGATGCGCCCGCCGTCCTCGATGGCCCGCACGAGGAGCTCGAGGGCCTCTTCGTTGGTGTCGAAGGCGGGCCACCAGCCCCCCTCGTCGGCGACCCCCTGCAGGCGCCCGGCCGCCGCCATCCGCGCGCCCGCCGCCCGGTAGACCTCCGCCGTCCAGTCGAGGGCCTCGGCGAACCCGGCCGCGCCGACCGGCATCACCATGAAGTCCTGGACGTCGACCCGCCGCCCCGCGTGCGCGCCTCCGCCGAAGATCTGGATCTCGGGCAGCGGCAGCAGCGCCTGCTCCCCGTCCAGCAGGTATCGCCACAACGGCTGCCGGGCCGCCGCGGCGGCGGCGTGCAGGGCCGCCATCGAGACCGCGATGCAGGCGTTGCCGCCCAGGCGGCCCTTGTCCGACGTGCCGTCGAGGTCGATGAGGACGCGGTCCAGCCCGGCCTGATCGGTCACGTCGCGGCCAAGCAGGGCGGGGGCGACGCTCTCCCGGACGTGCCGGACGGCGCGGGTGACGTCGTGTCCGCCGAAGGCGTCGCCGCCGTCGCGGAGGTCCACCGCCTCGCCGCGGCCGGTCGATGCCCCGGCCGGTGCCGTCGCCCGGCCGCTCACGCCGCCGGCCAGATGCACCTCGGCCTCGACGGTGGGGCGGCCGCGGGAGTCCCATACGCGGCGGCCCGCGACCCGGACGATGTGGTGCGCGGGTCGGGTCAACGCAGGTCGTCGCTCGGTATCGCGATCCTCATCAGGGGATTCAGCCATTGTCATCGAAACCGCAACGTCCCGGGCATCGAAGCCGCAGGCAGACGGTCTCGGCACCGAGGCTGGATGCCCGGGGCTTCGCCCGCCGGCCCCGTGCAGCCATCGTCGTCACCGGGAACCGCAACTGCGAGCGGGGATTCGCCGTACCCGGGGCTCGACCGCCGACCGTTTCCGTGAGGCCGAAACTGCCCGCCCGACCTCCCGCCGCAACCGGAAGCGGGTGAGGCCGTACCGTGCGCAGGCCGGCGAGAGCATCGTCATTCCGAATCACCCGCGCGAGGCGACGGCGTCGGGGTCAGGCTGGACGCCCAGGCGTTCCGCACGGCGGCCAGGGTCGCGGCCGGCTTCCGGAGCAGCCGGCGGGCCACCCGGCGCACGTGGTCCCGATCTTCCTCGGCGGTCAGGTACTCGACCGGGGACTTGCCGTCCACCCGAGCCAGCAGCAGGCCCGGCAGGAGGGCCGCCGCACGCGCGTCCAGGTGCTCGCGGCGTTCCCAGTCCACGCCCCCGAGATACGCGCCGGCCAGCGCGTCGAACGACGCGAGGAAGAGGGGCGTCGCGGGGGGTGTCCAGAGGCACTTCAGCAGCAGGTGGTTCAGGCAGAACGCGAGGTCGAACGCGGGGTCGCCGTACCACGCGCACTCGGCGTCGAGAAGGACGGGGCCGCGGGGACCGACGAGGATGTTCTTGGGACTGACGTCGCCGTGCACCAGGGCGAGCCGCGTCTCCGCCGTCGCCGCGGCGAGGCCGGCGAGGCGCGGGCGCAGGTCGGGATGACGCTCGGCGGTGGCGAGCAGGTAGGGTTCGAGACGGATGGCGTGGAAGATGCGGCCGGTGTCGAAGCGGTCGCGGAGGTCGGCGCGGCCGGCCGTCGCCCGGTGAATCGCGGCGAGCCGGATCCCGACCTCCCGCGCCGTCGCCTCGTCCGCTTCGCCCCGCCGGAGCTGCGCCTTCCACAGGGGGTGGGCGGCGGGATCGAGGAACCGCATGACGAGGCAGCTCGAAACGGGGTCCTGCGCGACCAGCGGCGGCACCCACGACGGGTCGACGCGGGCCGCCTCCTGCATCCACGCCCACTCGTAGCGGCTGCGCTCGACCGGCACCTCCCACACCGAGTCGACCTTGAGCCGGGCCAGGGCCCGCTTGACGCAGACCGGCCGGCCGGGAAGGTCGACGCGCCAGATGTCGGACGACACGCCGCCGGGGAGCGGGGTCATGGCCGGCGTCGCGTCCGCGTCGACGAGCCGCAGCCGGCGCAGGGCGTCGACGATGGCTGGGTCCGGTTCCGGCACGGTGCCTTATGATAACGACCCCGGCGGTTCGGGCGAGCTGCGGCGCGGGTCTGCGGCGTCGCCGGCCGTCGAGCTGCCTGGTTTCGGCGCCGCGCGCGGCGCCGCCGGGAGCCGCTCATCGAGACGGCCCGACCGCCGACCGCCGGCACAGCACCAGCAACGCTACACCTTCGAGGAGTTCCGCCGGGTTTTCGACGACGTTCTCCAGGGCGGCCGGAGCCGCCCACGGCCAGGGATTCGATGCATGAGTGATGTGATGCGCGCCGTCCGCTGCCACCGCTACGCCGGTCTCGACGATCGGGGCAAGCCCGTTCCCACGCCCGTCCCGTTGCGCGAGGTCCTGACCCTGGACGAGATACCCCGGCCGGTGAACGAGCCGGGGCACGTCCTGGTGCGCGCGCACTACGCCGGCGTGCAGTACCCCGATGCGTTGCAGGCGCAGGGCCTGTACCAGCACAAGCCGGGCCTGCCCTACGTGCCGGGGATGGACGTGTCGGGGACCGTCATAGAGGCCGACGCCGACCGCGTGCAGCCGGGCGACCGGGTCGTCGCGCAGATGAGCATCGGCGGCCTCGCCGAGGTCGTGAAGGTGCCCGCGGCCTCGGTCTGGCGCGTGCCGGCGGGGGTGGACCTGGCCGCCTGCGCCAATCTCGGCCGCAACTTCTTTCCCGCCTACTACTCGTTGAAGGTCCTCGGCGAGACGACCGCGGACAGCCTGGTGCTGGTCGACGGGGCGTCGGGCGGCGTCGGCATGGCCGCGGTGGAGCTGGCGAAGGCGATGGGGGCCCGGGTCATCGCCGGCGTCAGCATCCCCGAGAAGCGGGATCTTCCGGCCGCGGCGGGGGCCGACCGCGTGCTTTGCTACGGCACGGACCGCGACGGCCACCGGCGCTTCAAGGACGAGGTCCGCGCGGCGTCGGCCGAGCTCGGCCACCCCGACGGGGTGGACGTCGTGCTCGACATGGTGCAGGGCGACCTGTTCGAGGCGGCGCTGCTGTCGGTCGTCCGGCCCCTGGGCCGGATCTGCTTGGTGGGCTTCACGGCCGGGCAGCGGCCGATCCGGCCGGGCCTGATCCTCATCAAGCAGGCCGTGCTCATGGGCAGCATGTGGGGTGCCTGGGCGGCCAATCATCAGGACGGGCACCAGCGGAACGTCGCCGAGATCCTCGACTTCCTCGCGAGCGGCGCGATCAAGCCGCGGGTCGACCGGCTCTTTCCGTTGGAACGGTTCATCGAGGGGTTCGAGCTCTTCGAGCACAACCGGGGCCGCGGCAACACCGTCATCAGCGTGCAGGAGTAGCCGCGGAACGCCGCCGCTGTCCAGGAGTCCCCGCCGTTCTACGGCGCCGACCCCCCGGGGTCCGGCTCCCGGCCGTTCATCTCGTCGAGCGCGCGTCGGGCAAGGACGGTGACGTAGGCGACGGCGGCCACCGTGACCGCGAGGCCGGACAGGAGCGCGGCCCACTCGAGAGTGGTGCGCGCTTCGCCGCCGAGGGTCTCGACCCCCACGAAGCCGGCGTAGAGATAGGCCCACGCCCCCGGCAGGGTGAAGACGGCGCTCGACGCGAGGAACGTCGGGAAGGGCACCCCGGTGACCCCGAACAGGTAGTTGCTGGCGCTGTAGGGCAGGGTGGGGTTGAGGCGGACGAGGGCCACGATGCGCCAGCCGCCGTGGCTGATGGCGCGATCGACGACGCGGAAGCGGGGGTAGCGGCGCATGAGCCGCAGGGCCGCGTCGCGCGCGACGTGGCGCCCCAGCAGGAAAGCGGCGGCGTCGGCCACGGTGGTGGCGACGGCCACGACCACCAGGCCCCAGCCGACGCCGTACACCGCCCCCGCAGCCATCGTCAGCACCGCCCCCGGCACGAACAACAGGGCCAGCACCACGTAGGCGGCGCCGAACCCGACCATCCCGCCCGTCCCCCGGGCGTCCGCCCATCCGCGGAGGTTCGACACCGCTTCCTCGACCCCCGCCGAGCCCGACAGGAAGATGGCGGCGGCGAGCCCCGCGAGCAGTCCGACTACGCCGATGCGCCAGCCGATTCGCACCTGTCTGTCACCGGGTCGCCATGCGTGAGGGAGTCGGGAGGGAACGCTGTATCGTAGCGCATCGCGCCCGGGCCTTCGCTGCTTCCGAATCGCCGCCCGCCGTGGATGCGCGGAACGGGTCGGCTGTCCGGGAGGCCGCCTCGCGATGGCTTGTCGTCTGCGCCCCGCTGCTTCTTCCGTGCTGTCGCCGTGGATGCGCGGAACGAGTCGGATATCCGGGGGGCCTCGCGATGGCCTGTCGTGTGCGCCCCGCTGCTTCTCCCGCTCTGTGGATGGCGCGCAACGCGCGGCACCGAACACCGGTGCCGACGACGGTCCTGTTGCTGGTACGCCGTTCGTCGGCCTCGGTGCAACGCCCGGCGCCGAACACCGGGTGCCGACGACGGTGCTGTTGGCGGTACGCCGCTTCGTCGGTCTCGGCGCGACGCGCGGCGTCGATTCAGGGCCCCTTCGACAGGGCGTACAGGGCGATCCCGGCCGCGGTGGCGACGTTGAGCGAGTCGATGCCGTCGGCGATGGGAATGCGGACGCGCCGGTCGATGCGGGCCACCGCCTCGTCGCTCAGTCCCGCGCCCTCGGTGCCGAACACCAGGGCCAACCGGCCCGCCGGCGCGGCTGCGAGCGCCCGCAGGTCGTCCGCGTCCCGGTCCGGGGCGAGGGCCACCGTCGTGTAGCCGTGCGCCCGCAGGCGGTCGAGGCCGCCGGGCCAGTCGGCCATCTCGCCGTAGGGAATCCGGAGAGTGGCGCCGATCGACGTCCGGATCGCCTTGCGGTACAGCGGGTCGCAGCAGCCCGGGCTGAGGAGGACGCACGGGGCGCCGAAGGCGGCGGCGTTCCGGAAGATGCTGCCGAGGTTGTCGGGGTTCCCGACCTGCTCCAGCACCACCACGAGGCGGGCGGTGGCGAGGGCCGGGAGGTCGGCGTCGGTCGCCGCCGGCGGTCGCTCGCCGATGGCCAGACACCCCCGGTGGACGCGGAATCCGGTGACCTGCTTCAACACGGGGGGTGGGGCCACGTACACTGGCAGGGTGTCGAGGGTGCGGGCGCCGAGCAGGTCCCCGAGGCTGTCGAGGGCGGCCGGCGTCGCCAGCAGCGCCTGGGTGGCGAGGCGGGGATGGGCCAGCAGCTCGCGCACCACGAACCGGCTCTCGGCCACGAACAGGCCGCGCCGGCGGAGCAGGACGGGGTCGGGCACGGCGTGGAAGTCCCGGAGCCGTGGATCGCGGGGATCGTCGACGGGTTCGATCGGCATCGGTTCAGGATAGCCGTTCCCCGCGGCGCCGGACCCGCACGTTCGCGAACCGGGGATGTCACGCAGGGGCTGACGCCGGCGCGGAGGTCGTTCGGCGCCAAGAGCCCGTGAGCTAGCCGTCCAGTGTCCCGGCCGGGAAGTCGTGAGATCTCTGAATCGCGGCAAGTGTCTGTAGACACAGGAGAAATGCCGCTGAAAGTCGTTCCGCGAACCACGGCTCGGGAAACTGGTGCTGCGTCACGACCGAATGTTCGGGCATGGGTGCCGTGATTCGTCAACGATTGCGCGCTTCGAACCCATGTCCGTTTCCGAAGATTGGGACGTGACGCACCACTGGTCGTCCGGAAGGTGAGCGCCCATGACCTACTCGGCCCGCATGGAGTCCATCGCGCCGTTCCTCGCGATGGAGGTGATGGAGCGCGGCATGGAGATGGCCCGCGCCGGCCTCGACGTGCGGCAGCTGGGGGTCGGGGAGCCGGGGTTCCCCCCGCCGCCCGAGGTGGCCGGGGCGGTCGCCGCCGCCGTCGCCGCCGGCGACACCCACTACACCGACAGCCGCGGGCTCCACCGGCTGCGCGAGGCGATCGCGGCCGACTGCGAGCGGCGGCGCGGGACCGCGGTCAGCCCGGACCGGATCGTGGTGACCAGCGGCACGTCGCCCGCCCTCCTCATGGTCGCCAGCCTGCTCCTCGACCCCGGCGACGAGCTCATCCTGCCCACGCCGCACTACCCGTGCTACCCCAACATGGTGGCGACGTGCGGCGGCCGGCCGGTCCTCGTGCCGACCTCGCCGGACGACGGCTACGTCATCGACGTCGACCGCGTGCGGGCGGCCATCACCCCGCGCACGCGGGGCATCCTGCTGGCCTCGCCGGCCAACCCCACCGGGGCCGTGCAGCCCCCCGAGGTGGTGCGCGGGCTGGCCGGGCTGGGGGTGCCCATCCTGTCCGACGAGGTCTACGACGGGCTGCTCTACGACGGCGCCGTCGCCGCGTCGCCGCTCGGGATGACCGACCGCTGCTTCGTCTTCGACGGCTTCTCGAAGCGGTACGCCATGACCGGCTTCCGCCTCGGCTACGTCATCGCGCCCGAATCGGCGATGCGGCACCTGGTGTCGCTGCAACAGAACCTGTTCATCTCCGCGTCGCACTTCGTGCAGACGGCGGGGCTGACCGCGCTCGAGAAGGGCGAGCCGCACCGGCGGATGATGGTCGCCGAGTACGACCGGCGCCGCCGGGTGCTCGTCGACGGCGTGCGCCGCCTCGGCCTCGCCGTCCCCGTCACCCCCACCGGCGCGTTCTACGTGCTCGCCGACGCCCGGCACCTGGGGCGCGACTCGCTGCGGCTGGCCTTCGAGATTCTGGAGCGGACGCAGGTGGCGCTGGGGCCCGGCCGCGACTTCGGCGAGATCGCCGAGGGCTTCCTGCGGTTCTCGTTCGCGGCCGCGTTCGACGACATCACGGTCGCGCTGGAGCGGCTGGGGGAGGGGCTGCCGGCCCTGGCGGCACCCGGGTAGAGATGGCCGGGGGGCCTTCCGCGCGGGGGCGAGCCGCCGCCTCCTGCGGTTCTCGTTCGCGGCTGCTTTTCGACGACATCGAGGTCGCGCTGGAGCGGCTGGGAAGGGCGGCCGGTCCTGGCGGCGTCCGGCTGGTCGACCGTCCTGCGACAAGTCCGCCCATCGCGCGGGGGGGGCGTGGCTCGGAGGCCGGCGAGCCTGGCTCCGGGGCGGTCCGCCATGGCTCGGCGGCCTGTCGCGCGCGGGTCGGGCCGTTGCCTCCGCGCGGTACAATGCGAGAGGGTTCTCGGGCGGGGACCGGACCCGACGTCCGGGCTCGGCGCGGATGACGGGACGCCCCGTGGGCGCATGGGAGGCCACCAGGGAGACGGCATGGCGCAGTGGATTCGATTCGAGCACGCCGGAACGACCGGCTTCGGCACGTTGTCCGGCGATACCGTCGCCGTGCACACCGGCGACATGTTCGGCGAGCCGGCCGCGTCCGGCGCGACCCTGCCTCTCGACGAGGTGGCGCTGCTGCCCCCGGCGCCGGCCGGCAAGATGGTGGCGCTGTGGAACAACTCGCGGGCGATGGCCGAGAAGACGGGTCAGAGCGAGCCGGCGGAGCCCCTCTACTTCATCAAGGCCAACGGCTCGTATCTCGGCCCCGGGGGCACGATTCGCAAGCCGCGCACCTACGACGGCAAGGTCGTGTTCGAGGGCGAGCTGGGCATCGTCGTCGGCCGGGAGTGCCGCGGCGTCGACGCGGCGGGGGCCGCCGCCTGCATCTTCGGCTACACGTGCGTGAACGACGTCACCGCGGTCGGCATCCTCGGGAAGGACCCGTCGTTCCCGCAGTGGACCCGGGCCAAGAGCTTCGACACCTTCGGCGTCTTCGGCCCCGCGGTGGCGACCGGCCTCGACCCCCTGTCGCTGTCGATCCGCACCGTGCTCAACGGTCAGGAGCGGCAGAGCTACCCGGTCACCGACCTCTTCTTCCCCCCGGCTCGGATAGTGAGCGCGATCTCGCAGGACATGACGCTGCACCCCGGCGACGTCATCTGCTGCGGGACGTCGGTGGGGGTCGGCTCGATGAAGCCGGGCAGCACCGTGGAGGTGACCATCGACGGGATAGGCACGCTGCGGAACCGGTACGAGGAGTAGGAGTCCGCGCCCGGGCGACGGAGCCCGGCGGGTTGGGCGGCGTCGGAGGGCGGCGGCGAGCCGCGGGCGACGGTCCCCCGGGCCACGAGTCGGAAGAGCGCTCGGCTCCCGCCGCGGGGCACGCCGGTGGACCGGGCGGGGAGTCGTCGCGGCCGTGATCTGCGGGCGAGGGCGTCTGGATTCGAGCGCGACCGTCGGCGCGGCCGACGAAAGCAGGCAGGGGATAACGGGCGCCGGCCGGAGTCGGCGGGCGCAAGGAGGACAGGCATGACGACGCGATACGAGATGGCGCGGTGGATCGGAACCGGAGTCTGCGGCCTGCTGCTGGCGACGGCCGCGGCGGCCGGTCAGACGGCAGAGGGGGATTCGACCGGCCGGGACCTGCAAGGGGTCTGGGACTTCCGCAGCGCCGTTCCCTTCGAGCGCCCCGACGACTTCGAGGGGCGCGCCACGCTGACCGCGGAGGAGGCGGCGGCGTTCGCGCAGGAACGGGTGGACGCGCAGAACGTCGACCTCTGGCGCGACGAGAACGGCCGGCTGCCGGTGTCGGGCGGCTACAACAACTTCTGGTACGACCGCGGCACCTCCCTCGGCGAGGAGCGCCGGACCTCGCTGGTGATCGACCCGCCCGACGGCAGGATCCCCGCGCGCAGCGACGAGGCGCGAGCCCGCGGCGAGCGGCGGCAGATGCTGCTCGGGCGCGACGCGTTCGGGCCCGAGGACCGCGGGGCGTTCGAGCGCTGCATCATGGGGTTCAACTCGGGCCCGCCCATGAACCCCAGCGCCTACAACAACAACATGCAGCTCTTCCAGACCGACGACGTCGTCGTGATCCTCAACGAGATGGTGCACGACGCCCGTGTCGTCCCCCTCGACGGCTCGCCGCACCTGCCCGGCCACGTGCGGCAGTGGAAGGGCGACTCGCGCGGCCGCTGGGAGGGCGACACCCTCGTCGTCGAGACCCGGAACTTCACCGACAAGACCAGCTTCCGCGGGTCGGGCCCCGACATGGTGCTGACCGAGCGGTTCACGCGGATCGACGCCGACCGCCTCGCCTACGAGTACACCGTCGACGACGCCGCGTCGTTCGCACAGCCGTGGTCGGTGCGGGTGGTCATGCAGCGGTCCGACAGCCCGCTCTACGAGTACGCCTGCCACGAGGGCAACTACGGCATGGAGAACCTGCTCGTCTCGGCGCGCGCGCGGGACCGCGAACGGGCGGAGCCGTAGTCAGGCTCCGCGCTGACGTTGTGGACCATGTACGGCTCCGGAGAATGCGGGATGCGGCGACTTGGCGTGGTCTTGGCGGCGGGCGGCGTCCTCTTGCTTGCGCCACCGGCCGCGGCGCAGGACGCCGGTGGGTCGAGGGCCACCTACGAGGTGACCTTCCAGGGCAACTGGACCTCCGAGAGCACGCCCGGCGGCGTCGTCGGGGGCGCGCACTTCACGACGCTCATCGGCGCCGTGCACAGCGACGACGTGACCTTCTGGCGCCCCGGCGGGCGGGCCTCGCCGGGGGTCGAGGAGGTGGCGGAGACCGGCGGCACGAGCAGGTTCCGGTCCGAGCTCGATGCCTCGCCCCATGCCGCGACCGTCATCAGCGAGGGCGTCGCCTCCGGCGGCACGGGCAGTGCGACCTTCTCGATCGACGTCACCACCGACCATCCGTTGGTCACCCTGCTGTCGATGATCGGGCCCAGCCCCGACTGGTTCGTCGGCATCTCCGGGCGGTCGCTGCTGGACGCGTCGGACCAATGGGAGCCGCGGGTCGAGATCGACCTGTTCCCCTACGACGCCGGCACCGAGGAGGGCGACGAGTTCTCGCTCTCGAACCCCGCCACCGACCCGCAGGGCGTCATCACCAGCATCCGGGGCACGGGCCCCTTCTCGAACGAGCCCATGGCGCGGCTGACCTTC
Organism: Vicinamibacteria bacterium; assembly: GCA_022820675.1. GTDB lineage: Bacteria > Acidobacteriota > Vicinamibacteria > Vicinamibacterales > UBA8438 > JAJEEA01. Next base: position 14,567 of record JAJEFC010000027.1, on the reverse strand, counting down.
GTGCTCGCCGCGACCGAGGCGCGGCCGACGGTGAGCCTGTCGGCGTCTCCCGACCCCGTCGACGAGGGCAGCCCGGTGACGGTGACCGCGACGCTGTCGCAGGCGCTGGCGGACGACGTGACGATCCCGTTGACGCTGACGGCGGGCACCGCCGAGCCCGACGACTACGGCCCCCTGGAGAGCATCGTCGTCGTCGCCGGCTCGACCGCTGGCACGGGCGAGGTCGCGACGGCGGACGACGCCGACCACGACGACGAGACGTTCACGGTGGCGCTGGGCGGCCTGCCCCCGTCGGTGGCGGCGGGCGTGCCGTCCTCGGTCGAGGTGACGATACGCGACACGGGGCCGGCCCCGCCGGCGCGGCCCGGGCCGCTCGTGGTGACCCCCGGGGACGGGATGCTGGAGGTGTCGTGGGCGGCGGTCCCGGGCGCAGAGAGCTACGCCGTGCAGTGGAAGTCGGGCTCGGACGAGTACTCGGACGCTCGGCAGCAGACCGTCTCGACGCCTTCCGCGACGATCCCGGGGCTGATCAACGGCGTGGTCTACACGGTGCGCGTCCGTGCGAGCAACGCCGGCGGCGACGGCGAGTGGTCGGAGGAGGCGACGGGGACGCCGGTCCAGCCCGTGCCCGCGCTTCCCGCGGCGGGCGCCGGCCTGCTCGGCGTGTTGCTCGCGCTGCTCGGGGGCCGGCGGCGAGCCCGCTGCGGTGCTCGAGGCCGGCTTGTTGCCCGCCGCCGCCCGGCGACCGGCGGCGGGGCGCTCAGGTAGGGTCCAAGCTCGACCGGAGTCGCGTCGAGCCGCCGCTTGCCGTTCCGGGCATGGCGACCGCCGTGGGTCCGAGCCGATGGTCCGGGTGCGCGCCGACCCCGGTGGGCCCGAAGACCCCGCCGGTCGGCTGATCTCGTGATTCACCGGATGGGCGAGGACGGCCCGAGCGACCGAATGGACTGACGCCGCCATGCCGACACTCGCGCCGGGCGACCGGCTCGGGCCCTACGAGGTCGTCGGCGCCCTCGGCGCCGGCGGCATGGGCGAGGTCTACCGGGCCACGGACACCCGCCTCGACCGCACCGTCGCCGTCAAGGTGCTGACCGCCCACGTCGCCGACAGCCCCGAGCAGCGCGAGCGCTTCGAGCGCGAGGCGCGCGCCGTCGCCGCCATCAACCATCCCAACATCTGCACCCTCTTCGACGTGGGGCGCGAGCGGCCGTCGACGAGCGGGCCGCAGATGGACTTCCTGGTCATGGAGTTCCTCGACGGCGAGACGGTCGCCCAGCGCCTCGAGCGCGGGCCCGTGCCCGTCGCCGAGGCCCTGCCCATGGCGGTCGAGATTGCCGAGGCCCTCGACACCGCGCACCGGCAGGGCATCGTGCACCGCGACCTGAAGCCGAGCAACGTCATGCTCACCGCCACCGGGGTCCGGCTGCTCGACTTCGGCCTCGCCAAGCAGCACGAGGCCGCCCCGCCGGGGCCGCTGACGTCGGCGCCGACGCGCACCGCCCTGACCATGGAGGGGAGCATCCTCGGCACCCTGCACTACATGTCGCCGGAGCAGCTCGACGGCAAGCCCGCCGACGCACGGTCGGACGTCTTCTCGTTCGGCGCCACCCTCTACGAGATGGTGTCGGGACGGCGGCCGTTCGACGCCGACAGCCAGGCGAGCGTCATCGGCGCGATTCTGAAGGACGCGCCCGCCCCCCTCCGCGAGATCGAGCCGGGCATCCCGCGGCGGCTCGACCGGGTGGTGAGGACCTGCCTGGCCAAGGATCCCGAGGACCGCTGGCAGACGATGCGCGACCTCAAGCGCGAGCTGCAGTGGATCGACCCGACCGGCGAGGCGGACGAGTCCGATGCGGAGCCGGGCGCCGCCGCGTCCGCACCCGCCGGCCGCGCCGCCGGGCCGGGATGGCGTTTCGCCCTCGTCCTCCTCGCCACCGCGGCGGTGACGGCGGCCGCGGCCTGGACGCTGAAGCCGGCGCCCGAAGCACCGCCCCTCCCGGTCCAGCGCTTCACCATCGACCTCTTTCCGGGCCAGACCCTGACCGGCGCCCTCGCGGTCTCGCCGGACGGCCGCCACGTCGTCTACGGCGTCGAGGACGACAGCGGGACGCGGCTCCACGCCCGTGCCCTCGACACCTTCGACGCGACGCCGATTCCCGGCACCGAGGGCGCGGCGGCGCCGGTCGCGATTGCACCGCACGGCGGGAGCCTGGTGTTCCAACTGCGGGACGGCGAGCGATGGACGCTCAACCAGATTCCGCTCGAGGGCGGTACCCCCTACACGATCGCCGCGGGCGAGGGACAACTGTACGCCAAGGCCGTGTGGCTGCGAGACGGCACCATCGTCTACTCCGTGCTGCCGGGCGCCGGCGGGAGCGGCCTGATGCAGGTGCCGGCAGCCGGGGGAGCGCCGCGCGTTCTGACCCGGCTCGACGACGAGCGGGGCGACCATGCCCACCTCTGGCCGCTCCCGGTTCCGGGCCGCGACGAGCTGATCTTCACCATCGTGCGCGAAGACGGCGGCCGCGTGAACCTGGAGGACGGGAGGGTGGCCGTCTACTCGCCCGCGAACGGCGAGGTCCAGGTGGTGCTGGAGCCGGCCCTCGCTCTCGGCTACCTCGAAGCCGGCTACCTGCTCTACGGCGACCGCGGCTCGCTGCTGGCCATCGGCGTCGATCCGGAGGCGCCGGCGACGACGGGGGACCCCGTGCCCCTGTTCTTCGACACCTCCGGCGACACCGTCACCGGCAACACGATGTCCGACAACGGGACGCTGGCCTTCACCCTGGCTCCCGCCGCCGCGGAGGCCGAAGACGAGCCACCGGGCCGGATCTACGTGGTCGTCAACTGGTTCGACGAGCTGATGTCGTCGCTCTCGCCGGACTGACCCGCGCCTCCTCCGGTGCGCCGGTAACACGGAGACGAGTGGGGCTCCCTGGTCTGGTCTCGCTCCTCGCGTGGGACCTGGATGGTCTGGCTCAGGTGGAGGGTCGTTCGCCGTTTCCTGCAACCCAGGAGTCTGCGCCGTAGAACGGTGCAGACTCCTGGCAGGGTTGGTTGGGCGGTGAGCGGAGCCGTAGGCGACGCTCTCCGGGCTAGCGCGGAGTGCGCGCGGTGGCGATCTTCGTGGCGTCGGTCATTGCGGGGGAGGGTTACGCGCGGTCATCCTGGTCGCTGCCTGGACGGGTGGCGGTCTTCGTGGCGTCGGTCATCGCGGGGGAGGGCTACGCGCGGTCATCCTGGTCGCTGCCTGGACGGGTGGCGGCCTTCGTGGCGTCGGTCATCGCGGGGATGGTGTGACGAAGTCCCTGCTGATCCGGATGCTCGGCGGCCTGGCCGCCGCGGGCATGCCGGAAGGAAGCTGACCCGAACGGAGGTGCGGAGATGAGATCACGTCGACACGCGACGTGCCTGGCGGTGCTTCTCACCGTCGTGGTGGCCGGGTCCGCGGCATGCGGCGACGACGGCGGCAGCCCGACGGCGCCGACGGCTCCGGTGACACCGATGCAGTCGGACCAGGAGGCGGCGCGGCAGTCGGTCGACGCGTGGCTGTCGCTGCTCGACGCGGGAGACTTCTCGGCGGCGTACGACGCTACCGGGAGCCACTTCCGGGAGAGCGTGACGGCCGAGGAGTTTCGGAACAGCATGGAAGAGCGGCTGGCCCTGCTCGGCGCCCTCGAGTCCCGTACGCTGGCCAGCACGCAACGCCTGACGACGGTGCCCGATGCGCCGCCCGGCGACTACTTCGTGTTCGAGTTCGACGGCGTCTACGAGCTGCGGCCGAACGCCCGCGAGCGGGTCACGGCGGTGTCCGAGTCCGACGGGTGGCCGGTCGTCGGCATCTACCTCATTCGGTGACTCTGCCAGCGGCAGGGTCTCCAGCGCGGCCAGGACGGCTTCGAGTCCGCGCCCATCCACACTCCCGTCAGCCCTGGGCCGCCAATCGCCGCCTGGGCTCCGCTCGGCGCTCGACCGACCCTCTGGCAGTCCGCGCGGTTCTACGGCGCAGGTTCGCACGCGCCGAGGGATGGCGCCTCTTCACGGCAAACCAAACACGAACAGGTTGTTGCCGGCGCTGGGTCGCAGCTCGGGGGTGATGCGGAGCTGGGTGGACGACTGGGCGGCGCTGCCGGTGCTGACGGCGACGTACTGCCGGCCGGCGGCCGCGAAGGTGATCGGGTAGCCGGTGACCGGCGAGCCGAGGTTGATCTCCCACAGCACGGCCCCGGTCTCGTGGTCGAACGCGCGAAAGCGCCCGTTGACGTCGCCGCCGAACACGAGCCCGCCGCCGGTGGCGACGAGCGACCAGGTGGCGGCCCGCTTCTCGTGGAGCCACGTGGTCGCGCCCGTCTCCACCGAGATGCCGCGCACCGTGCCGAGCATGTCGGTGCCCGGCGCGAGCTGGTGCCGGGCGGCGAGCGCGTAGGTGCGCAGGCCGCTGTCGAGGGTCGACAGCATGCGCGCGCAGGTGTTGCGCATGGGGAAGTACATGGCGCCCGTCAGGGGGCTGTAGGCCCCGGACTGCCATCCCCGCCCGGCGGCCCAGGTGGGGCAGACGAGCATCTCCTGCCCGAGGGCGCTGAAGGTGACCTCGCCGTTCTCGGTGACCGTCCCGGTGGCCCCGTCGATGTGGGTGATGACGTTCTGGGCGATGGTCGGGGTGGCCCAGAGGAACTCGCCGGTCTCGCGGTCGAGGGTGTAGACGACGCCGGTCTTGCCGGGCACGCCGGTCATCACCCGGCGGACCTCGCCGGGCCGGAGTCGCGGGTTGATCCAGTCCACCGCGTCGGGGTCGGGCGCGACCGCGGTGTCGAGCAGCATCCGCTCGAAGGGGTGGTCGAGGTCCCAGTGGTCGTTCAGGTGCTGGTAGTACCAGACAATCTCCCCGGTGTCGGCGTCCAGCGCGAGGGTCGAGTTGTGGTACAGGTGCGCGAGGTCGGCGCCGCCGAGCATGAACTTGGGGGCCGGCGAGGTGACCGACGTGCCGGCGTAGATCAGGTTCAGCTCGGGGTCGTAGCTCGGGGGCATCCAGCTCCCGACGTGCTTGCGTTCGGCGTCGGGCACGCCGCCCCACGTCTCGTCGCCGGGCTCGCCGGGGGCCGGGGTGGTGCGCCGGCGCCACAGCTCGGCCCCGGTGAGGGCGTCGTGGGCGGTGATGACGCAGGCATCGGGCCCGCCGGCGGGGCGGCAGCTCCGCCCCGAGATGGCCTTGCCGCCGGCGATGATCGGTCCCGCGCTGTGCGTCGCGGGGTGGGTGAGGTAGTCGAGTATGCGGGTCTCCCAGACCAGCTCGCCGGTCGCCGCGTCGAGGGCGAACGCGAAGTTGTCGGCGCTGGTGTCGATGATGAGCCGGTCGTAGATGGCGAGGTTGCGGTTGGTGACGGCGAGCCGGCCGACGTGGTCGTAGATGTCCTCGGGCAGGTTGCGTCGATACTCCCACACGAGGTCGCCGGTCGCGGCGTCGATGGCCTGGATGACGTCGCCCGGGTTCGGCATGTAGAGTACGCCGCGGTAGACGAGGGGGGTGCCCTGCTGGCTGCCGGGGGTCAGCGCCCGTGTCCACGCCATGCGCAGGTCGCCGACGCTCGACCGGTCGATCTGGTCGAGGGGGCTGTAGCCCCACGCGTCGAGGGTCCGCCGCCACGTCAGCCAGTCCTCGGGGGCGGGATCCTGGAGCATGGTGTCGGTCACGGGCACGAAGTCGGTGTTGGCCGGCGCCTGCGCTGAGGCCGGCGGTGGGGTCAGCGCCGACAGCGTGAGCATGGCGGCTAGTGCCGCCCGGGCCGAGAGAAACGGTCGCGGCATGGCGGAGTCTCCCGTGCGGGCGAGGGTGACGGTCAGGAGCGCATTGTAGCGCCGACGGCGTGACTTCCTCCGGCACGCCGCTTCCAACCCCCGACGCCTGCGGGCCGACCCGCCGTTCCCAGGTAGCGCTGGTGCGGACGAAGCGACTCGACAGTCCGCACCGGCGCGGGCGCTGGAACCTCCGCGCCACTCGAACGGCTACCGGGCGACAGGGCGACAGGGCGACAGTCCGTACCGGCGCGGGGGCGCGGCCAGCACGCTGCTCCGCGTATGATCTACAGCGATGCCGGAGGTTCCCCCACTGCAGGGTCTCGTGGGCCGCCGTGTCGTGTTGCCCGGACACTTCGTCGACGCAGTCACCGTCGTCGGCGCTCGCCCGCTGGGCGCGGGCGCCGAGCTGCGCGTCGGGCCGGCGGACGGCGAGCTCGACGAGGCGGTGCTGCTCCGCGAAGACCTCGCGCCCCTGCTCGTGGCGGACCCGGAGGAGGGCAGGGCGCCGGCCCCGGCAGACCCCGAAGCGGTGCGGCTGCTCGTGGAATCCACGCGCATCCGTCTCGCTTGCGCCTACGACCGCCAGTTCGCGGTGAGCCTGTCGGGCGTCCGCACCCTGCCGCATCAGATCCTGCGCCTCGCGACGGCTGCCCGTGGTCGCTGCGCCGCCTGAAAGAGGACATGAAGGACGTGCACGGACGGCGTTTGTTCCCCGATCGCCATGTCGGCACGGTCGGCTTCAGCCTCGGAACGGAGGAGTACGTGTCGCCGAGCGGCTGCGCCTTGTACCACTCGTTCGGTGTTCCTGTTCCTCAGCGAATCGCTGGATTTGAAGCACGTGATCCGGTTGCGGTCCGCGCTTGGCGACCAGAAGTTCGAAGATCTGGACCTCGTGATCCACTCGGGTGGAGGTAGCATCCACGCGGCATACCAGGTGGTCGAGCTCCTGCGCCTGCATGCAGAGCATGTCCACGCCTGCGTCCCGCTCTACGCCAAGAGCGCCGCCACCTTGCTGTGTCTGGGCGCGGAGGATATCGTCGTGGACGAACTCGCCGAACTCGGGCCGTTGGACACCCAGATATACGAAGAAAAGAAGGGCGGCAAGATGGAGTTCACTTCAGCCCTGAATCCGTTCAAGACGCTGGAGCAGCTTCGGAAGTTCTCGCTCGAGACACTGGATATCGCCGTGAAGATGATTGCCATGCGGTCCCACATGGATTTGGACGAATGTCTGAAGCATGCCATCGAGTTCGTGCGGGGCACGACGGGGCCGCTATTCACGCAACTCGACCCGGAGAAACTCGGCGCGTACAGTCGTGCCCTCGCGGTCGGCACCGAATATGGCGCTCGTGTGCTTCACCGGTCCACTTCCTGGGACGCCGACAAATGCACGGACATCCTGGAGAAGCTGGTTCACGGCTATCCGTCGCACGACTATATCATCGACTACCATGAGCTCAGGGAGATGGGCTTCAACGTGAGTCTGTTCTCCGAGTCCGAAAGGGCAGCGGTGCGGAGTCTTTTTGGGGTTATCACGACCGGGCGGACGGTAGTCCATTTGGTTCTTCCACGGAGGGAACGACAGCAACGGCGAGCCGCTGAATCGGAGGTTAAGACATCATGAGTCGCAAAACACCGCATTGGGGAACTCGCGAGCATGGCGGAAGCGAGGACGACCATCTGCCTCTGCAGACCTTCATCGCCGCCGAGTTGCCGGAGACTCGTATCTTCATAGATCAGCTCCACCGAGAGTTCACTGATTCCGGCCGGCGCATCCGGATTGACCGGCTCATCCGAAGCGGGGGGCACTCGCCGTGGTTTTCCGTCACCCCTGACGAGGATGCCTGAGCATGATCGTCGGTCGCGGTGGAGGACCCGAAGGGACGGCATCGTCGGAACCTACGTCGTATTGAAGGATACCTGGCAGGCCATCCGCTGCGGATGACGCGAGCTTCAACCACCATCGACCGGCGCGCTATTTCGCGGAGCACGCGAGAGCGGTCAAGGGCGGGCTGAGCACGGTAGAGCGGGATCGGTTCCAGCGAGCGTTCGATGCGCTGAATGCTCTCTTGCCGGGAAAGGGCCGACCCTGCGGGTCGATGGAGCGGGCGAGGTGTGCGAGGGTGGCGTGCTGGAAGAGCGGGCGGTGCGGCGCTCGCGATGATCTTGGGAGGAGGCGGGATAATGGGAAATCGCTCGACGGTGGTTGCAATCGGCGATGATGAGAGTCATCTGGCGGATCTGACGAGCGGGCTTGGTCGCAAGGGCGTGAGGTGTCGTTCGGTTCTTTTTACGGGCGACGCGAGCGTCGTGCCGGGGTGCCCGGACGTACGCATCATCGTGGCTGATCTTCATCCGAGGGCAGGCGTTCTGTCGTCGGATGGCAGTAGGGATCTCAGATCCGACTTCGGGACCATCAGTCATCTGCTGGAGGACCGGATCAGGCCTGTCGGTCCGTACTGCATTGTCTTGTGGACGATGTACGCGAACGAGGCGCAGGCCTTGTCATCGTTTTTGGACCGTCTGCGTACGGTGCCGAGGCCGGTGGTTGTCCGGGCGCTTGACATGGCCGTGCATCTTGACGCCAGCGGCGGCGTCCGAGACAAAGACGCGCTGATAGGGGAGTTGGAGGCGCTGGCCGGCGGATGGTTATGCCCGGAGGGAGCGCGGGCGCTGGCCGGCGCTTGGGGCGATATCGACGATCGGGAAGTGGACGCGCTGATGGAGGAGATATACGCGAGTCGGCGCCGGGACGTCGGTCGGCGGCTGGAGCACTGATGTACCTGCTGGATACAGATATCCTCAGCAACCTGATGAAGCGGAAGCCGTCGGTCAGACTTCAGGCCAGAGTCGCCTCCGTGCCTGCGGAGGCGCAGTTCTCGTCGAGCATTACCCTCGGCGAGTTGATGTTCGGCGAAGAAGAAGGGTTCGAGCAGGTTGGTGCAGGAGGTCGAAGACCGCGTGGCGTCGTACCTGCCGATGTTGCCCTTCGACGCCGACGCGGCGAGACGATACGGCGACATACGAGCGGAACTCGAGCGGCGGGGAACGCCGATCGGGACGCGGATCTCAGGATCGCTTCGATTGCGCTGGCTCGGGGACTCGTCGTGGTCACGGGCAACACGAAGCACTTCGCGCGCGTGCCGGAGCTGGTCTTGGAGAACTGGCTCTGGTGAAGCGCAACGTCCGACGCCAAACAGGCGGGCGCGTTCTGCGGGCGCCTGTCTTACGACGCGCAGGGTCGAGTTCAAGGCGGGCTCGGGGCGCAAGTGGAGCCCAGAGGAACTCACCACGATGCCCCGCGGGGCGGTGGCGAGCCGGCCTCGCTTCGAGTCACTGACCCGCCCGCTCCTCGGCGCGATGGCCCGCCAGGATCCCCTCCATGCCGTAGTTCCCCTCGTGGCAGGCGTACTCGAACATGCCGCCGCCGTTGGCGATCATCGGCAGCACCACCGTCCAGTTGCGGGTGTAGGTGGTCGGGTCGCTGAGGGTCATCTCGTAGTCGATGCTGTCCGGCCCGGTGCGGGTGAACCGTTCGACGAGCGTCAGGCCGTCCACCGGGAGGCCGCGGAAGACCTGCTTGTCGCTGAAGTTGGTGGTCTCGACGACCAGGGTGTCGCCCTCCCAGCGGCCGCGGGAGTCGCCGTTCCACAGGCGGACGCCCGCGGCGACGTGGGGGCGCCCGTCGAGGGGGACGACGCGGGTCTCGTTGATCATTTCGTTCAGCATCACCACCGCGTCGGGGGTCTGGAGGAGCAGGATGTTGCTGTTGTAGTTGTTCGGCACCCGGGGCGTGCCGCGGGTGATGCAGCGCTCCCACAGGTTGCGGTCGGTCCACGAGTCGGCGGGATGGTCGCGCCGTCGCGCCGCGTTCTCGGCCGCGCGGCGCTCGCCGGCCGGCGTGAGGGCGGGGATGCGACCCTCCGGCGGATCGACGATCAACGACGTGCGGGTGAGCGCGTTGCGCGACCCGTCGCGCCACTGCGAGCCGTAGTTGCCGGGGCTGCCCGCCCGCGGCGGGGCGTCGAACGCCGCGAACCGGCGCCGCTCGCGCTCCGCCGCCTCTTCCTCGCTCAGGAACTCGCGATCGCTGGCGTCGGCCGCCCGCTCGAGGGGGGTGCCGGTGGTCTGGTCCCAGACGCCCTGCAGATCGGGGTGCCCCCACGGGGTCTGCGGCGCGACCCAGTCCGCGTCCGTTTCCTGGGCGGCAACCGGCGCCGCCAGCCCGATACTCAACGCCGCCGCGAACGCCGCGACCAGGGGATAGCGCATCGTCGACCTCCTGTCTTCGCTGCCGCCGGGCTTCCGCAGACGCCTAGAGCCCGCCAAGCGTCGCCTTCGGCTCCGCTTGGCGCCCAGTCAACCCTCCAGGCGTCCGCGCCTTCCTACGCCGCGGGCTCCTACCGGTCGCCGGTGGCGTTCACGCGAATGCGGTACAGCCCGGTCCGCGCGGTCATGTAGAGCGTGCGCCGGTCCGCATCGCCCCACGCCACGTTGGCCGGCACCTCGTTCGGCTTGATCGTCCCGAGATGCGTGCCGTCCGGCGCGATGACCCAGACGCCCCCCGGGCCGGTCGCCCACAGGTTGCCCTGCTCGTCGATCTTCAGGCCGTCGGCGGAGCCGCTCTCCTCCGAGGCGCTGGCGTCGAGCAGCAGCTCCACCTCGCCGAGGGTGCCGTCCTCGTTCACCGGGTACGCCATCCACTGCCGGGTGGCGCTGTCGGCCACGTAGAGGGTCGACTCGTCGGGCGAGAAGGCGATGCCGTTGGGGCCGGTCTGCTCCCCGAGGCGGACGAGCTCGCCGTCCGCGCTCAGCCGATAGATGCCGTTCACGTCCTGCTCCCGCGCTTCGGGGGTCGGCAGCCCGTAGGCGGGGTCGGTGAAGTAGAGCGAGCCGTCGCTGTGGTAGTCGAGGTCGTTGGGGCTGTTGAGCCGCCCGCCCTCGAAGCTGTCGACGACCACGCTCCGCGTCCCGTCGGCCGCGATGCGGGAGATCCGGCCGTTGAAGTGCTCGGTGAAGACCACGTTCCCGTCCGGGTCGACGATGATGCCGTTCGAGCCGACGAGGCGCCCCTCCTCGTGCTCGCCCTCGTAGACCGGGTTCAGGAAGTCGCTGACGGTGCCGTCGGGGTCCCACCTGACGATGCGGTTGCCGGGGATGTCGCTGAACAGCAGGTAGCCGTCCCCGTCGTCGATCCACGCCGGGCCCTCGGTGAAGCCGAACCCGCCGGCCAGCTCCTCGATGACGGCGTCGGCCGGCACGAGCGCGTCGAAGGCCGGATCGAGCCGCTCGATGGTCCCCGCGCTCGGCGGCGCCTCCGGCTCGGCCGCCGGCTCCGGCTCGGCGCCGCCGCACGCGGCCGTCAACAGAACGCCCAACAGCAACCCTGCTCGCATCAGCCTCTCCTCCTGCGACCCGCCGGTTCGAGTGGCCCAAGCGTAGCACGGGCAGGCGTCCTTCCAGGCGCGGGGAGGGGCGTCGGCGGGGTCGCATAGCCTCGGGGCGGCTCGACGCGTGTGGTCGAAGCCGGATTCCGTGTCACACTTTGGGGTCGGGGAAGTCTGGCGGATGGCCATGGAGAACGTCACAGTTGCGCTGCCCGACGATCTAGCCCGATGGGTGGAGGTTCGGGCGGCCGAGAACGGGCGCAGCGCGCCGGAGTGGATTGCCGAGCAACTCGAGAGGATGCGACGCTCCGAAGACGAGTACGACGTTGCGATGAATCGCTTCTTCGGGCGCGTGCGGGAACCGAGAAAGCTGGAGTGGGTCGACGGCCGCAAGCCGACGCGGGAGGAGCTGCACGACCGGACCGATCGTCGTTGACACCCGGCCGGGGAAGATGCGAGAGATGGGCGACGCGGACGACCACGCAACGGCGCTGTTCCCGGAGCTGGCGCGGAAAGAGCTCCCCACCCCGGTCCCGGGGGGGGCGTCCGGGGTCCGCGAGCCGGGGGAACTCCCCGCGGTATCGACGGGAGTCCTGCCGTACCAGCGGATCAAGGCCCACTATCAAGGCGGCCGCATTGCGGCGACCGAGCCGCTCGCCGAGGACCAGATTCAGCCGGCCAGCCTCGATCTGCGGCTTGGGGCGGTCGCCTATCGTCTGCAGGCCAGCTTCCTGCCGGGACACGGTTCCCTGGTGGAACGCAAGCTCGACGCGCTGTCCATGGCCGAGCTCGACCTCTCGTCGCCGACGGTGCTCGAGAGGGGGTGCGTCTACCTCGCGCCGCTGATGGAGCGGCTTCGGCTGCCGCGGGGGGTGTCGGCGAAGGCCAATCCGAAGAGCACGACCGGCCGGCTCGACGTGTTCACGCGCCTGATTACGGACGGCGGCGTCGAGTTCGAGCGCGTGCCGGACGGTTACTCGGGGCCGCTGTTCGCGGAGATCGTCCCGCGGACGTTCTCGGTCATCGTGCAGCAGGGGGTGCGGCTGTCGCAGTTGCGTTTCGTGCGGGGCAACCCGCCGCCGACGGACAGTCTGCTCGAGCGCCTCAACGAGGAGAAGAACCTCATCGTCGACGAAGACGGTCCCGCGCAGGCGGACATCCGGAAGGGCCTGAAGCTCTCGGTCAACCTGCGGGGGAGGGACGCGGCGGACGTCGTGGGCTACCGGGGCAGGAAGAACGCCCCCCTCATCGACATGCGCCGGGTGGATCACTACGATCCCGGCGACTTCTGGGACGAGATTCGGAGCCTCCCCGGCGACCGCCTCATCCTGAACCCCGGCGACTTCTACATTCTGGGCTCGCGCGAACGGGTCGTCGTGCGGCCCGACTGCGCGGCCGAGATGGTGCCGTTCGATCCGACTGTGGGCGAGTTCAGGATCCACTACGCGGGCTTCTTCGACCCCGGGTTCGGGTACGGCGACGAGAGCGACAAGGGGACCCGGGTGGTGCTCGAGGTGCGGGCGCACGAGGTGCCGTTCGTCATCGAGCACGGGCAGGTGGTCGGCCGGGTCGTCTACAGCCGGCTGCTGGAGGTCCCGGAGAAGATATACGGGGCGTCGATCGGCTCGTCCTACCAGCGGCAGGGGCTGGCCCTGAGCAAGCAGTTCCGGAGGTGAAGTCAGCCGGCTGCTGGAGGTCCCGGAGAAGATACACGGGGCGTCGATCGGCTCGTCCTACCAGCGGCAGGGGCTGGCCCTGAGCAAGCAGTTCCGGCGATGAGATCGCGTCGGATCTGCGCTTCGCGCCTCGTGGTCTCAAGCGCCGGAGGCTCCGATGCGCCAGCGCTCCGGAGCGGGGTTACCTGAGCGCGTCAGGATCCGCCGGCCGATCAGGCGCCTTCCGACGAAAGGCCTAACCGGCCCGGATCGTAGGCGGCGTGGGCGTCACCGCACCGGCGCGCCGTCCGGATCGTAGGCGACATGCGCCTCCATCACGAGGTCGTGCAGGCGCCGGCACTCGCCGTCCATGCGGCGGAGCGGGCTGTCCCAGTCGGCCGTGTCCGCGGTGTCGCGCCACTGCCGCTGGATGTCGGCGGCGAGGTTGCCGGCGCTCCGCCGGGCCTCGTCGGTCGAGCCGGGACCGGTCGCGAGCGCCCCGAGCTTGTCGGCGACCTCGTGGAGGGTGCGGCCCAGCGACCGCGGAAGCTGCGCATCGCCGACGAGGAGGGCGAGCGCGCGCTCGGGGCGCACGCCGACGCCGTGGCAGCGCTTGTAGGCGTCGGACGCCTGGCAGATACGCAGCAGGCTCGACCATTCGCCGTCGACGTGCCCCTCGTCCGGCCGGACCGCGGCCATCTGCGCCATCAGGAGGGCGACCGTGAACTGGGCGCGCTCGATGAGGCGGCCGAGCCACAGGAACCGCCACCCGTCGTCCCGGTACAGGGTCGTCTCGGTGACCCCCGTGAAGGTGCCCAGCTCTTGCGCGAGGTCGGCGTAGAAGCTCTCGGGGGCCGTCTGCCAGATGTCCTCGATGCGCTGTTCCCGGATCCGCAGCCACGCCCGGTTCAGGCACGTCCACATCTCGGCGCTGATGCAGTGGCGCATCTGCCGCGCGTTCTCGCGGCCCTGCGCGAAGCAGTTGCGGATGGCGTCAGGGTTGGAACGCTCGAACGTCACGTCGTCGGCCAGCGTGTAGGAATCGGCGAGTGCGTAGTCGTCGTCGTTCTCCAGCACCGCGATGGCCGGGCCCGGCAGGCGTCTGCCGAGCGCGCCGTAGATGCGCCGCCAGCCGAAGTTGATCTCCTGCACCGGCCGGTCGACGAGCGCCGTCATCTGCTCGCCGAGCAGGCGGCACCCGTTCTCGGTCCGCTCGAGGTGACGGCCCAGCCAGTAGAGGCCCTCCGCACTGCGTGCCAGCATCGTCAGGACTCCAGCACCCACACGTCCTTGCCGCCGCCGCCCTGACTCGAGTTCACCACGAGGCTCCCCCGGCGCAGCGCGACCCGGCAGAAGGCGCCCGGCACGATGCGGGTCTTCCGGCCCCGGAGCACGAAGGGCCGCAGATCGACGTGGCGCGGCTCGAGCCGGCCGTCGATGAGGCAGGGGGCCCGCGAGAGCGACAGCACCGGCTGCGAGATGAACTCGGCCGGACTGGCCCGCACCTCCCGAGCGTAGGCCTCCCGCTCGGCCGCCGAGGCATGGGGGCCGACCAGCATGCCGTAGCCGCCCGACTCGCCGACGCGCTTGACGATCAGGCGCTCGAGGTTGTCGAGCGTGTACTCCAGGTCCTCGGGCCGGCGGCAGAGGTGGGTCGGCACGTTGGCGAGCAGCGGCTCCTCGCTCAGGTAGTACCGAATGAGGTCCGGCACGTAGGCGTACACGCTCT
>JAJEFC010000435.1 GCA_022820675.1 Vicinamibacteria bacterium | reverse complement strand
GGCAGCCTGCTGCCGCAGCGTCTCGCCGGCCATGCCGGCCGGCAGCGTGCCGAACGCCACCCGGTCGAGCACTGCCGCGTACGCATAGGCGGCGGCCGCGACGCCGGGCTCCCAGAACACCGCCTTGCGGTTCCGGTCGAGCAGCGCGTAGTGCTCGGCCGGCAGCAGCTCGGCGAGCCGCGCGAGCGCGCGCGCCTCGGTCAGCCCGAAGCGGCCGAGGGCATGGAACAGCCCGCGCGTCAGGGAGGGCTCCAGGCCGTTCTGCCAGCGCAGGGCCTCCTTGACGGCCTCCCGCACCGCGGTGCCGATGAGCTCCCCGAGCTTGGCGTGGGGGCCGGTCGCGGTCCTCGAGGTCCGGTTCGGGTCGAGGAGGGCGGCGATGCAGAGCTGGTCGGTGCCGGTGCCGGTGGCGATGGTGGGGGAGTACCGGCTGGGCACGGCCAGCTCGGCGAGGGCGGCCGACTTGGCCTCGGTCAGCGTCACCGCCGCCCGCGCCTGGGCGGCCGGGGTGACGGGGCAGCCCAGGAGCAGGATGACGTTGATCGTCCCGTCGCGCGGCGCCGTCCCCGTGTCGGGGCCGTCCGCGTCGGCGGCCTCGACCCGTCGCCAGCGCCCGTCCCCGTCTTCCAGCCAGCGCGCGGGGTCGCCGGCGCGGGCGGCGTTGCCGGCGACGCCCGCGGTTGCGAACGCGTCCACGCGGAGGTCGTCGAAGACGGCGGACCGCGACGCCGCGTACGCCATGTTGGCGGCGGTGCCCATCAGCGCCGTCCGCTCGGCGGGGACGCCCATCTCGGCGCAGGCCGCCGCGTGGTACCCCGCGGGCCCGAGCACCGCGATGCGGTCGTAGCGGACGGCGTCTCCCGTGCCCTCGCAGCTCTGGTGGTTGGCGAGAAACGAGACGTCCTCCCGCTGCCCGCCGCACGCGGCGCAAGTGCTGACGACGCGATGCGGCGCCAGCAGCTCGACGAGCAGGAAGCGCCCCGACCGCCGGGCGACGAAGAGATCGGTCTGCTGCAGCACGTCGGCCGTCCGGCGCCATTCGGTCGCGGTCATCTCGCGGCCCGTGACGGCGCCCTGCCCGCGGGAACGGTTCAGGTCCCTCCCTCCGGCCGTCATCTCGCGGCCCGTGACAGCGCGGCCGGGATGCTATACTGCCTCCCGACAGCTCTGCTCCCGACGATTCCGGGAAGTGGGTGAGAATCCCACACGGTCCCGCCACTGTATGCGGGGAGCGGGCGGCACGCGGGCGCCGACGGGCGCCGGTCACTGTGCTCGGCCGGGAGCTCGCTTCGCAGGAGTTTCGCGCCAGCGAGACTTCTTGCGTCGGCGAGAGCCCCAACGCGACCACCGGGTTGCGCAGGCACGGGAAGACTCTGCCGTTCCGCATCGATCCGCGAGTCAGGAGACCGATCGTCGGGAGGGTTGCACGACCCCTCGGGCCGGCCTGCCGGTCCTTGAAATTCGGCGCGTGGAAACGCCGAAAGGAGGTTCCCGCCTGTCATGGCTCGTCCGCTCTGCTTGCGCGCCGCTCGTCACGTGAGTGACGGGTCGGCATCCGAGAACCCATAGTCGATCGTTTTCGACGATCACGGCGGCCACCGGGCTCCGCAAGGGCGCCGCCCGCGCGGAGCGGCCACGCGCGGCCGCTTCTCGATTGCCGGGGGCAGCAGCACGCCAGGGTCCCGGCCGGCGCTGCGATGCGCAGGACATCATACGCGGACAGGCCGGCAGCGCGCCGGGACGGTGCATCGCCGCCCTGATCCGCGAGCGCATCGCGGGCATGGTCTGACGGTGGAGACATCGCCATGAGCATCGTCACCAAGGGGGGCGACAAAGGGAGCACCGGCTCGTCGGCTGCGCACGCGTTCCGCCGCGCATCGCGGGCATGGTCGACGGTGGAGACATCGCCATGAGCATCGTCACCAAGGGTCGCGACAGGGGGAGTACCGGGCTGGTCGGCGGCGTACGCGTTCCTCCGCGCATCGCGGGTCTGGTCTGACTGGAGACATCGCCGTGAGCAATCGTCGCCAGGGGGGCGACCAGGGGGAGCACCGGGCTGGTCGGCGGCGTACGCGTTCCTCCGCGCATCGCGGGCATGGTCTGACAGTGGAGACATCGCCATGAGCATCGTCACCAAGGGGGGCGACCAGGGGAGCACCGGGCTGGTCGGCGGCGCGCGCGTGTCGAAGGCGGCGCTACGGGTCGAGGCGTACGGCGAGGTCGACGAGCTGAACAGTCAGATCGGGCTCGCCCGCGCGATGTGCCCGGACGCCGGCGTGGGGGAGCTCCTCAAGGACATCCAGCGCGAGCTGTTCGCGGTCGGCGGCGAGCTGGCGACGCCGACGCCCCGGCCCGGCCAGGCCCCCGCGATCACTGCCGCGATGGTCGAGCGGCTCACTGCCGAGGTCCGGCGCATCGAGGCCATCGAGGGCGTGCTGGGCGACTGGGCGATTCCCGGCGAGCACGCCGCGTCGGCCGCCCTCGACGTCGCGCGGGCGGTGTGCCGCCGGGCCGAACGGCGGGTGGTGCAGCTCTCGGAATCGGGTGAGGAGGTCGGCGCGGACCTGCTGGCGTACCTGAACCGCCTCTCCGACCTCCTGTGGATTCTCGGCCGCCAGATTGAGGTCGAGGCGGGCGTCGACGCCGCCCTGCGGACCGGAGAGGCGGGCGGCCCGAAGTGGTCACGCGCATGGTGAGGTGAGGCGAGGTCGAGTCGGGCGTCGGCTCGGCCCTGCGGACCGGCGAGGCGGGCGGCCCGAAATGGTCACCAGTTCCCGCCGGATGGCGGTCTCCACCGCGCCCAGGGCGGCGCTGGCGGACCGGCGAGGCGGGTTGTCCGGAGTGGTCGCTCGCGTGGTGAGCCGAGGTCGCGGCCAGCGGGGATTCGGTCCTGCGAACGAAGGAGGCGGGTGGCCCGAAATGGTCACGTGCATGGCGAGCCGAGGGTCGAGGCGGGCGGCGATTCGGTCCTGGGAACGAGGGAGGCGGGCCGCCGGAAGTGGTCGCGCGCGGGGTGAACGGATGAGCCGGTTCCTGCGGCGCTTGCCGCGCGGTAGGCTGCGGGCCGCGATCGAGGTCGCGCTGTGCCTGGCCCTGCTGTTGGCCGCCTGGCGCTGGAGCGCGGACGCGCGCGCCGGCTGGCCGTTCGCGGGGCGGACCGCGGAGGCGCCGGCCGCGTCCGGGTTCCCGCGCACGGTGCGCGACCACGCCGGCGACGCGCTCCGGCTGCCGCGGCCGCCGTCGCGCCTCGCGGCGCAGGCGCGGGTCACCGACCACTTCCGGTTCGCCGTCGTGTCCCCGTCGCGCATCGCCGCGGTCAGCGCGGTCGCCAACGACCGGCGCTACAGCTTCGTCGCGGACGTGGTGGCCGGGATGGACGTCGCGGTGGCCGGCGAGCCCGAGGCGCTGCTGCGGCGCCGTCCCGACCTGCTCATCGCATCGCACACCGCCCGCGCCGACTACGTGGCGCTGGCGCGGGGCGCCGGCATCCCCACGTTCCGCCTGTCGACGGTGTTCGACGACTTCTCTCAGATCGCGGCCGGCCTGGAGACCGTGGGTCGGCTGACCGGCGAGGAACGGGCGGCCGAGCGGGTGATACGGCGGTTCCGCGACCGGATCGCGGCCGCGGTGGCACGCCGTCCCGCGGCGGCGCCCCGGCCGCGCGTGCTCGTCTACGTCGCCTTCTCCGGCACCTTCGGCGCGGGCTCGCTCTTCGACCACGTCCTCACCGAGCTGGGCGCGGTGAACGTCGCGGCCGAGCAGGGCATCGGCCCGCACGGCGACATCGGCAGCGAGCAGATCGCGGCCTGGGACCCGGACTGGATCGTCGCCGACGCGCCGGCCGGCGAAGAGGCGGCGGTGCGCCGGCGCCTCCTCGACCATCCGGCGGTGGCGGTGACCACGGCGGGCCGGACCGGGCAGATCCTGGTCATCGACCACCGGCAGTTCATCACCATGTCGCAGCACGCGGCGGGGCTGACCGAAACGGTGGCCGCCGCGCTGTACCCGGACGCGCCGTGACCGACACCGAACGCGGGGCGCCACGGTTGCGGTCGGCAGGGCGGAGACCGTCCGGGACATCCGGAAGCGCCGTGACCGACACGGAACGCGGGGCGCCGCGGTTGCGGTCGGCGGGGCGGAGACCGTCCGGGGCATCCGGACGCGCCGTGACCGACACCGTACTCGGGGCGTCGCGGTCGGCGGGGCGGAGACCGTCCGGGGCATCCGGACGCAACCCGGCGGCGGGGGCCACCGCCAGGGGTTTCGCTCGCTCGCCGGTCGGGGGCCCGCCTGGCGAACCCGGGAGACGGCCGTGACCGACACCGATGGCCGACCGGGGGTTGGCGGCGCCGCCCGGGCGGCCCTGCCGCTGCTCGCGGTCCTCCTCGCGGCGGCGGCGGTGACGGCGATCTCCATCGGCAGCACCGGCATCGCGTGGGGCACCGTCGTCCGGGTGCTCGCGTCGCGGGCGTTGCCGGCCGGCTGGATCGACCTCGGGGGCATCTCCGAGGCCGAGCAGGTCATCGTCTGGCTCATCCGTACCCCGCGCGTGGCGGTCGCGGCGCTCGTGGGGGGCGCCCTCGCGGTGGCGGGGACGCAGATGCAGGGGCTCTTCCGCAACCCCCTGGCCGAGCCCAGCGTCATCGGCATCAGCCAGGGCGCGGCCCTGGGCGCCGTCGTCACGTTCGTCAGCGGGCTCGCGGCCGCCGCCGTCTTCTGGCTCCCGCTGTTCGCCTTCGCGGGGGCGCTGGCCGCCCTCGCCGCCGTCCACGCCGTCGCCACCCGCGCCGGGCGCACTCCCGTCGCGACCCTGCTGCTGGCCGGCATCGCCCTCGGGTCGCTGTCCACCGCCGTCGCCACCCTGCTCATCTCGCTCAGCGTCGTCAACTGGCAGGTCGCCAACGAGGTGGTCTTCTGGCTGATGGGCGGGCTCGACAACCGCACGTGGACCCACGTGTGGATGTGCCTGCCGCCGGTGGCGATGGGCGCGGTGGCGGCGCGCTGGCACACGCGCGACCTCGACCTGCTGCTCCTCGGCGAGGAGACGGCGGCGAGCCTTGGCGTCGACGTCGAGCGGGTGCGCCGGACGATGCTCGCGACGGCGGCCATGCTGACCGGGGCGGCGGTGGCGGTCAGCGGGGTCATCGGCTTCGTCGGCCTCATCGTGCCGCACATGCTGCGGCTTGTGCTCGGGCCGTCGCACCGCACCCTGCTGCCGGCCGCGATGCTCGGCGGCGCGCTGTTCGTCATCGTCTGCGACCTGCTGGCCCGCACCGTCCATCCGCCGACCGAGATCCGGCTCGGCATCATCACCGCCGCCTGCGGGGCGCCGTTCTTCCTCTACCTGCTGCGCCGGCAACGGGGAGGGATGGCCGCGCCATGAGCCTGCGGCTCGATCGGGCCAGCCTCCGCCTCTACCTGCTGCGCCGGTCGCAGGGAGGGCTCGCCGCGCCATGAGCCTGCGGCTCGATCGGGCCAGCCTCCGCATCTACCTGCTGCGCGGGCAACGGGGAGGGCTCGCCGCGCCATGAGCCTGCGGCTCGATCGGGCCAGCCTCCGCATCGGGGCCCGCCACCTCGTGCGCGACGTCACCGTCGAGGCCGCGCCCGCGCGGATCACCGCGCTCATCGGTCCGAACGGGGCGGGGAAGTCGACGGCGCTGCGCCTCATGGCCGGGCTCTGGACGCCGACCGGCGGTCGCGCCAGCCTCGACGGGACCGACCTGCCTCGGCTCTCGCGCCGGCTGCTGGCGCGGCGCATCAGCTTCGTGCCGCAGGACACACACGTGGACGTCCCGTTCACGGTGCGGGAGCTGGTGACGATGGGGCGCCACCCCCACCTGCGCCGGTTCGACGACCCCGGCCCGACCGACGCCGCGGCCGTCGCCGCCGCCATGACGCGCGCCGACGTCGCGCACCTCGCCGACCGCCCCGTCACCGAGCTGTCGGGCGGCGAGCGCCGGCGCGCGGTCATCGCGCGCAGCCTCGCCACCGGCTCGAACGTGATCCTGCTCGACGAGCCCACCGCCAACCTCGACGTCGACCACGTCATCGAGACCCTCACGCTGCTGCGCGAGCTGGCCGAGGGCGGGGCGACCATCGCCCTCGCGCTCCACGATCTCAACGTCGTCTCGCGCTGGGCCGACACCGTCGCGGTGCTTCAGGAAGGGCGCCTGCGGGCGACGGGTCCTCCCGCCGAGGTGCTCGACGACGACCTCGTGGCGTCGGTGTTCGGGGTCCGGGTGGAGCGGCTGAGCGCGGGCGACGGCCGGCCGGCCCTGGTGTTCCACCGCCGGCGGGCCGCGGCCGGCTGACGACGGCCCTGTCCGCCGCTGAACACCATTGCGGCTGCGATTCGGACCCCGCCCTCATGGGATTACGGCGAATGGCCGTCTTCCGCCCTTGTACGCCATGGGAGGGTGTCTCCGCGTCGGGAGGCGCTCATGGACTACGGCGAATGGCCGTCTTCCGCCTGTTCACGCTGCGGGTCGTCGCGCCATTGAACGTAGGAGTACCACCACAGGAGCCCGGCCCAGGCCAGGAACAGGCCGAGGACGACCGGCCACGCGAGACGCACGCCCAACAGCTCGGGAAGGATCATCACGGCGGCTGCGACCGGCGACGACTGCCCCGCGAGGCGATGCGAGCGGACCCAGGACAGGTTGCTCCTCAGCGTCCAGCGTGTGCGGAGGCCGATCAGGGTATTCGGCTCCATTCGTTGCACCAGCCAGGACATGGCCCCGAGGATCAGGCACAGGACGCCGGCAGTGACGCCGTTTCCTTCAAGCACAGGTCAAACCATAGTCCACAAGGAATACCCATGAACAGTGTCACGAGAAAACCGGGGGAGGGGTTCCAGACAGCCGAAGCTGGCGAGACTAGCGCGGCAATCGAAAGCTCAGCCCGGTGCCGACGAACAGATCGTCGGCGGGACCCCGCAACCCGCGGCCGACGGAGACATCCAACTGGAGCACTTCGGTCAGCAGAAAGGTCAGTCCCGTATCCGCCGACACGCTGCTTGCGGCCGGGTCGGTGACCTGCCTGTCGCCGAAGACCTCGAAGAACGCCCCCAGGCGATCGGTCAGCCCCGCGCCGAGCGCCAGCGAGTACAGGACGAACGCGTCACGATCCGGATGATCGGCGGAGGACTCCCAGGCCGCTCCCGCGTTGTAGCCCAGCGCCAGCCTCGGCGTGAGCTCGTGGGCGAAGGCGACGAGGAACGACGGGTCGGCGCCGCCGCTCGAGAAGCGGCTGTCGCCGGTCGGAAGCGACAGGCCGCCCAGAATCGCCAGCTCGGGCAGCCAGCCGTCCGGCCGCGGGATGAGGTTGACCTTGGCGCCGAGCTCGCTGTCGCCGGTGCCGCGGCGTCCTTCCGTTCCCATGACGCCGGCGTGGCCGAGGCGAAGCTCCGTCCGTCCGCCGAGGCCGATGCGGAACAGCGTGCCGGCCGCCGCGTGGCTATCGACGTCCCCTTCGCGGGCGAACAGGTAGCCCGTCTCCACCTGTAGCAGGCCCCGCGGCACGACGGTGGCCGACTCGGTCTGGTCGGGACGATCCGTCACCAGCTCCGGCGCCTGCGCGCTCGCGCCGGCGGTCCCGGTCAGCACCGCCGCCCCGAGGAGCAGGGCCCTCGCGACTCGACACCCTCCAGCGACACCCTGGAGGCTCGTGGCGAAACGCCGTCTCGCGACGAGACCGGCGACGCGCCGTTGGGCAGCAGGCAGATCGCGGGCAACAGGCAGATCGCGGGTAGCAGGCAGGTCGCGGGGGGCAAGCAGATCGCGGGCGGCAGGTCGCTCCGGCCACGAGGCGTGACGACAGGGCATGGAACGGGCCTGGGTGACGGTGTGGCAGGGACGGTTGAAGTGGGGAACGCGCGACAGGGGGCTCGGCGCACGTGCGGTCGCCCGTCCGAGCGACGAGCCCTCGACTCCTACCGGCCCTGACCGGCCGCCTCCGCGGCGCGCGAGCCGGCGAGGATGTTCGTCATCCCGTAGTTGCCCTCGTGGCAGGCGTACTCGTACAGGGGCTGGTCGCCGCGCGCCCACGGCGACGAGCCGGTCCACGGCGTGGTCCAGACGTTGGGGTCGTGCACCGTGAACTCGTAGTCGAGGGTCCCCGGGGCCACCCGGGTGAACCTCTCCACCACCCGCAGGTCCGGGCTGAGGTCCCAGTTGGTGCCGCCCTGGGGTCCGGGGCCGGACGCGAACAGGTAGGCGCGGTCGCCGAAGCCGGCCGTCTCGACCACCAGAGTGTCGCCCTCCCAGCGCCCCAGCGAATGGCCGCCGAACTGGCTGACGCGCCCGTCGATGCGCGGGCGCCCGTCGAGGTGGATGAAGCGCACGTCGTGGATGTGCTCCTGCACGATGGCGATGACGCCGGGGGTCTGCACGATCTGGTAGTTGTTGTTGTAGGCGGTGGGCAGCGAGGGGACGCCGCGGTACCAGATGCACCGGTCGCCCCAGTCGAACTGCGCGTAGGAGTCGGCCGGCACCACCCCCTCGCGCACGTCCTTCAGCCGCTGGCGCCCGGGCGACGAGACGTACGCGGCCGCCTCGGGCGTGAGGGCGGGCAGCCTTCCGTTCGGCGGGTCGACGACGAGCGAGGTACGCCGCGTGGGGACGACGGTAGTCCCGCGGTCGATCCAGAAGGCGTTGTAGGCGCCGACGTTGCCGCCCACCGGCAGGGGCTCGGTGCGCACCTCGCTGGGCGCGTTGGCGCGGGCGTTGGCCTCGACCACGCGCGCCTCGACGGCCGCCGCCTCCTCCTCGGTCAGGAACGCCTGGTCGCCCAGGGCCTCCGGACGCTCGAGCGGCGTCACCGTCGAGCTGTTCCACACGCCGCCGATGTCGGGGTCGCCCCAGGCGGTCCGAGGCGCCGTCCATTCCTCCGGCACCGGCTGGGACCATCCCGCGGCCGGCGCCAGCACGACGCCTGCGGCCAACGCCAAGGCGCCGACCCCGGCGCGCACACGACAAAGACGACTCATCGCAGATTCCTCCGCCCTGACCCGCCATCCCGGGGGGCCTTGGGCAACAGTCCGGCTGCCGGCCTGCCGTTCCCGCCGCATCGCGGGTGGCGCGTCACGGGCATGCGGTCGCCGGCTCGTTCTCGCGGGCCTCCGAGGACGGAGATCGATCGTCGGCGAGGGCCGTCACTCACGCCTCGCTCAGCAGGGCCCGCCAGCACTCCTCCCCGAGCCCGCCGGCTACGAGGAGATCGGCCGCACGCCGCGGGGCGGCCAAATGTCGCTAAAGGAACCCACCCGGGCGTCAGGGTCGCAGCTCGCGTCCCTCGCTCTCCAGGTTCCGCGCGCCGGCCAGGATGCCGTAGAGCCCGATGTTCCCCTCGTGGCAGGCGTACTCGAAGATCTCGCCGTCGGTGCGCCGGAACGGCAGCATGACCGTGTAGGGCGCGGTGTACCGCTCGGGGTCGGTCACCGTGTACTCGTAGGCGACGGTGTCCGGATCGAGCCGGGTGAACCGCTCGACCAGGCGCAGGCTCGGGCCGATCGTCCCGTTCCCCCAGTCGCGGTACTGCGCGGTCTCGACGACCAGCGTCTCTCCCTCCCAGCGCCCCCGCGACACGCCCGCGATCTGCTCGAGCCGCGGCTTCTCCACGTCGTCGAGGGGGATGATGCGGTGCTGGCGCGCCTGCTCGGTGAGGATCGCCACGTGATCGGCGGTCTGGAAGATCATCAGGTTGTTGTTGTACGCCCCGGGCCGCATGGGCGGGCCCGACTTGGTGAAGGCGATGCAGCGGTCGCCCATGCTGCGGTTCTCGTACGAGTCGTACATGTGCTCGCGCCGGTACGCCCTCCGCTCCGCGTCGGCCTGCCGGGCCGCGTCGGTCAGCGCGGGGTAGCGGCCGTTGGGCGGATCGACGATGAGCGACGTCCGCTTGTCCGACGTCAGCTCGATGCCGCGCTCGTACCAGAACTCGTTGTAGGAGAGCACGCCGCCTGCCGCGCGCGGCGCGTAGCCGGCGTTCGGCGCCCCCTCGATGGGGTCGAAGAGGTCGCGGTTCTGCCGCGTCCGCTCCGACGCCTCGAACGCCGCCGCGGTCTCCGGGTCGAGGGTCTCGCGGTCCGCGAACTGGGCCGGCCGCTGCATCGGCGTCAGGGTCCGGAAGGTGAACGTGCCGGAGATGTCGGGGTGCCCGTCGGGCGTCCGCATCGGCATGCCGCCGCCGTCCGACTGGGCGAGGGCCGGTGAGGCCGCGAACGCGAGCACGAGGGCCGAAACCGCGAACGCCGCCAAGCATCTCTTGCGCATCTGCTACCTCCGGTGCGAGAGGCGTCTGGTGAACGAGACTACGGCGATTATACGCGTTCGACTGCTTCGGCCGTGGGCAAGCTGGGCAAGTTGCGGCTCACTTCGCCAGCAGCTCGGCGAGGAGCCGGTTGCGCTCGACGCTCGCGCGATAGTGTGCCATCACCTTGGGGCGCATGGTTCCGCGGGCCCGGGCTTCGACGTAGCCGGTCATCGCGTCCTCCAGCACCGCCTGGAAGTGGCGGCCGTCGGCGCGGGCGATCCGGCGCATCGCGGCCAACAGCTCGGGTGCAGCCTGGCTGGAGAACTTCTCGCGTGCGGCCATCTGCACACAGCTCCTGACTCGGGTTTCGCAACACTGGAACGAATCCGCCCATTGTACCGACAGCAACTCGGTGGGTTGCGTGACGCGGTCCCCAATCGGGGATAATCGGCGGAGAGCCGGGGCGAGCGCGGCCGCCCAGTCGCGAGTCGAGTCGGCGCGAGGCAGCACGAGGAGGACAGGATGAGCCATCGAACGACCGCGGTGTCCATCGCGGCGTGTCTGTTCGCCGTCGTGGTGGGCGCGGCCCCGGCCGGGGCCCAGGACGACCCGCCGCGGACCGCGTGGGGCGCGCCCGACCTGGGCGGCGTCTGGGACTTCCGCAGCATCACCCCCATGCAGCGGCCGGAGGCGCTGGCCGACCAGGAGTTCCTGACCGAGGAGGGGGCGGCCGCGCTGGAGCAGCGGGCCCTCGACCGCCTCAACGACTTCCTGAACCTGCCGGCGCAGCGGACCGAGGCGGGCACCAACGTCGACCGGCGTCCCGACGGCGGGAACGGCTCGTACAACCATACGTGGCTCGACCAGGGCCTGCAGGCGGTGGGCACCCGGCGCACGTCGCTCATCGTCGACCCCCCGAACGGGCGCTACCCCGCGATGACGCCCGAGGGCGGGGAGCGCGCCGCCGCGCGCGCGGCGCACCGGCGCGCGCAGCCGGCCGACTCGTGGCTCGACTTCAGCACCTACGACCGTTGCATCCTCGGGTTCAACGCGGGGCCGCCGATGAACCCGAGCGCCTACAACAACAACATGCAGGTGTTCCAGACGCCGGACCACGTCGCCATCATGACGGAGATGGTGCACACGGTGCGCATCGTCCCCCTCGACGGGCGGCCCGCCCTCGACCCCGGGTTCCTGCAGTGGTCGGGCGCCTCGCGCGGGCGCTGGGAGGGCGACACCCTCGTCATCGAGACCGCCAACTTCGACCCCCGCCGGCAGTGGCGCAGCACCAGCGGCAGCATGCGCCTGACCGAGCGGCTGACCCGCGTCGACGCCGACACGCTGCTCTACCAGGCCACCGTGGACGACCCCGAGACGTGGGAGCGCCCCTGGACCTACGAGGTGCCGATGCTGCGGCTCGAGGAGGACATGTGGGAGTACGCCTGCCACGAGGGGCACCACTCGATGCCCCTGATGCTGGGCGGCGCCCGCGCGCTCGAGGCGGAGGCGGCCGCGCAGCAGTAGGGCTCGCGGTCGGGCGGCCATCGACGAGCACGCCTTCGACGGCGCGGGCGCGGATGTCGACGGCGGGCGCGCGCGTGCAGTTCATCGACAACGGCGGGCCGGTGCGCACGGTGGCGGCGCGGGACGGGAGCTGGAGCGCCGGCACCCCGGCGCCGGCGACGTCAGGCCACGTGACGTTCGACGAGCCTGGCACCGGGGAAGATGGGTCGGCCGGCGGTGATTGCGGCCGCGCAGAGCGCGAATAGAGACAGGCGACGCGGCCCGCGGGAGGGGATCATGGTTGCACGGCGTATCGCGATGGCGGCCCTGGCGCTGGTTCTGCTGGCGGCGCCGACAGTGGCGCAGGAGTCGGAACGGTTCGACCTGATAGTGCGCGGCGGCCGCGTCGTCGACGGGACCGGGAACCCCTGGATCCGCGCCGACGTCGGGGTGCGCGGCGACCGCATCGCGCGCGTCGGCGACCTCGCCGAGGCGTCGGCGGACCGCGTCGTGGACGCGACGGGGCTGATCGTCGCGCCCGGGTTCATCGATCCGCACACTCACGCGGTGCGCGGCATCTTCGACGTGCCGACTGCCGACAACTACCTGCTGCAGGGGGTGACCACCCTCACCGAGGGCAACGACGGCAGCTCGCCGTGGCCCATCGGCGCGCACCTGGAACAGATTGCCGCCACCGGCATCAGCCCGAACTGGGCGGTCTTCGCGGGGCAGGGGACGATTCGCCGCGAGGTGCTGGGTGTGGAGGACCGCGCGCCGACGCGCGACGAGCTCGACCGCATGCGCGCGCTCGTGGCCGACGCGATGGAGGCGGGCGCGCTGGGCCTGTCGACGGGCCTCTTCTACGTGCCGGGCAGCTTCACGCCGATCGAGGAGGTCATCGCGCTGTCGGAGGTGGCGGCCCGGTACGGCGGCATCTACATCTCGCACATGCGCGACGAGGGCCAGGGGCTGCTCGACTCGGTGCGCGAGACGATCCGCATCGGCGAGGAGGCGGGCATCCCCGTGCAGATGACCCACCACAAGGCGATCGGCCGCCCCGCGTGGGGGCGGAGCGTCGACAGCCTCGCCCTCGTCGACGCGGCGCGGGCCCGCGGCGTCGACGTCACCATCGATCAGTACCCGTACACCGCGTCGCAGACCTCGATCACCGCCGTCGTCCCGCAGTGGGCGCAGGAGGGCGGCACGAGCGAGCTCGTCGCGCGCCTCGAGGACCCCGAGACCCGGCGGCGCATCCGCGAGGAGATCGTCTACCGCATCGAGCACGACCGCGGGGGCGGCGACCCTGCGAACATCGTCATCGGGCTCTGCGAGTGGGACCGGTCGCTCGAAGGGAAGAGCCTCGCCGACATCCTCGCCGAGCGCGGGGAAGCGGTGACGGTGGCCGCCGGCGCCGACCTCGTGATGGAGATCATCGAGAACGGCGGCGCGCGGGCCATCTACCACGCGATGGACGAGGCCGACGTCGAGCGCATCATGCAGCACCCGGCCACCGCCATCGGCTCGGACGGCGGGGTGTCGGTGTTCGGCGAGAGCGTGCCCCACCCGCGCGAGTACGGCACTTTCGCCCGCGTCCTCGGCCGCTACGTGCGGGAGCGGGGAGTGCTGACCCTCGAGGAGGCGGTCCGCAAGATGAGCGGCGCCACCGCCCAGCGCATCGGCCTGCGCGACCGCGGGCTCGTGCGCGAGGGGTTCTTCGCCGACCTCGCGGTGTTCGACCCTGCCCGCGTCATCGATCGCGCCACGTTCGCCGATCCGCACCAGTACTCCGAAGGGGTAGAGTACGTGCTCGTGAACGGGACCCTCGTCGTCGACGGCGGCGAGCCCACCGGCGCGCGCCCGGGACGCGTGCTCTACGGCCCGGGTCGCCGCTGAGCATCGTCGGCCCCGGTGACGCCGGCGCGGACCCGACGCGGATCCTGTCTCCCGGCTGGGGCCCGTAGTCGATGCGGCGCAACGGGGAGACTCCGATCCGCAACCGAGGACCGGGGGGACGAGGGAGCAACCACCCCGGCGATCCGGAGTCCGGGAATACCGAGCGTGTGAAGTTGGACAGTTGACATGCAAGGGATTACTTGCATGTCATGGGGCTCCTGACAGGCAAGCGAGCACTTGCCCTGGATTGGTCTTGTGGACGTGTATCGCGCGATCGCCGACCCGACCCGGCGGGCCATCCTGGATGAGCTCGTCGATCGGTCTGGTCAATCGCTCTTCGAGCTCTGCGCACGCCTGACCATGAAGCACGGCATCAACTCCTCGCGGCAGGCGGTCACGCAACACCTCGACGTTCTGGAGGCCGCCGGGCTGATTCGCACGAAGCGCGAGGGGAGGTCGAAGCTCCACTGGTTCGAGGGCGGCCCGCTGCAGGCCATCGCGGAGCGTTGGCCGATCTCGACAGATGAAAGGACATTCGAGAGATGAGGATTAACTGGGCCAGCGTCATGGTAGACGACCAGCAGAAGGCGCTTCGCTTCTACACGGAAACGCTTGGCTTCAAGCTGAAGCACAACATTCCCCTGGGAGAGCACGCCTGGATCACCCTTGTATCCGAGGAGGCTCCGGAGGGGACGGAGCTGGTGCTCGAGCCTGATGAGCATCCCGCGGCGCGTCCGTTCAAGAGGGCCCTGGTGGAGGACGGCATCCCCTGGACCGGCTTCGCGGTCGACGACGTCGAAGCCGAACACGAGCGTCTCATGGCAAAGGGTGTGCGATTCGTACAGCCGCCGACGGACCTCGGGACCGTCATCACCGCGGTATTCGACGATACGTGCGGCAACCTGATCCAGATCCAGGAGGAGAAGCCTCAGCCATGACGGTCGCAACGTCGGCGGTCGTTCGCCCGGGCCGGAAGCCGACGGCGGTGTTCCTCGCCGCCGTCTCCGCCGCCGCCTGGGCCCTGGGACACGCCCCGCCGGCCCGCGCCCAGGACGCGCCGGGCGCGCCGCCGGTGGTCTGGGTGCTCGCCACCGGGGGGACGATATCCGGCGGCGGCTCGTCGTCGACCAGCCTGACCCAGTACCGGTCGGGCGCGTTCTCGGGCGAGGAGCTCGTGGCGGCGGTGCCGGCCATCGCGGAGCACGCCACCGTTCGGGTCGAGCAGATCGTCAACATCGGCAGCCCCAACATCACCTTCGACGACTGGCTGACCCTGGCCCGCCGCATCGACGAGATCTTCAGCGGCGATCCCGACGCCGCGGGGGTGGTCGTCACCCACGGCACCAACACCCTCGAGGAGACCGCCTACTTCCTGAACCTGACGGTCCGCCACGACCGGCCGGTGGTCCTCGTGGGCGCCCAGCGGCCGGCCACCGCGATCAGCACCGACGGTCCTCTCAACCTGCTGAACGCGGTGCGCACCGCCGCCTCGCCCGAGGCGCAGGGCAAGGGCGTGCTGGTGGTGATGAACGACGAGATCAACGCGGCCCGCGACGTCACCAAGACCAGCACCTACCGGGTCGAGACGTTCCGTTCGCGCGACCTCGGGTTCCTCGGCTACGTCGACGGTGACCGGGTGGCGTTCTACCGCGCGCCGACGAAGCGGCACACCGCCGACTCGGAGTTCGATCTGGCCGGGGTCGCCGGGTTCCCCACCGTCGACATCGTCTACTCGTACGTCGAGCCGAACCCGGTGCTGATCGAGACCCTGGTCGAGGCCGGGGTCGACGGCATCGTGCTCGCGGGCACGGGCGCGGGCCTCGTCTCGCGCGTCGAGCGCGCCGCCCTCGACCGGATCGCCTCGCTGCCCGCGGCCGAGCGCCCGGTCGTCGTCCGGTCGAACCGGACCGGCAGCGGCCGCGTCGTGCCGCTCCCCGGCTACGACGCGCGGGGCATGATTGCCGGCGACACCCTCAACCCGCAGAAGGCGCGCATCCTCCTGATGCTCGCCCTCACGAAGACCCGCGACCTCGACGAGATCCGGCGCATCTTCCGGGAGTACTGATGCCGCGGGAACCGGCGGGAATCGCCGCCGCGCACGCCGCCCCCACCCGCGGCGCCGGCCGCGGGTGGGAGCGTTTCGAGCGCGCTTGCCCGCCTCAGTCGATCAGATCGAAGCGGTCGAGGGTCATCACCTTCGTCCACGCCGCGACGAAGTCGTGCACGAGCCTCTCCCCGCCGTCGTCGGCCGCGTAGACCTCAGCGACCGCGCGCAGCTCGGAGTTGGAGCCGAAGATCAGATCCGCGGGCAGCCAGGAGGGGACGCTGCTCGCCTACGACGGTGTCCTCTACATGCCGAACCCCGGTGACGTCATCCCGGGTTCGGCGGCGACGTCAACTGGCGTTTCCGGGCGTTCGACGACGAGACCGGCGAAGTCTTGTGGGAGGTGAACCTCGGCTCGGCCGTCACCGGCTTCCCCATCACCTACGCGGTCGACGGTCCGCCAGTACGTGGCGGTCAGCACCGGCACTGCGGGCACCGCGTCGGGGTTCATCCGGCTGACCCCGGAGATCAGCCTTGGCGCGGGAACGACCTGTTCGTGTTCACGGCGCCTGAGTGACGTCAATCGTGATCGTCGGCGCCGAGGCCGCGGACGGTCAGCCCGCGGGAAATGGCCGCCGTGGCTTGACGCTCGTCGTGCGTCCAGAACTCCAGTGGTTCCCTGTCGGCGGCAGCGGCCAGCAGCTCCGCCGTGGCCACGTGGATCGCATCGATTGCACGAAGATTGACCGCGAACGAGCTCTTCGCCCGGTCGATCACCGCGCCGTCCACGGGGGCGAGGTCCGTCATCGCGAGAAGCTCGGTCAGCTCCTTGCGCTTGATGGCCGTCTCGGCGTCGCTCAGGCTGCCGAGCAGCCGCTCGCGATCGACGGCCCGGAAGGTCTCGACTTCGATGAGCTGGGAGGACACCACGTGCTCGCCGGCCGCCAGCGCCACCGACGGCCCGGGCTCAACGAACAGGACTCGGAGCACCGCGCTGGCGTCGACGTACTTCACCTGGATCCTCGCGGACGGCGCGGAGCGACGACTGGATGTCCACGCGCCGCTCGATGGTGGTGATCTTCAGCGCGCCCCAGTCCTGAGTCCCGGGCCGGAGCCGGCCCTCGCGCACCAGGCGGTCACGCCAGGAAAGCGGTTCCCCGCGAGCGGGCCCCAGCTCGGCGATCGGGTCGTCCCGATCTCTGACGGTTATCCTCTCCCCACGGGAAGCCTGCCGCAGATACCGGCTCAGATGGGACTTGAGCTCGGTCACCTTGATGGACTGCATGGCCACATTTTAAGACCATCATGGCCCCGACCACAAGCACGGAGGGCGAACCGGGTGCACGTCAGATTGTGGAAACCCGCCTCTGCCACCGCGAGCACTTCGCCGACAGCCACCCGTTCGCACGCCAAACCTGGCCCCGAAATGCCCGCAACCGCGAATCTGCAACTTTACCTGACGTGCACCCGGGCGAACCGGGTCCAGAACGGCGGTGAAGAGGACGTTGGCATCGAGGAACACCCTCATGGCGTCTTCGCATGAGATCCCGGCCGACCGTGCACAGTGCCGCCGGCAGGGTCGCCGCGACGCCGGTGAGCAGCGCCGCCAACGCGGCCCAGGACACCACCCGGCCGTCCACGTCGATGGGGTTCAGCAACCCCCGGCCGAGCTCGGGCGGCACCGCGCGGCGGCGGCGAGCCCGAGCAGCCACCCCGCGAACGCCAGCCCAGGCAGCCCCGCGAAGGCGGAGACGAGCACCGACTGGGTCAGGAGCTGACGGCACAGCCGCAGCCGGCTCGCCGGCGCCTGCCAATCTTCGACCGCGCCAACGCCAGGCCGTGGCAGGACAAGCTCTATCGGCAGGAGGACGCCGAAGGCGGCGCGCCGGTCACGGTATGGAGAATGCGAGCGGGTGGTCAGGAAACCGCCTCGCCGGTCAGCTCGACCGGTGACCCACGATTCCCCACACGAACAGCCCCACGCCGATCAGGCCGACGACCAGGCCGACCGGAAGCATGATCAGCGTCACCCCGAGGCCGAGGCCGACGACCATCAGCACGAACCCGATGGCCGCCACCGCCAGGTGGCTGAGAATGCGCCCGCCCTTCGCGAGCAACCCGTTACCCTGTTCGGCTGGTTCTGTCCCCATGTCATCACCCCGTGAGTGCAACGATGCGCACTTTCGGCAACCATAGGCCCCGCGGGCAAGGGTGTCAAGGCGGCGCCGGCCCCGGCGACCACGGCGTCCTGGCGGGTCCTCCGGTCGCGAGAGACTCGTCGAACCGCGACTCCTGCCGCTGCCGGCAGGTCGCGAGCGGCGGCGCAAGGGAGAGGACGCACGTCGCGGCGGCGCGGCCCGGGAACCGGGGTCGGACCGGCCGGGGTGAAGAGGCCGCGTGGACAGGGGCGAGGGTGAAGCGATACGCTGTGGCGACGACGGGCCACGGAACGGCAGGAGGATCTGCGATGTCGAGCACCGACCGAGACATGAGACGGCGTGAGTTCCTGGCGAGCGGTTCGGCCGGGCTGGTGGCGGCGGCGTTCGCGCGGACCGAGGCGTTCGCGGCGCTTCCGGCGCGGCAGGAGCTGAGCGAGCGCATCCAGGGCGTGCGGGCGATGACGTTCGACGTCTTCGGCACGGTGGTCGACTGGCGGACGAGCATCACCCGGGAGGGCGAGGCGGTCGGGCGCCGCAAGGGCATCGAGGCCGACTGGGCCGCGTTCGCCGACGACTGGCGCGGCGGCTACGGTCCCGCGATGGGTCGCGTCCGGCGGGGCGAGCTGGGGTGGACGAAGATCGACGACCTGCACCGGATGATCCTCGACGAGCTGGTGCCCAAGTACGGGCTCGAGAGCCTCACCGAGGAGGAGCTCGACGACCTGAACCGCGCCTGGCACCGCCTGACCCCGTGGCCCGACACCGTCGAGGGGCTGACGCGGCTGAAGAGGCGCTACGTGCTGGCGTCGCTGTCGAACGGCAACGTGGCCCTGCTCGTCAACATGGCGAAGAACGCGGGCATCCCGTGGGACGCGGTGCTGTCGGCGGAGCTGGCCCGACACTACAAGCCCGACCCCGAGGCTTATCTGACCGCGGCCGACCTGCTGGGCCTCGAGCCCGAGCAGTGCATGATGGTCGCCGCCCACAAGGGCGACCTGCGCGCGTCGGCCCGGCTCGGGTTCCGGACCGGCTACGTGCCGCGGCCGACGGAGTTCGCGCCGGGCGTCGAGCGGGACCTGACGCCCGATCCCGACTTCGACCTGGTGGCCACCGACTTCAACGACATGGCGAGCCAGCTCGGCCTTTGACGGCGCGGCGCGAGCGTTCGACGCCGAGCGGGAGCAGGGGAAAGGGTGGCTTCGCCCATCACCATGGTCGAACCGGCACCGCCTCATCGCGAGAGCATCACCGGGGAGATCCTGAACGAGCCGATCGGGCCGTCGGACGCCGTCGGCAAGTGGATGCCCCGGGTGTTGCAGGCGGCGGTCGGCGGGGGCATTGCAGCGCTGCTGTACTTCGGGTTCCCGGTGGTGCGGGCTCTCGCCGACAACGCCCTGTTGATGTTGGTGTTGCCGCCGGTCCTCGGGGGCGTGCGGTGGTGGTTCCGGCACCGGGTGTGGCCGGACGACCTGCCGCGCGACACGGACCGGCGCTCGCGGCGCCCGTGGGCGTCTACTCTGCGCGTCCGACCGTGACGCCGCACTCCCGCCCGGCCGGCTAGGTGCGCGCCAGCCTCTGGTTCTTGATCGGCAGACTCCGCACGCGAATCCCCGTCGCCGCGTGGATGGCGTTGGTTACCGCCGGCGCCACCGGCGGCACGCCCGGCTCGCCGAGGCCGCCGAGGCGCGCGCCCGAGCGGATGAACGCGACCTGGACGTCGGGGGCGTCGGCCATGCGGATCATCTGGTGGTCGTGGAAGTTGCTCTCCGCGACGCGGCCCTCGGCGATGGTGATCTCGCCCACGAGGGCGGCCGAGAGGCCGAAGACGACGCCGCCCTCGATCTGGGCGGCGGCGCTGTCGGGCTCGACGACGTCGCCGCAGTCGACGGCGGCCCACACGTTGCGGACGCTGAGCCCGCCCTGCGGCGTCACCGCGACGTGCGCGACCTGGGCGACGATCGAGCCGAAGCTCTCGGCGATGGCGATGCCGCGGCCCTCGCCCTCGGGCAGCGGTTCGCCCCAGCCCGCCATCTCCGCCGCGCGGTCGAGGGCGGCGCGGAACCGGGGGTGCTCGTCCATCAGCATGCGGCGGTACTCGTAGGGGTCGCGGCCCGCCGCGTGGGCCATCTCGTCGATGAACGACTCCTTGAAGAAGCCGTGCTGCGAATTCAGCACGGAGCGCCACGCGCCCTCGCGGACGTGGTGCCGCGCGTTCCGGCTCTCGAAGCGCCGCTCGGGGATGGCGTAGGGCATGAACAGCGACTCGCGGTCGCCGCCGCCCGCGTAGTGGGCCCCGACTGCGAGGGGGCGGCCGTCGGCGGCGAGGGCGCCGGCGTAGCGGCACATCGCGGCCGGCCGGTAGTAGCCGTGCCGGATGTCGTTCTCGCGGCTCCAGACCAGCTTGACGGGAGTGGGCGACATGGCCTGCGCGATGCGTGCCGCGAGGTCGACGTAGTCGAAGCAGAACGGCAGCCGCCGGCCGTAGCCGCCGCCGAGCATCAGGTTGGTCAGGTGGACCTGACGCGCGTCGAGGCCCAGGGCGTTGGCGGCGGCGGAGCGGGCGTTCAGGGGGTCCTGGGTGCCCGCCCACACCTCGGCGCGGTCGCCCTCGACGCGGGCGGTGCACGCCATCGGCTCCATGGTGGCGTGGGCGAGGAACGGCACCCGGTAGTCGGCGGTGACGACCTGCGCGGCGTCCGCCGGCATCTCCGGGGCGTCGCCGAGGG
The DNA here is from genome assembly GCA_022820675.1 of Vicinamibacteria bacterium. Lineage (GTDB taxonomy): Bacteria > Acidobacteriota > Vicinamibacteria > Vicinamibacterales > UBA8438 > JAJEEA01. The sequence continues at coordinate 2,628 of JAJEFC010000435.1, read as the reverse complement.
CCTCGTCGAACGCCGCGAAGATGGTCTCGCTCGAGACCCCGCCGTGACCCGCGTCGTCGTAATGGGGGCTGAGCGCGGCGAGCGCCTGGCGGGCCCGCCAGAAGCTGTCGGCGACCACCGCGACCGCCTCGTCCAGCTCGACGACCCGCTTCACGCCGGGCATCGCCTGCGCCGGGGCGGGGTCGACCGACACCAGCCGCCCCCCCTGGACGGGCGCGATGTCCACGGCTGCGTAGAGCATGCCGGGCAGGGTGAAGTCGATGCCGTAGGTGGCGCTGCCGTCGACCTTCGGGGGGATGTCGAAGCGCGGCTTCCGGGTGCGCCGGATGGTGTAGGCGTCGGGGGCCTTCAGGGGCGGGTCGTCGGGGGCGGGCATCGCCGCCGCCGCCTTCGCGAGATCGCCGAAGGTCGCGCTCTGGCGCGACCACGGGTGGGTGACGCGCGACCGCTCGGCCCGGCACTCGTCGACGGGGACGCCGAAGCGCTCGGCCGCGGCCGCGAGCAGCATCTCGCGCGCCGCCGCGCCTGCCAGCTTCATGCCGTGGCCGGTGCCGCGCACCGCGAGCGAGCCGCCGGTGGCCTGGGTGCCGAACCAGCGCGCGAGGCGGTAGGCGCCGTAGTCGACGGCGCGCCCCACCGGCGCGGGCATCGAGTCGCCGGTGAACGCGCGCAGCATGTAGGCGTTCGCGTAGGCGTCGAGGGCCGGCGCCTCGCGAATGCGCACCCGCTCCCAGTCGGCCTCCATCTCCTCGGCCGCCATCATCGCGAGCCCCGTCTGCGACCCCTGCCCCATCTCGCAGTGGGGAATCAGGATGGTGACGAGGTCGTCGGGGGTGACGGTGATCCAGGTCGTCAGCTCGCCCTTGTCGGCGGCGTCGGCCGAGACGATGCCGTGGCGGCCGGGCGCGATGACGACGCCCGCGATGCCGAGGACGAAGCCGCCCCCGGCGAGGGTTCCGGCCCCGATGAAGGCGCGGCGGGTCCACTTACCCATGGCGCGCCTCCGTCTTCCCGCCCGCGGCGGCGGCGCCACCGTCGGCGACGGTGTAGCGGTTGGTGCCAGCGTCGCGGCCGGTGGCATCACCGCCGGTGGCGACAACGCGGCCGTTGGTGACCGCACGGCCGTTGGTGCCAGCACGGCCGTTGGTGCCGGCGCGGCCGTTGGTGCCAGCGCGGCCGTTGGTGCCAGCGCGACCGTTGGTGCCAGCGCGGCCGTTGGCGCCGGCGCGGCCGTTGGCGACAGGGTTGCGGTCGGTGCCGGCGTCGCGGTTGGCGCCAGCGTCGTCGACGACGGCGCCGCGGCTGGCGACGGACTCGCCGTCGGCGGCAGCGCCGCCCCCGGTGAAGGCGTCGCCCCTGGCGGCGGCGTGAATCGCGCGGCGCACGCGGACGAACGTGCCGCAGCGGCAGATGTTGGTGACGGCGGCGTCGATGTGCGCGTCGCTCGGGTCGGGCCGCTGGGCGAGGAGGGCCGAGACGGCCATGATCATGCCCGACTGGCAGTACCCGCACTGCGGCACCTGGTGGTCCACCCAGGCCTGCTGCACCGCGTGCAGCCGGCCGTCGGCGGCCAGGCCCTCGATGGTGGTGACGGCCATGCCCTCGACCGCCGACACCGGCACCGTGCAGGTGCGAACGGCGCGGCCGTCCACGTGCACGGTGCAGGCCCCGCAGGCGGCGATGCCGCAGCCGAACTTGGTGCCCGTCAACCCGAGCGTATCGCGCAGCACCCACAGCAGCGGCGTGTCCGGCTCCACGTCCACTGTGCGGGTCTGACCGTTCACGTTGAGCGTGATTGCCACCCCGTCCTCCTGTCGTACGATGCTCCCTCTCATCGTAGCGCATCGCTGGACCCCGCGGCCGGGGGCTCTTGCGGCACCGGACGAAAGAAAGAGTGGTTACGTTCGGTCTGATGGAACGGACCCCGACGACGACCCACGTCGGTCACTGGAGGCAGACCACCGGGGGAAGACGCGCCCCGGCCCGCCCTCAGGACGAGGGCTCTTCGCCGATGTCCACGTCGAACGCCGCCGTCTCCACCTCCGCGCCCGGCTTCACCTGCACGACGATGCGGTAGGCGCCCGGTTCCGGGAAGACGAACGGGAACGTCACGGTGTTCGTCGGCGGGGTCGCGGTGTGCCCCGGCTCCTGGTGTTCCGCGGCGCCCCCGGCGCCGGCGCCCGTGCCGTCGGCTTCCACCTCCGTGAAGCGTCGCTGCGCGGTGAGGTTGATGCTGCCGGCCGGGTGCAGGTGCACGAACAGAGAGCCGTCGTCCCGCAGGACGGCGGCGTGGCTGAGCATGCCCATGTAGGGCTCGAGCACGGACGGCGACCCGTCCGGCTCGCTCACGGAGAACCGCAGCGTCGTGTCGACGTCGACGCCGATGGGGCCGGCCCGCTCCCAGCGGACCGTGCGGCCGCCGGGCAGTCGGTAGCTCTCGGACCGCGCCTCGCCGTGGGGGCGCAGGGCCGCCCACGAATCGTCGGGGTCGGGAGCCGGGCCGGCTGGCGACAGGTCACCGTCCGGCGGCCACGCCGGGGCGCCGCCTGCCGACGACGCGCGACTGCCTGCGTCTCTCGAGCCGTCGTAGGCGAGCTAGCTGCCGGCGGCGGGCGAGCTGCCTGCCTC
>JAJEFC010000250.1 GCA_022820675.1 Vicinamibacteria bacterium | reverse complement strand
CGAGCTGGCTAAGCACGCTCCCGCCGTCGACGACGAGCGCTCGATGCCGGCCCTCGCCGACCGGAAGGTGCTGCGCCGGCGCGGCCGCGTGACGGTCAGGCGCGGGTTCCTGCGCCCGCCGATGTCGGCCGAGGCCGTCGCCCGCATGGTCGAGCTTCGGGCTCAGGGCCTCGGCTTCAAGCGTATCGCGCGGGCGATCGGCTGCGCACCCATCACCGTGTCGCGTTACCTGCGCAGCTTCGAGGAGGAGGGCCGGTAGCCGTTTCCGCGACGTGGCGCTGCACGCCCTGCGGCCGGACCGGTCGAGCCGTGTAGCATCCCCCGTACAGTGACACGCCCCGGCATGGTGCCGGGGCGTGCGTTCCAGGTCGGCCCGTCCGAACGCTTGGCGAGGCGGGACGACGGGCTGACCTTGCGAGGTGGCGCAATGACGCCCGAACAGTCGGAGCCTACCCTCTCGTCGAAATCCACGTCAACGCATGCTGATCAGCGCCCCGGACGGTGCGGTCCGAGGCCACGCGTGCTCATGAAGCTGTACAGGGCCGTCCGGCGACACGCCTGTGAGCTTCGCGATGGCGGTCTTGGACACGCCCAGCTCGAGGAATCGCCGGATCTCGTCTTCCCTGCCATCGAAGCGGGAGACGCCGAGCGAGCCCTTCGGCCGGCCGAGCTTCTGGCCCGAGGCCCTGGCCCGGGCGAGGCCCTCGCGGGTGCGCTCCGCGATCAGGTCGCGCTCGACCTCCGCGAACAGCGCGAAGAGCGTCGTCATGACCTTCGTCTGGATGCGCCACACCAGGCCGCCCTCGAGGGCGGCCCACGCCCAGGGCCAACCGGCGGCAGTGGCCAGCACCGTGAAGCCGTCGCTCTCCGGGCTCCGCCACGCCGCCACCATGGCCGCGGGTCCGAACACGACGCAGGCCACGGTGACGGCCGTCAGGCGCCCGCGCGGGCTGGTCATCGTTTGCAGTCCTCCAGGAACGTCATCAGGTGTGTTCGGTCGGTCGACGTCAACTGAACCTGATACGAGCTGTAGCCGTTCGAGACGACGGTTCCGGGCTCGAGCACCGGCCGCAAGAACTCGTCGAGATCCGCCCCTACGAGCTGGGGACTGTGGAACCCGCTCGCCGCGTCGGCGCGGAACGCCTCCCCGAATCGGGTCACCGCGCCGGTGGCGGTGCGAGTCACCAACTGCAGGGCCGAGAGCCGCGGCGGGAACGGCCCCAGGTACACGGTTGCCATCGGATCCTCGCCGGCACAGGAGAGGGCGAAGCCAAGGACGTCGCGTCCCACCGTGACCCTGGCCAGGAGCACGGCGGTCCCGCCGTCCCGCACTGCTTCGAGACTGCCGACGGTCGGGGTCGGAACCTCGGCGGCGGACGCACAGGCCATCGCGACGGCGGCTACGACTGCGGCGATCATGGGTCTCACGATTCGTCCAGCTCCTTGCTGTCGGCGCCCACTCCCCCCACCGAGCCGCGACGGCGTCGGTGGAGACTCCTTCCGAAACGGCCGGCTACGCGCAGACCTCGCCGACGGTGGCCACGTAGCGCCGCAGCCGGCGCAGGTCGAACACGCCCTGCGCCAGCACCTCGCCCTCCCTCGACGCGATCTGCGCGAGGAAGACGTTCACCTCCAGCGCGTCGAGCACCCGCGCGTAGAGCGACAGGTCCGCGAGCTCGTTCACGACGTGGTGCCCCTGGTCGGTCAGCACCCGCCCCGCCTCGAGACGCCACTGGACGAGCAGCGCGTCCTCCGGCGTCACCCCCGACCAGCCCCAGGAGACCTCGACCGGACCCGGCGCCGCGCGCTCGAGCCCGTCCGCCCCGAACTCGACCGCCCAGGCGCCCCGCAGGCACGACATGCCGAGCCACAGCCCCGAGTAGCGGCCCTGTACCTCCGCCGCGTCGAAGACGCCGACGTACGCCTGGCTCCCGTCCGGCAGGTCCTGGCACTCGACGCCGTCGAGGGCGCACGGATCCGCGGGGATGCCCGCCGCCCGGGCGAACAGCTCCGGCGCCGAGGTTCCCTCCGAGCTCAGGTACCGAATCCCCATGAACAGGGTGACGCCCACCACCACGAACACGGCGATCCGGCCGACGACCTTCTCCCCGCCCGTCATGCCCGCACCCCCTCGACCGCCAGGCCCGGGGCGGCCGACAGCCGCTTCCGCAACCCGCTGTCGAAGACGTCCAGCAGCCGCTTCCAGTCCGCGCCGCCCGCCGCGATCCGGTCGAGCTGCGCCTCGAGACGGGCCGTGAAACCGTAGTCGAGCAGCTCGGGGAAGGCCCGGCCGAGCCAGTCCACGACCGAGCAGCCCTTCTCCGTCGCCAGCAGGTCGCGCCGGCGGGCGACCACGTACTCGCGGAGGGCCAGCGTCTTCAGCGTCGCCGCGTACGTCGACGGCCGGCCGATCCCCCGCTTCTCGAGCTCGCGCACCAGCGACGCCTCCGTGAAGTGCTTCGGCGCCTTCGTGCGCTTCCGCACCGGCCGCACGGCCTCGATCGCCATCTCCTCGCCCTCCTCCATCGGCGGCAGCAGCCGTTCCTCCTCCTCGTCCGGCGGCCAAGCCGCGTACCACCCCGAGCGGGCCACCACCGTTCCCCGGGTCCGGAGGCCGACACCCGCCGACTCCGCCCCCACGCGGGTGCGGCGCAGCACGACGTCGCTCATCTGCGAGGCCAGCGCCCGCCGGCGGACCAGGTCGTAGACGCGCTCCGCGACGTCGCTCCCGCCGGCGACGCTCCGCGCCACGTCCGCCGGCCGGATGGCCTCGTGGGCCTCCTGCGCCTGCGCGGCCGACGTGTGGGTGACCGGGACCGGCGGCAGCGCCTCCTCGCCCCACTTCGCGGCGATCTCGCCGCGCAGCGCCTCCACCGCCTCGGCCGACAACGCCGTCGAGTCCGTGCGCATGTAGGTGATCCGCCCCGCCTCGTACAGCTTCTGCGCCACCTCCATCGTCTCCGCGACCCCGAGCTTCAATCTGGTGGACGCGGCCTGCTGCAGCGTCGACGTCGTGAACGGGGCCGGCGGCTTCCGGACCTCCTCGGCCGACCGCACGGAACGGACCACCACGCGGCCAGCCTCGCGGACCCGCTCCACCACCCGCGACGCCGCCGCCTCCTCCCGGAACCGCAACGCGCGGTCGCCGCTCGCGCGCGCGGCCGCGGCGGACGCGTCCCCGTCGACCACCTCGAGCTCGACGAGCTCGCCGGCGGACGACCTCGCGGCCACGACCACCTCCCAGTACGGCTGCGGCTTGAAAGCCCGGATCTCCCGCTCACGGTCGACCACCAGCCGCAGGGCCGGAGACTGCACCCGGCCGGCCGACAGCCCCGCCCCCAGCCGGCGACCGAGGAGCGGGCTCACCCGGTAGCCCACCACCCGGTCCAGGAAGCGCCGCGCGTTCTGCGCGTCGACGAGCCGCCCGTCGATGCGCCGCGGCCGCGCGAACGCCCGCTCGATGGCCGACCGCGTGATCTCGTTGAAGGTCACCCGCCGGAACCGTTCCCGCCTGCCGCCCAGGAGTTCCGAGAGATGCCACGCGATGGCCTCGCCCTCGCGGTCCTGGTCCGTCGCCAGCACGACGACCCGCGTTCGCCCGGCGAGCTTCCGCAGCCGCGCGACCGTGTCGCGCTTGCCGTCGAGGACCTCCCACCGCGCCGCCCAGCCGCTTCTCGGATCGAGGCCGGGGAGCTCCTCCCGCGGCCCGCCGCGCTTCCCCTTCGCGGGCAGGTCGCGCACGTGCCCCAGGCTCGCCTGCACGACGTACGCCGGCCCGAGATACTTCTGGATGGTCCGGCACTTCGCCGGCGACTCCACCACGACGAGGACCCGGCCCGGGGACGCCACCCTCAGTCCCCCGCGTCCCCGGCGAAGGCCTCCGGCACCCGGTAGCGGTACACCGGCGTCCGGCCCCAGCGCCGGTCGACCTCCACCATCGTCACCGACTCCGGCCGCCACCCCGGGACCGCGAACGTGTTCGAGACGACGATGGTGCCCGGGTGCAACACCTCGGCGAGATACGGCCCCACCACCGACAGCCCCGCGATGGTCAGGAACACCGCGACGACGTCGGCGCGCTCGACGATCGAAGGCACGTCGAGCGCGTCCGCGTGCACGAACCGCGCGCGGTCCGCGACCCCCGCCATCGCCGCGTTGTCGCGGGCGCGCTCGACCAGCAGCTCCTGCCGGTCGATGCCGATGGCCTCCGCCCCCGCGCGCGCCGCGAGCACGACGAGGCGGCCGTCGCCCGAGCCGATGTCGAGGAACACGTCGTCGGGACCGACGCCGGCGACCTCGAGCATGCGCTCGGCGGTCTCGATCCGCGACGGCATATAATCCGAGAGGTTCTCGCCGACGGCGCCCTGGCCCTGGACCCACGCGAGAAAGTCCGCCAGACGGCTCGAGCCGCCGGGCGTGACCGTCCACCGGAGGAAGACGATGACCACGACCAGCCCGAGAAGCCAGAAGGCGGTATCGATCCTCGTGCGCCTGTCGATGCTGCCCTTCAGCGCCGCCCTGATCCTCGTCACCATGAGCACCCTCCCCGTCCAGGTCATCGGCACGTCCCGTCTCGTCGCCCCCGACGAGGCCGTGTCGCTCGTCCGCGTCTATGTCGAAGGCTCCCATCCCGAGGCGCCGAGCGAGGCCTGGACCGACCCCGCCGGGCGCTTCACGCTCATGGCCCCGATGGACGACGACTTCGACCTGCTCGTCCAGCGGCCGGGATGCGAGGACCACACCGCGCGGGACGTCCGATGGACCGTCTCCACGCCGCCGCCGATCCGGATTCCGGCCTGCGTCCCGCTGGGAGGCGCGGCCCGTCCGCAGCCCGCGGCCGAACAGACCCCACCGGACGCCGAGAATGGCCTGTAGCGGCTTCGCCGGGACCGCGGCAGCCCGACGCACAGTCACCGCTCCGGGCCCCGTACAGCGCGTCTGAAGGCAGCTCCTCGGGAGAGGCATTGATGCTCGACACCCACGCCGTCGCCCGGTCGCTGACCGAAGCCGACTTCACGCCGGCCCAGGCCGACGCCATCACCAGCGCCGTCCTGCAGGCCACGGAGCGGGGCGACCACGTCACGGCCGACCAGTTCAGGGCCGGCATCGCCGAGCTCCGGACCGAGATCACCGCGCACCGAGCTGAGCTCCAGACCGAGATCACCGCGCAGCGAGCCGACGTTGCGGGCCAGTTTTCGGAGATAGCGGGGCAGGTGGCCGAACAGCGCGCGGAGTTTACAGAGTTGCGCGCCGAGCAGCGCACCGACATTGCGGCTGTGCGTACCGAGGTCGCGGTCGTGCGTACCGAGATCGCGAACCTCGACACGCGGCTCTCGACCCAGGTCGCCGAGGTGCGGACGGAGATCGGCACTCTCGACACGCGCCTCTCGACGCGGATCGCCGAGGTGCGGACGGAGATCGCCGACCTGCGCACCGAGCAGCGGACGGACATCGCCGGCGTGCGCACCGACATCGCGAACCTCGAGACCCGCCTCATCAAGTGGATGGTCGGCACCGTCATGACGACGGCGGCTCTCACCTTCGCGATCCTGAGATTCATCACGCCGTAGCCCGGCAGCGTCGACGAGCGAGCCATCAACGCCTCCGAGCGCGGCCTCGCCGGCGAGAGAGAGCCATGTCCATGCCCACCTCGCCGGACACCAGCGTGTGGTCCTGTTCTGACGTCCGACCTGTCGAGGTTGTCGGCGACGGCGCGTCCCTGCCTTCACGCCCGGGTCCCACAGTCCCGATCAGTCCCTGGGAGTCCAGTCGTCGGCGGCGCTTTCCGGTCGTACTGGAGCTTCTGGCGAGCGATCGCGTCGGCGAGCAGTGCTCCGGTCCGCGTCGCTGCCTCGCCCCACCGGGGGCCATGCTCCATCGGTGTGTCCCCCAGGGCGTGCGCGAGCTCGTGGATCACCAGCTCCAGCTGCTCGGCGCCCCGCCTGGCGAGCCACGCGTCCGAGCAATAGTGTGTGTTGATCGTCATCACGGGTTTCCGCCGGTTCGTCGAGCACTGCGCAGCACTGCGCCATGAACGTGGCGTCCGCGGCCGACACGTACCTGACCGAAGGCTTCATCCCGAGGTGGCGACCCGCCGAAACCACCCACCGGGCGAAGGCGTCGCGGATTTCGTTGCTTGTGACGGGTGTCTGTTTCTCGGCGGGCCGGCCGAACAACTTCTCTGCTGATCGCAGACCGCCCTTTGCAGCCATCACTTGCCGTTCCTTCGCGGACATCGCCTTCGGGTGGATGACTTGGTACCCGGCCTCGGCCGCGCGCATGTTCGCGTCCGTGTCCGAGCTCCACGTCACGGCCTTCTCGCCGTAGCGGTTCTTCCGCACCGTGGCGACCGCCTTGTCCTCGATCCGGTCGTCCTCGATCGCCGAGCGCACCCACGCCTCGGAAAACGCCTCGGGAGCCATGCGTTCGTGCATCGCGTTCAGGACCTCGGTCATCACGTCCTGGAGATAGCCCGGCGACACCGTGTTCCTGTTCGGCGGCATGGGCACCTTCTGGTGCACGTCGATGTCGTACGGGAGCGTCGTCTTCTGGATCGGGATTCCGAGCTCGTAGATCCACGCTTCGTCCCCGACCCGCTCAAGCACGTCGACCATCGTCTTCCGCCGGCTGTCCGTCATCGGTTTCCCGGGGCCGTGCTGGATGAGCGTGCGCAACGTGGCTGTGCGCGTCGACAGCGGGGTCCGCCTGGGGACTTCCGTGCCATTGATCGTCAGGTCGCAGTCGGTCGGCCGGAACCGCCCGAGCCGAGCGATGAGCTCTGCCGCGGCCTCGCGGCCCCAGGGCATCACGACGGTCACACGAGTGCCTCTCGTACAGGTGTTCGGCGTGGTTTCCCGGCCGCCGTCCGGCGGGAAGAACACCGTCGTCCCGACGGTCTCGATGGCAGCCGATTCAGCGACTGCCACGATCTCTTTCTCGCCCAGGTTGAAACGACCGCGCTTCTTCGGGTCGGCCCGCTTCGGCGTGCTCGCCATCAGCGTCCAGGCGTGCTCGATCTCGGCGAACCCGGGTCCGTCGTCGGTGACCGTCACCTTCAACCGGCGGTCGTCCACGAGCTCGATCGAGACGTCGCAGCGTGTCGCCTCGGGTGCCTCGTCCCAGGCATTCTGGACAAGCTCCTTGACCAGCATCCACGGCTCCCGGTCGGCATGCAGCTCCCGCAGGCCCGCCGCCGATACCGTGAATCGTTCCTTCGTCATACTCCGACCCCGGCGGCGACCTTCGCGGCGCTCACGCGCACCCGGGAATCGTCGATCACCTGCGCCGTAAGCGTTCACATGGCCTCCGAGCACTTCACCCCGCCGGGGACCTGGTCGGGCGGCGCCTCGGTTCATCACGCCGTAGCCCGGCAGGGTCGACGAGCAAGCCATCAACGCCTCCGAGCGCGGCGTCGCCGGCGGGCGAGAGCCATGTCGAGCAGCACGGCCAGGTGGGCGACCACCAGGAAGCCGACCACCAGGACGACCGCCAGAACCATCTCGCACGTCTCGCTGCCCGCATCCATGGCGTTGACCCGTCCCCCCTGTCGGCGTCGTCGACGCCGCCCGGCCCGCGTGCGGACTCGCGTCGGGCCTCTCAGCAGTCCGCCGCCCGATCGAAGCTCTCTTCAGGCACCCAGCCGCCCGCGCGGGTCCGGAATCCCCAGGACCGGCACCGCGGCCCCGTCAGGACCAGGCGTCCACGTCCAGCCCGGGCGGCACGCCACCACCCGGTGGCAGTGCAGCGCTTCGCGAGACGCCACCGACAGGAACCCCCGCCGCACACGCTCCGCCGCGGCGGAGTCGCCGTCCGGCCAGACATCCTCGACGTAGCCGCCCACAGCACCAGCGACACGAACGGCCACGGATGGTCGTGCGCGCAGGCGGACTGGTCGGGCGCCATGAAGCGGTGCAGGCAGACCGAGAAGAACCTCCCGCGCCACAGGCGCCAGCGCCGGAGGTACACCCGCCCGTCCGCGCGGGTGATCACCTCGAAGCGCGGCGGCTTCCGCCGTTCGCTCACAGATACCCCTGCTCGATCACCCGCACCCGGCTCCACGGACCCAGCATCATCCGGCCCGTCCCGCCGGTGACCCCCGACAGCGACAGGCCGCCGGCGAGGCCGACGTGGTTCCACGCCGAGCGCGCCCGGCCGCCGCCCTCGGCCGGCCGGCCGGCGTCGTGCCGGTGCCACCGCACGCTCTCGTAGGCCACGTAGCCCGCGGCCGCGACGAGCACCACGCCGGCCACCGTGCGCCACACCGAGCGCCGCCCCACCGACAGCCGGTCGATGGACTGCGGCGACAGCGGCTCGAGGCGCCGCTGCCAGTCCGTCGCCCAGTCGACGAGGGCCTCGTCCTCGATCATCGGGACCGCGGGGCCGAGCTCCTGAAGCCGCGGCGCGCGGCGCACGTCCTCGAGGGTCA
>JAJEFC010000240.1 GCA_022820675.1 Vicinamibacteria bacterium | reverse complement strand
TACTCGGTGCTCGCCGCCCGCGTGCCTCACGTGCGGGAGGTGGTGCGGGCCGGCGGCGGGCGCCTGCTGGCCCGACCGGTCCTGCTGCCGGCGGCGGCGGACGCGCCGACCCTGGGCTTGGCCTGGCTCGCGGCGAGCGGTCTGGACCGCCCGGTGGGGGCGCTGCTGGCCGACCCGCTGGCGCAGGCGCTGTTCGCGGCGGCCGGCGTCCTGCTCCTCGCGGCGCTCGGGCGCGAGCCGCTCCTGCGCCGTCTCGACGCGTGGACGCACCCCGAGGCGGCGGACCAGAAGCAAACCCTGGCCACGGCCACGGCGGAACTGGCGCGGGCAGGGAGCGTCAGGACGGTCCGCCGGGCGGTGGCCCGCGCGGTCAAGCGTGGCTGCGGCTCGCCCGCCGTCCTCGCGGCCGCGCTCGACCTCGATACGCCCGCCGCGACCTTCCGGGCGCCGGGCGCCGCGCCCCTGGCCCGCACGTCGGCCATCGTCCACATGCTGGAGTCGGCCGCCGGGCCGTTGCGTGTCCATCCCGCGGACCCGTCCTCGTTCTTCAAGCTCCTGCCGGAGGACGAGGCGGCGTGGGTGGTCGAGACCGCGGCCGACGCCGTCGTGCCGGTGCCCGGTCCCGGGGGCGAGCTGCTCGGGGGTGCTGGCCGTCGGCCGCCGGTTCGACGACCGGCTCGTGCGGCCCGCCGACCTCCCCTTCCTCGAGGGGCTGGGCGCGGGGGCGGGGCCGGCCCTGGGGCGGCTGTCGCTGCTGGGCCCCGCGGGAGGCTCCTCGGCAGAGGCCTCCCCCGCCGAGGAGTGCCCCGCGTGCGGATGCGTGGTCGAGGCGGGCGGGTCGCCGGAACGCGGCTGCGGGTCCGCGTATGTCGAGGCGGAGGTCCCGAAGCTCCTCGCCGGCAAGCTCCACCTGACGCGGCGCCTAGGGGCCGGAGGCATGGGGGCGGCGTACCTGGCCCACGACCTCCGGCTCGAGCGCAACGTCGCCGTCAAGACCCTGACGGGCCTGTCGGCCGTGACGGGACTCAAGCCGGAAGCGTGGGCGATGGCAGAGCTGTCGCATCCGGGGGTGGCCCACGTCCACGCCGTCGAGTCCTGGCGGGGCCGCCCGTTCCTCGTCGCCGAGTACCTGGCCGGCGGGACGCTCGCGGACCGGCTCACCCGCGGACCGCTTCCAGAGCCGGAGGCGGTCTCGGTCGCCGGCACGCTGGCCGGCGCGCTCGCGGCGCTGCACGAGGCGGGGTACCTGCACGGGGACGTCAAGCCGGGGAACATCGGGCTCACGGCCGGCGGGTCGCCGAAGCTGCTGGACTTCGGCCTGGCCCGGGAGGCGAACGACGCCGGGATGTTGGGGGGCACCCTGCGCTACGCGTCGCCCGAGGTCCTCGCCGGCCGCCCGGCCGAGGAGGCCGACGATGTCTGGTCGCTGGCCGTGGTGCTCTACGAGATGGCCACGGGCGAGCATCCCTTCGCCCGCCCCGGGGACGGTCCCGGCGAGGTGACGCGCCGCATCCGGCGCCGCCGCGTCGGTCCCGCCGGGCGGCGGCCGGGCCCCGGAGGGCAATCGCCGGCGGCCGCCTTCGCGGCGTCGGTGCTGTCGGCCCCGCGGCCGTTGCGGCCGGCGACCGCGGAGGCGTTCGCAGCGTCGCTTCGCGGCGCAGTGGCGGAGGATCTGTAGATTTTTTTTCGTGACCACCGTTCGGTTTCCGTCGCTCATCCGTCTCTAGATTCCTTGAACGGGCGTGATCTTCACAGTTGAGTCAAGTTTTGATCGTGTTTTGTTCGCTACCATGGGAGCGACCACAGCATCGGCGACTGCGCAGTACCTACATGCCTCGTCGGTCTGAGACGGAGCCTCGCTAGATAACGGATGCGGAAGTTCAGAGGATAGGGCGCGATCCTGGAATCGGCGCTGGACTTCAGGACGTCAGGACGAGAACGGGCGCGAGAACCACGCTCCTCTCAACGAGAGGGGCAGGAAACCAGCGATGCCATCCGACAGGCCCACGGCCGCCGCTCTCCTGCTGGCGCTCCTCGTGTGCGTTCTCGTGGCCGTCGGCGCAGCCGCAACGCCAGGCGTTGCGGTCGGGAAGCCCCTGACGACTACCGCACCCCAGGACCCCGACGCCGGCGAGGCGGTGCTTGACCTCGACCGCTCCACCCGGCGGCTGATTCAGCAGGGACTCCGCAACCAGGGCTTCGACCCCGGCACGCCCGACGGCCTGTTCGGCCCGCGAACGCGCGCCGCGAGTCGGGATTGGCAGCAGTCGCGCGGAGCGCCACCAACCGGGTACCTGAACGGCGCGGAAGCAGAGCTTCTTCGAACGGCCGCTGCGCCGCCTCCAGCGGTGACCAACAGTACCCCGCCGCCCCAGGCGACTCCCGCCGTCGAGCTCGACGCCTTCTCGGCCGCTGCGCCACCCGCTTCCACGGCGGACGTCGACGCCAATCCGCCACCGGCACCACCCGCCGCCGCCGAGGCCGACCCGCAGAACGCCGTCCCGCCGAACACCGAGCTCGCGTCGCCTCCCGCACCCGGCTCCGGGACCGCCCTGCTGCCCCCCGACATCCTGGTCGACCGGCATCTCGTCCGCGCAGAACGCCTCCTGGCCGACGGCGACCTTGCCGCCGCCCTCCAGGCGATGAACGAGGTCCTCGCGCTCCACGAGGAGCACGACGTCGAGTTGGCGAACGACTTCGACTTCCAGCACGCGCAGGTGGCCTTCGCGGCCGGACGGACCCAGACCGCCGTCACGTCGCTGAACCGGTACCTCGTGGCCGCCGGCCGGGAAGGCGAGTTCTATCGAGAAGCGCTGGAGCTGCTCGATTCCGCTGAAATGCGTCTCGAGCGGGAGGTGGCGGAGCGCCCGCGGACTGAGCTGGAACGGCGACGCGCCGAAGCTGAACGGCGACGCGCCGCCCGCTGGCCCCCCGGGCACGTGTTCCGGGACTGCGAGACGTGCCCGGAGATGGTGGTGCTGCCCGGGAGCACTGTGGCGCTGGGCCGCTACGAGGTAACGCTCGGAGAGTACCGGGCGTTCGGGTCCGCGGCCACCGGCGGGGCGGCCAGCGGTTGTTCCAACGTCCTCAGCAATGGCGACGATGGCGACCACTCCTGGCGGAACCCGGGCTTTCCGCAGACGGATCGCCATCCCGTGACGTGCGTGAGCTGGAATGATGCTCAGGCGTATGTGTCCTGGCTGACCCAGACCACGGAGACCGCCTATCGTCTACCCACGTCCGAGACATTGCTGGGAGCAGCAGAGAGTTCTCAGCCTGGGTGCAACTTCTACGGTACAGGGGGCACCTGCCCGGTCGGCAACCACGGGCGCAACAGATTGGGCCTGTCGGACCTGTTCGGAAACGTGGCCGAGTGGACGTCGCCCTGCTCCGTGGACGACTGCGGCCGCCGTCACGCGTCCATCGGCTTGCGCGTCGCGAGGCCGTTGGAGTAGTCGGATGCCGAAGTTAACGCAAGAGCCGTTATCGGACTCTCGGACCGGCCGCTGGCACCGGCGGAGCGCCTCCCCCGGACCACCCCATCCCCTCGCCGGCCCGGCCCCCGAGGGTCACCGACCACGCCCGACGGATCCCCCCCGCGGTTTACGACCATGGAGGACTGCGATGAGCAGAGGACTGCTGTCGTTTGGGTGGCTCACACTGGCACTAGCGCTTGCGACCAATGAGGCAACCGCGGCGGGAACCATCGGACTCTCGGTCGTGCCCACTCCACCGCCGGTCGGGCCTTGCGCCCCAGGCACTACCAAGGCTTCGTTTGTCGAGCCGGGTCCTCGACTACAAAACCTGTGCGCTGACTGCGACCGGCTCAGCGAGCAGCTCAGCATCGTCGGAGAGAAGGCCGAGGTCTTCGATGATGGACTTCAGATGCTCCGTGAGACGCGCCGCGAGTTGGACAGCAACACCGGCGCCGCGGACGGCATCGCGGCCGCGTACCTGATTCTGCAGAGCTTGACTGTCGCATTCGGTCTGGCGACGTTGCCCTGCTCGGTGCCTCAGCAGTGGCTGAGGGGTCTGGTCGGCGGAGCAGCCGGCCTGGGCGCCTACGTCCGGGAGGGCGATCCGGGGGACGCGACACTGGCGGCGGTCGTCAGCTCGTTCGGCCTCGGCGGGCTGAGCGACGCGATCTCCGCGTACGAGTTCATGCAACGGTATCGCCACGAGTCCGCTGGGCTCGACGCACTCCGTGGGGACGTGGACCGGACGATCCGAGAGTTCGAAAGTGCGCACGATGC
>JAJEFC010000005.1 GCA_022820675.1 Vicinamibacteria bacterium | reverse complement strand
GACACCCGGTTCTTCCTGAACGGCGTCCTGTTCGCTGTCGTCGTCTTGCATCCGGGCTGCCACGGATGGGGCATCGGCTCCCCCTCGCGTCGGCCGCCAGCCGGGAGAAGGACGGGCCGAGAGCAATGCCGGAGAGGGCTGGGGACGGAGGACTGTTCCGCCGTTCAGGTCCGCAGCAGCAGCACCGCCAGCGCGGCGGCCGTCGCGAGCTGCCACCAGAGCTGGGCCGGCTCCCTGACGAGCAGGGTGCCGAGGCCGACGAGCCCCGCCGCGGCCGCGAGCAGGTACCAGTAGAGCTCGGTGAACGTCTCCTCGCGGTGCGTCGCCTGGGCGCGGCGCTCGACGTCGCCGAGAATCCGGAGCGCGATGTCCTGCCCGGTGTCGACGCCGAGCTCGAAGTAGGCGCCGTTGCCGGCCTCTGCGATGGCGCGCAGCGACTGGCGGTCGAGGGCCGAGTGGATGGGGGCCTCGGGGGCGTCGTAGGGGCCGGCGGGAAGCTGGGGGATGAGCCCGCCGGCGGTGGTCCCGATCCCGATCGCGTACACCCGGATGCCGCGGTCGCGGGCGAGCTGCAGCGCGTCTTCCACCTCGCCGCTCCAGGCCTGGCCGTCCGACAGCACGATGAACGCCTTGGCGCTGAGGCGCTCGCCGTGGAGCTGGGCGTCGCGCTCGAACATCTGCACGCCCCAGTAGATGCCCTCCTCGATGTTGGTGTCCCAACTCGTGTCGTCCTCCAGGCGGAACGGCGGCTCGTCGCCGAGGTGGTCGAGGAAGAAAAACAGGGCGTTGGGATCGCGGGTCAGCCGGACCTGCGGGGCCGCGCGGTGGGCGAAGAGGGCGAGGGCCACGCGCTGGTCCTGCCAGCCGAGGAGCTCGGTGAACGTCCGGATCCACGCCACCGACCGCTGCCAGCGGTCCGGGGCCATGTCGCTCACGCGCATCGACGCCGAGCCGTCCTGCAGGATGATGAAGTCGGTGCCGGCGCTCCGGGTGACGGGGATCAGCGCCTGGGGGCGCGCGAGGGCGAGCGTCAGGGCCGCGACGGCGAGCAGCAGGCAGAGCCAGAACGAGAGCCCGCCGGCGAGGGCGAACCGCTCCGGGACCGGCGTCGTCCGCCCTCGCCGCGCCGCGCGGGCGTCGCGACGGCGGCGTGCGAGCTGCCACAGCCACAGCAGCGCAAGGCCCGCCGGCAGGGCCAGCAGCCACAGGTACAGCGGCTCCTGGAACTGAAGCGCGGGAAGCTGCGTGGGGATCACGGCCGGTCCTCGTGTCGCCTCATTCCCGTGTCACGTCGACGAAGTTCGCCACGGTGTCTTCCTGCCCGCGATGCAGCCGGGGCACCGGTCGCCGCCGGCTCGTTCACCGCCGCTCGAATGCAGCGGGACTCTCGCCAACCGCGGCTCAGCCGCGCCGGCGGATGGGCGCGCTCTCGCCGATGGTCGGGTCCTCGGTCTCCTCCGGCTCGACGAAGCGGTCGCGCGGCACGTAGATCTGGATGTCCTCCATGTCCGCTTCCTCGGGCTCCGTCCCTTCGTTGCCCGGCACGCTCGGCGGCCGCACGTCCGGCACCGGGTCCCCGGCCGCGATGCGGGCGCGCAGGCGCACCATCAGCTCGTAGTTGAACGCGGCGTCGGGATGCCCCTGGTTGGCCTCGATCACGCGCCGGTAGACGCCGATGGCCCGGTCGAGTGCGCCCAGGGCCATGTCGCGGCTCGCGTCCGGGCGCTGGCCGGCGCGGTAGCGCGCGTTGGCGACGAGCAGTTGGAGGTCGACGTTGCCCGCGATGCTCGGGCTGTCGGGCGAGTCGTAGAAGGTGACGATGGGGAGGTAGTCGCCGCGCCAGTACCGCACCGCGGCCTGCTTCACCGCCACCGTGTCGCGGAATCCGCCCAGCAGCCCGGGAATGTGCGCGGTCGTCGCCAGCGACGCCGCGACCCCGTCGTACCCCGCCGCCGCGCCGGCCAGATCGAGGGTGGCGAGGGCGCGGTCGGCCGCCGCGAGCCGCCGCTCGAGCCGGCTGCCCGCGAGCAGCGCGAGGGCCGCGGCGGCGAGGAGCAGGGCGGGCACGAGGTAGCGCAGCGCGGTCTTCACGTGAACCTCCTGAACGGCTTCACGCCGGGCCACGGCGGTGACGGCGACCATGCCGGGCGCCTCACGGGAACCTCCTGAACGGCTTCACACCGGGCTGCGGCGGTGACGGTGACCATGCCGGGCGCCTCATGGGACCCTCCTGAACGGCTTCACGCCGGGCCGGGGCGGTGACGGCGGCCAGGCCGGGCGCGTCACGGGAACCTCCTGAACGGCTTCACGCCGAGCCCCAGGATCAGGGCCAGGCTCCACAGGCCCGCCGCGGCGAGCGCGAACGGCGGGAAGCGCGGCTGGTGGGCCACGTACTGCGTGACCTCGATCTCGCCCGCCGACAGCTCGTCTATCTCGTGCACCGCCTGAAGGATCGCGGCCTCGTCGGCGGCGGGGTAGAAGCGGCCCCCGGTCTTCTCGACGGCCAGCTTCCACGTGATGTCGGGCAGGACGTCGCCGAGCCCCTGGTCGTACGCGGTCCGGATGAAGTAGACCGGTATCGAGTTGTCGGCCGCCTCCTGCAGGATGTCGTCGAGCGACTGTCCCTCGTAGACGGCGTGGGTGTCCTGCCCGTCGCTGAACACCACCATCAGGTTGCCCTGCGCCCGCAGGAAGTCGAAGGTGCGGAAGAGCTGCACGCCGCGGCTGATCGCACGCATGATCAGCGTCCCGTGGTCGGGGAAGCGGTCGTACTCCTCGGGCGTGCCGATGAGGCCGAGGCTCAGCAGCACGTTCTCGTAGTCGTTGGTGAACGGGGTGACGACGTAGGCCTCGCCCCCGAACTGCACCAGCGACACGAGGTCGCGGTGCGACCCCTCCATGCGCCGCCGCACGAAGTACTCGGCGGCGGCGGCGTTGGCGAGGAACGTGTTGCCCCAGCCGAGCTGGTCGGTGGCGAACGAGCTGTCCATGCTGAGCGAGGCGTCGATGAGGATGGCGATGCGGTGCCCCGGGTACGTCGCCCGCTCCTGGACCAGCGCGGTGTGGGGGTCGGCGAGGGCGACCGCGAAGAACGGCAGGCCGGCCAGGACCAGCACGAACGGCGCGTGGCGGAGCGGCGCGAGGGCCGAGCGGCGGGTGATGGCGGCGGGGAGCAGCGTCGGCAGCACGAGGTGGCTGCGGCCGGCCCGCGCCCGCATCACGGTGCGGGCGAGCAGCCCCGCCAGCGCGAGGAGGGCCAGCACCCCCAGGGCGATCACCGTCTCGTCGCGCCGCGGCAGGGGCAGGGTGGACAGGGACATCCCGCCCAGCTCCGCCAAGGTGAGTCGCAGGCGATCGAGGATGGTGGTCAGCGTCTCCACGGCGCTTGCCTCGTCAGTTGGGGCCAGCCGCCCGAGCGAGAGTCACCGTCGCATTCGAACCGCGATGCATCGCGCCTTGCGTCCTTCGTCGGCTGCCCGCGCCCGACATGCGGCTTGCTCACGCCTCGTCGGGCGGGCGCGTCGGCGGTTCGGCGGCCCTCTCCGGGCGCGGTGCAACGGGTGGCCTCGCCGGGGACGGCCAGGTTCGGCGGACGGCGTCGGCCCAACGATCGAAGTGCCGCACCGGCGCGAGCGCTCGCCAGCGGAGCCCCGCGACCTGGCCGATGCCGGCGTCGAGAGCTCGCGTGAGCGCGTCGGGTTCTGCGCCGGTGTCTGCCGTCCCGTTGCGGCGCGCGTAGCGGAACGCCGTGAGCAGGGTCATCGCCCGCCGGAGGTCGGTCGCCGTCGACTCGCCGGCGAGACGACCGGCCGCGGCGGCCCCTTGTACGGTCGGGCCGGCGAGAGGTCCGGTGCCGCCGGGCAGTGGTTCGGTCCCGTCGTCCCGGTGGGGCGCGCGCCAATCGGCGGCGGTGACGCTCGACGAGAGGGCCGCGGTGCGGCGGCCGAGCAGCCCGTGGCGCACCCGCAACTGCCCGTCCCGCGGCGCCTCGCCGGCGGCCATCGCCGACTGGGTGACGGGCCGCCCCAGCGCCACCGCGCTCGCGATGCGCAGGGCGGCGAGGGCGCGTCCCGCCGCGTCGC
>JAJEFC010000023.1 GCA_022820675.1 Vicinamibacteria bacterium | reverse complement strand
TACTCGTAGGGATCGTCCACGCGGTACTGGACGATCCACTCGACCACCGCGACGTTCAGGTCGCCGGTCAGCATCACCGACTCGTCGGCGAGCTGTTGCTGCTGGCCCGCGTACTCGGTGCGGATGCCCGCCGCCGTCGTGCGGAAGCCGAACTCCTGCTTCAACTGCCGCTGCACCGGCACCCGCTCCATCTGCTCGACGAACGGGATCTTGAAGTTCAGGCCCGGCTCGCTGGTGCGGACGTACTTGCCGAACCGCAGCACCACCCCGACCTCCTCCGGCTCGATCTGATAGACGGCTCCCGCCGTGGTGACGAGGGCGGCGAGGACCAGGATGCCGGCGCCCAGTCTCCGCCACGGGATCCTGGGCACCCTGAACCCGTCCGCGTCGACGACGCGAAAGTTGTCGCTCATGGGGCGTTCTCCTTCTGTGACGCGCGAGTTGCCGCGGCGCCGCCGGGCCGGCTCGGCCCCGGCGGTGATGGCGACGTGAACGGAGACGGCTTCGAGCCCGCGTTCGTCCTGCCGGGACCGGTGCGCGCGCGGGTGTCGAGTCGCGCGCCGGTGTCGAGTTGTACTACGTATCGGGGGGAAGTTCGATTCATCGCGGCGGCCGGACCTTCGTCCGGCGGCGCCCTCCTGCCGTCACTTCCGGGTGAACCGGCTCCAGTCTCGCGTGGTGCCCGGCTCGCGGTCGGCCTGCATCATCTCCATCCACCCCGGGTACTCCACCGGGAGCACGCTGACCGCGTCGAGGCGCTCGAGCTCGTCGGGGGCGAGGGTCAGCCCGACCGAGCCCAGGTTGTCGTCGAGCTGGTCGAGCCGCTTGGCCCCGATGATCACGCTGGTGACGGCGGGCTGGTGGAGGAGCCACGCGAGCGCCACCCGGGCCACCGAGACGCCGTGAACGCCGGACACCTCGCGCATGACGTCGATGATGTCGAAGCCCCGCGCCTTGTCGACGGGCGGGAAGTCGAACGACACGCGCCGCGCGTCGGGGTCGGTCTCGCCCTCCCGGGTGAACTTGCCGGTGAGCAGCCCCCCCGCGAGCGGGCTCCACGGGAGCAGGGCCAGCCCCTGGTCGTTCACCAGCGGGACCATCTCGCGCTCGAGCTCGCGGCCCGCGATGGCGTAGTACGACTGGGTGCTGACGAACTCCGCGAGCCCGTGCTGCCGCGAGACGCCGAGGGCCTTCATGAGCTGCCAGGCGGGGAGGTTCGAGCAGCCGATGTAGCGCACCTTGCCCGCCCGAACGAGGTCGGTCAGGGCCTCGAGGGTCTCGCGGATGTCGGTCTGCGGGTCGGGCCCGTGGATCTGGTACAGGTCGATGTAGTCGGTGCCCAGGCGCTTCAGGCTCGCCTCGCACTGCTGCATGATGTGGACGCGCGACAGCCCGATCTCGTTAGGGCCGTCGCCCATCCGACCGCGCACCTTCGTGGCGACGATGACGTCCTTCCGCCGCGGGCCGAGGGCGGCCCCGAGCATCTCCTCCGACTGGCCGAGCGAGTACACGTTGGCGGTGTCGAAGAAGTTGACGCCGGCGTCGAGGGCCCGGTGCACGAGGGCGTCGGCCTCGGCCTGCCCCAGGGCGCCGATGGCCTTGAACGGGCCGTGGCCGCCGAACGTCATGGCCCCGAGGCACAGCTCGGAGACGTAGATTCCGGTGTTCGCGAGCCGCCGATACTTCATGATGCCTACCGCTCCGTCCAGCGCTGACGCACCCAGTCGCCGCCGCGGCGCAACGGCTCGGGCCTCATCTGGAAGTGGCCGACGCCCTCGAGGGGCAGGAACGACACGTTCTGCCCCCGCGCCTCCATCTCCTGCGCGGTCCGCTCCGCCGGCTCGAACGGCACCACCTCGTCCTCGCGGGGGTGGATGATGAACACCGGCATGTCCCCGACGTTGCGGGCCTCGTCGGGCTCGGACCGCGCGGCCATGGGTATCGCCGCCGTGAACAGGTCGGGATGGCGCCCCGCCATGTACCACGTGCCGCGGCCCCCCATGCTGTACCCGGTGACGAGGATGCGGGCGGGGTCGATGGAGTACGTCGCCCGCACGTCCTCGATCAGGGCCAGCACTCCGCGCTCGCTGGTCTCGTTGTTCCAGCGCCGCCCCGGGGCGTCGGGGGAGACGACGACGGCGCCCCAGTCCTGGAGCGCGGGGGCAACGAACCCGCGGAGAAACTGCGACCCGTATCCGGGGCCCGGCGAACCGCCCGGGTGCAGGGCGAGCACCAGCGGCCGGGGCTCGGCGGCGTCGTAGTCGCGCGGCACCCAGAGGCCGTAGGTGATCGTGCCCACCCCGTCGACCTCGAGCGTGGCGTTGTGCAGGCCGGGCTCGCGCGGCGACTGGGCGAGCGTCACGAGCAGGGCGGTGGTCAGCAGCCAGGGCATCGTCGTCTCCTCATCGGGGTCTCGCCGCGGGTCCGGGTTCTCTCCCGGCGTCATGTCGGGGGGGAGGAGCACTGATTATAATCCTCGACCGATGACCGTCCGCACCCGATTCGCCCCGAGCCCCACCGGCTACCTCCACATCGGCGGGGTGCGGACCGCCCTGTTCAACTGGCTCTTCGCCCGCCGGCACGGCGGACAGTTCCTGCTGCGGGTCGACGACACCGACGCCGAGCGCAACGTCGCCGCCGCCCTGCGCCCCATCCTCGACGGGTTCCGGTGGCTGGGGCTCGACTGGGACGAGGGCCCCGAGGTCGGCGGGCCCTACGCGCCGTACTACCAGTCGCAGCGGGGCGCCCGGTACGCGGAGGCGGTCGAGCGGCTGCTGGCGACGGGCGCCGCCTATCGCGACTACGCCACCGGCGACGAGATCCAGGCCGAGCGCGAGGCGGCGCAGCGCGAGAAGCGGCGCTTCCTCTACAGCCGCCGGTGGATGGCCGAGACCGACGCCGACGCGGCCCGGTTCGAGGCCGAGGGGCGGCGGGCCGCCGTGCGCCTCAGGATGCCCCGCGAGGGCGCCTGCCGGTTCCGCGACCTCGTGCGGGGCGACGTCGAGTTCGAGTGGGGCCTCGAGCAGGACCACGTCGTGCAGCGGGCCGACGGGACGTGCCTGTACCACTTGGCGAGCGCCGTCGACGACCACGACTTCGCCATCACCCACGTCATCCGCGCCGTCGAGCACCTGTCGAACACCCCGCGGCAGCTCTTCATCACGACCGCCCTCGGCTACGACCCGCCGGCCTTCGCGCACGTGCCGTACGTGGCGGCGCCGGGGGGGGCCGAGAAGCTGAGCAAGCGCAAGCTCGACCGCTACCTGCGACACCACGAGTTCAAGGCCATCTACGACCGGGGCCTGGCCGTGGCCGAGCGGTCGCGGCTCGACGTGTCGCCCGAAACGTTCAACCCCGTCGTGGTCGACTTCTACCGCGCCGTCGGCTACGAGCCCGACGCGCTGCTCAACTACCTGCTCCTCGTCGGCTGGTCGCTCGACGACCGCACCGAGCGCTTCACCCGCGACGAGATGGTCGCCCACTTCTCGCTGGAACGGATCAACCGGGCCGCGGCGAGCTTCGACCCCGTCAAGCTGGCCGCGTTCCAGGAGCGGCGGATGCAGGCGCTCGGCGTCGACGAGCGGGTGGCCCGGGCGACGCCGTTCCTCGAGCGCGCCGGCCTCGTTGCCGCGCCGCCTTCCCCGGCCGAGCTGGCCCGCGTGCGCGACGTCGTGGCGGCGGCCGGCGAACGCATCAAGGTCGCCGGCGACGTGCTCGACTACCCGGAGTTCTTCCAGGCCGACGGCGACGTGGCGTACGATGGGAAGGCGTTCGACAAGCGGCTGCGCAAGGACGGGGTCGCGCCGCTGCTGCGCCGGTTCCGGGACCGGCTGGAGGCGACGCGGCCGTTCGACGCGGCCACCCTCGAGCGGACCCTGCACGAGTTCGTCGAGGCCGAGGGCATCCGGATCGGCCAGATCATCCACGCCGTCCGGGTCGCGGTGACCGGCAAGGCGGTCGGCTTCAGCCTGTTCGAGGGGCTGGCCATCCTCGGCCCCGACGCCTGCCTCGCCCGCATCGACCGCGTCCTGGCGCAGCTCGCGCCTGCGCCGTAGAGCCGGGCGCACGGCCGGCAGGGTCGAGGACCGATGGCAGCGTCTGTCGGTTTGGCCTGGGAGCGGCTACGCCGCAAGAGCGCGTCTGGTTCCTCGGGAACCTGCGGGGCACCGCGTACACCCATCCTTGAGGCTGCTAAGTAGGCGGGGCGGGTGCTCAGCGGGACGACGGGGCCGCAGCCGACGTTCCCGGCCAGGGCTTGTGGCGCTTCCGCGCCGGCGACGCTCCCCAGCGTGACCGCACGCTGGCGCTCCGGCGTGGCTCTTGCACTCCGGCGAAGGCGGCTGCGAGGTCCGAAAGCCCGAACAGCGGGCTCGTGGCAATCCGCGGATTCAGATGGAACGGCGATGACCACTGACGTACGACGAGAGACGGCAGAGACGGCGGGCGAGGCCCCCGGCGGGCTCGACTTCATCCGGCAGATCGTGGCCGACGACCGGCGCACCGGGAAGCACGCCGGCCGCGTGCACACGCGGTTCCCCCCCGAGCCCAACGGCTACCTGCACATCGGGCACGCCAAGTCCATCTGCCTGAACTTCGGCCTCGCGGCCGAGCACGGGGGGCTGTGCAACCTCCGCATGGACGACACGAACCCGACCACCGAGAGCGTCGAGTACGTGCGGGCCATCGAGGACGACGTGCGCTGGCTCGGGTTCGACTGGGACGACCGGTTCTACCACGCCGCCGACTACTTCGAGCGGCTGTTCGACTGCGCGGTCCAGTTGATCGAGGCGGGGAAGGCCTACGTCTGCGACCTCCAGGGGGCCGAGGTCTCCGAGTACCGCGGCCTGTGGAACCGGCCCGGCCGCAACAGCCCCTTCCGCGACCGGACGGTGGCCGAGAACCTCGACCTCTTCGCCCGCATGCGCGCCGGAGAGTTCGAGGACGGGTCGCGGACGCTGCGGGCCCGCATCGACATGGCGTCGCCGAACATGAACATGCGCGACCCCACCATCTACCGCATCCGGCGGGTGCCGCACTACCGGAGCGGCGACGCTTGGTGCATCTACCCGATGTACGACTTCACGCACCCCCTGTCCGACGCGTTCGAGGACATCACCCACTCGCTGTGCACTCTCGAGTTCGAGGATCACCGGCCTCTCTACGACTGGTTCCTCGAGAACATCGACGTCCCCTGCCGGCCCCGGCAGATCGAGTTCGCGCGCCTCAACCTCAGCTACACCGTGCTCAGCAAGCGCAAGCTGCTCGAGCTCGTGTCGGAGAAGCACGTGGCGGGGTGGGACGACCCCCGCATGCCCACCATCGTCGGGTTCCGCCGCCGCGGCTACACGCCCGAGTCCATCCGCGAGTTCTGCAACCGCATCGGCATCGCCAAGGCCAACAGCATCGTGTCCATCGCCCAGCTCGAGGACGCCGTCCGCCAGGACCTCAACCAGCGGGCGCTACGGGTGATGGGCGTCCTGCGCCCCCTCAAGGTCGTCATCGAGAACTACCCCGAGGGCCAGGTCGAGGAGGTCGAGGCGGTCAACAACCCCGAGGACGCCAGCATGGGGTCGCGGGTGGTCCCGTTCTCGCGCGAGCTCTACGTCGAGCGGACCGACTTCCGCGAGGACCCCCCGCGCAAGTACTTCCGCCTCGCCCCCGGCCGCGAGGTGCGGCTGCGCTACGCCTACTTCATCACCTGCCGCGAGGCGGTGAAGGACCCCGCCACCGGCGAGGTCGTCGAGCTGCGCTGCACCTACGACCCCGAGACCCGGGGCGGCTACGCCCCCGATGGCCGCAAGGTGCGCGGCACCATCCACTGGGTGTCGGCGCCCCACGCCGTCGAGGCCGAGGTGCGGCTCTACGACCACCTGTTCACGCGCATCAACCCCGAGGACGCGGGCGATGGCGGCGACTACAAGGACGCCCTGAACCCCGCCTCGCTCGAGACCCTCGCCGGCTGCCGCGTCGAGCCGAGCCTGCGCGGCGCCCCCGCCGGCAGCCGCTACCAGTTCGAGCGCCAGGGCTACTTCTGCGTCGACCCCGACTCGACGGACGGGCGGCTCGTCGTCAACCGCACCGTCACCCTGCGGGACACCTGGGCCAGGATCGAGAAGGCCCAGCAGGCGCAAGCGTCCGGCTGAGGCTCACGAGTCCGTGGCGGCCCGCTCAGTTCTTCGCTGCGAGCGTGTACGGTCGGAAATGGTGTATGCTGCATCGCGTGACATGGAGCCGCTTATGTCCTCGCAGAGCCTAGTCGAGCAACTCGACCTTCTACGTCGGAAGGTCGACTTTGACACCTACGACATCACTGTTCAGCAGCTGGTCACAATGGTTGAGACGCGCACCATCAATGTCGCGCCTGTGTATCAGCGCCAGTTTCGATGGGACAACGCCCGCCGCTCTGCATTGATTGAGTCGATATTCTTGGGCGTCCCGGTGCCAAGCTTATTCATGGCCTCGAATCCCGACGGCACGTGGGAACTTGTCGATGGGGTCCAGCGTATTAGTACCCTGGTGCAGTTCGCCGGAACTCAATCGGCACGAGACAGATTGCAGTTGACAGAGCCTCTCACGATCACGCAAGCGGAGAAGCTGACGGCACTAAACGGACTCACTTTTGCGCAACTTCCGCAGAGTGTTCAATTGCAGTTCAACACTCGCCCTATCAAGGTCATAACGCTTAGTGACAAGAGCGACAAGGAAGTACGATTCGACTTATTCGAGAGGCTCAATACGGGGGGGGTAACACTAAGCAATCAGGAAATCCGCAGTTGCGTGTATCGCGGTGAATTCAATCAGTTTCTTGAGCGATTGTCCCGGGATTCCGACGATTTTCGTGCGGTTGTGAAGCTCACGAAACGCCAAGAGCACGATGGCACTAGAGAGGAGTACGTGCTGCGCTTCTTTGCTTTCCTGGACGGATATAGGGAATTCGACCATAGCGTGGTTGACTTTCTCAACGATTATATGGCCAAAGCCACATCGGCCTTTGCGTATTCTCAACGTAGCGAGCTATTTTCCCGTACTTTTGGGCAGCTAGTTCGTGCTTTTCCCGGCGGCATAGCTCGCAAGAGGCGGCAAAAGACGCCTGTGAACCTCTTTGAGGCCGTGTCAGTTGGTGCTGCCTTGGCTTTGAGTGTACGGCCGGTCATTAGTGCGGGGGACGCGGAGGCGTGGGTCGACTCCGCGGAGCTGCGGAGCTATACCACAGGGGCCACAAATAGTCGTAGGATGGTCATTAGCAGGATAGAGTACTGCCGAGATCGTTTTCTGGGATGAACGATGTTCGACGCCACTCGCAGGGAAGTAGCGGCACGGATTGGCGAGGGGAGGGGGCTTCTGGCGACGGCGGCCAAGGCCACTGTGGCCGCGGCCACGTGCCGTGGTCTGCTTTTTGTGGAACTATATGGAACTTACGAATACGCCGTTACACGAGCGGTTCAGGCGGCTCTTGATACGATAACGCGCGAGTCACTGAGTTATGGCGAGATACGAAGGAGTGTTCTGGCTATAGTCCTGGATGCTCAGTTTGATAGCGCCGCAAAATCGGGTAGAGATAGACTCTGGGAGCAACGCATAACACTCTTGGGTGCAGTTGACGATGATGGGCAGGTCGCAGAGTTTCGAGACAGCGTGTTTCCAAATGATGGCTCACACTATCGCGCGCAACAGTTGACAACAATATGGCAGGTGTTGGGGATTGCGTCGCCCGTGGTGCCTGACGGACGATTCTTGGGACGAATCAACGAACTTGTGGACAATCGAAACGCGATTGCACACGGACGGCGTACGGCACACGAGGTCGGTGCGCGGTATACGATTGCCGAGATGGAGAAACGGGTTAGTGATATCGAAGCGATCACATATCACGTGATAGACACCGTAAAGGCTCACTGTATGGCGGGGGGGCTGAAGTCGGTATAGCCGCTCGGACGACGCCCGACGGAGTTCGAACGGTTCCAAGGAGACCGTGCGGAAATCAGACGGGGATCCGGGGCGCCGGCGCTAGCCGGCGGTCTGCTCGGTCGACGGCGAGATGTTGCCCCGACTCTGGGTCGGACATGGGTTTACAGCGTGCAATCATTGAAGAATCACAGTACCCATGTCCGAACATTCGGCCATGACGCAGCACTAGAATATCAGGCCGAGGGTCGCCCCTCCCGTCAGCCAGCCGTTCTCGACGGCGACGAGAGCGGCGTAGGGCCGGAAGAAGAGCCGGCCGGACTCCACCGTGATGCCGCCGCGGAGCAGTACGGTCATTGCCCGCTCGTTTATCGAGATGTCGCCCTCGATGATGCGCTCGACGACGTGACTCTCGATGCTCGCGCGCAGTGAAGGAATGATGGTCACGCCGGAGCCCGTCGCCGTGAGCCGGCGTCCCGCCGCAAGCCCGGCTCCGAAGAAGGGCCTGCTGCGGTAGGGGAGGGAGGAGAAGTCTCGCGACGAGACGCCCTCCAGACCCGTGGTCAGAGTCGGGCACAGCGAGAGCGAAGACTTGGGCAGCTCATAGGCCAGGGCACCCGCGCCCTCTCGATGTCGAACTCCTGGCCGTACTCGTAGGCGCCCGAGAACCTCAGGTAGTGGCCTGCCGCGGTGCGCCGTGAAAGGCGCCGTTTCTCAGCGGGTGCGAATCCCGCCCGGCAACTGTCGCTCCAGCCGGTAGCAGTCGGGGCGGACGGTGGAGGCAACGACACCGGCCGAAGCACTCCGACGGAAAGGGCCGCCTTGGCGCCTTGGACCGCGAACGGCGAGCCTTCCGTGGGCGAAGGCATGATCTCGTCCGAGAGCCGGATGCGGGAGATCCGCACGTCCGGTTCGATGAGCGGCGACTGGAAACGGAGTCATGGCGGGGAGTGAGGCACCGGTACAGGGCGAAAGCCGCCGGGAACAGCTACCCCCTACCGCCTACCGCCACCGCGCCAGTCGTCGACTCTACGCGACTCGCCCGACTTGGAGCCCGCCGGATGCTCCGACGCCCGTCATGCTCTCGGACCGCTCGCGCCTCACCGCTCCCGAAGCACCCAGGAACCCCTGGCCACCGAACCCGAGGCAGGTCCCTGCTTCGAGCGGGGAAGCGCTCAACGGGCCCAGTACTGCCCACGCTGCCAGCAGATGCGGCGGCAGCGCCGTGGCGGGTCGGTGGAGCAATGCCACGTCGGTCAGCCGGTCGAGGTTCTGCCCGGGCCCGGGGGCGTCAGGATTGGGCAGGGCCATGGTGGACGTCGTTCGCGATGCGGTCATCGGCGGAGCGGGTACACCGTCGCATTGTAGCGCTGCTGCGAGCCGTCGACGGGGTGGGCGCCGCCGTGGCGGGGGTCCACCTGCGACTCGCGCCGGAGCCGACGGTCCATCCACGCCGCGCTCGAGCCCTCGACGGGAGCATCAGCTCAAGAGCCGGAACGGCGGATACCGGTCCGTGGCCAGCAGCGTCATGTACGCCTGCACCCGCAAGCCCCGCCGGAGCAGTCCGACCTCGAAGTCGAAGATCCTCGCGTGCATAGCGGCCCGTGAAGAGGATAGCGAACTAGGCGACTACGAGAAGCACCAGGGCCATCAGGGCGACCGGTATCAGCGCGACGTAGTGCGGCAACGTGAGCGGCCACTTGACCAGGGGAAGCCAGCGGTCGAGATCATGAGCCTGCTCCGCCTGCGGGTCGCACCTCCGCGGAATCAGTCGGATCGCGGCGCTCGCCCGTTCGCGCCGCATGGCGGTAGCCACGTGAAATGTTCGGGACTTTGAGGAAGCGGACATCGAGGTTGTGGATCCTGGGCGGGATGCGTGATCATCGGTGGGCGCCTTGCGGTCCGTCGGGTCGTCGGGCAGGGTGGGCCATCACGGCGGCCCGACTTTGTTCGATTTCCTGACGAGCTCGACGCAGAACCGCCAAGTTGCGCGCCTCCCGCTCGGGGTCGTGCTGATGGTCGCGTCGGGCGTAGGCGGGGGGATCCGGCTCGGGCCAGGGCACGGCCGTTTCGAAGAGACTGTCCAGGGTGTCCAGCGTGCCGCGGTTGCGGGCGTTGCGCTCGACGTCCGCGACGGATCGGTCGGTGATGCCGATCAGGGTGTACGGCCCCCGTTCGACCGCGACCGGGCCTTGGAGTGCGGCTCGCATCTTCCAGTCGTTGACCAGGGCTTCCTGGGCGGTTCCGGCGAGCTGTTCCTCCCGGGAGTGCAGCAGCCACAGACTCCCGTGGGCGGCGAGATCCGGCCGGCTGGGCCGGGCCGCCGTGATTCCGCTGTCGCTTGCTGTCATCCGGTCCTCCATGCCGGAAAACCACTCCGCCTTCCCCGGGCTGTCGACGAACTCAAGCGGCCTGGGTATCGAGAACGCCATTTCGGACGGGTGGCCGTCGACGGTCTTGCCCAGCAGATCGTGCGTCGTCAGGACGGCCTGCTGTTCATCGGGTGACAGGCGGCCGAGGAGGTACGTCGCCAATCTGGCGGTGTACTCGGCCATGCGGGTCGGCGTGAACCACCGCCGTCGGACCAGTTCCAGGGCGTCCGTCGTCCACAGGAGGGTCCGACGGGTCCGACGCCCGGTGACGACAGCCTGCACAATCGGGATGATTCTTGCAGGAAACTCGTGGGCGTGCGGGATCAGCATCCGTTCCCGCGGGCTCGCCCCGTCGCTATATGGAGCCGTGTCGTGGACGGGGAGGTGCTCCTGCGGTTCACCGGCATCGCCCGTGAGCACCGCGCAGAGGTCCTCGGGCGTCTGCACTGCATGATATAGGAGGCGGTGGTTCCGAGGAACCTGCAGGTGGAGCAGGCGGGCGGGTGTGACCCAGGTCCGTCCCTTCCGGGCCGCCTCTTGCGCTCTGAGAGCGGCTCCCCGGGTGTCTTCGGCCTGGACGCGGCCGCGGATTCTACCGTTCTTCGCGTACTGCCACACGCCGTTCAGGACCAGGTCATCGCCGCCTCGAAGGCTCGCTTGCGCTGCCGGCCGGGCTGCCCTGAGGACGGCGGCCGCCTCGGCCATCGTGACTTCGTAGCGGTTTCTGGGCATCTGCGGACCGGGCTCGGTGTGGATGACCCAGCCGTCCGCCGGGACGTCCGGTCCGGGAACGGCTCGCACGATCCATTCGAGCACCTCGTCGCGTGCGACTCGGTCGAGTTCGCCGAGGTCATCACTACCTGACGTGGCAGGTCCCGTTCGGCGCGCGGTCACCGTTGCCTCGACGGGCATCCGACCGTTCAGGATGATCGTTCGGGCGGTTCCCTGCAACTCCATGCCGGTATGGCCCCGGTCGAGGGGTGGGCTTCACGCCACAGCCTTCACGCCCTCGTCAGTTCGTTCGGTCTTGCTTCGGCCGACTTCAGGTTCATGATGCGGTACAGCCCGAAGTCGAGGTCGCCGCGGTCGAGCTGGAACATCTCGCGCAGCAGGGCGCGGAGGCGGTCGAGGTTCTGCCCGGGGCCGGGGGCGTCAGGGTTCAGGGGGGCCATGGTCGGACGTCGTTCGCGGCGCGGTCATCAGTGGAGGTAGTCCATCCCCCGTATTGTAGCGGTGCTCGGCCGGCGGTCGAGAGGTCGGCCGTCGAAAGGCCGCCCGACGACGTGGCCGGGTCCACCTCCGACTCGCGCCGGGCGCTGACGGTCCATCTCCACCGGGCGCGAGGCCTCGACAGGAGCATCAGCTCAAGAGGCGGAACGGCGGGTACCGGTCCGTCGCCAGCAGCGCCATGTACGCCTGCACCCGCAAGCCCCAGCGGAGCAGTCCGACCTCGAAGTCGAATATCTCGCGTGGATAGCGGCCCGTGAAGAGGATGGCGAACCAGGCGACCACGAGCAGCACCAGGCCCATCAGGGCGACCGGTATCAGCGCGACGTAGTGCGGGAACGCGAGCAGCCACTTGACGAGGGGAAGCCAGCGGTTGAGATCGCGCGAGGCGTCGGGG
Source organism: Vicinamibacteria bacterium (assembly GCA_022820675.1). Lineage (GTDB taxonomy): Bacteria > Acidobacteriota > Vicinamibacteria > Vicinamibacterales > UBA8438 > JAJEEA01. Next base: position 1,294 of record JAJEFC010000023.1, on the reverse strand, counting down.
TAGTCGATGTCGAGGTGGACGGCCTGCTGCTCGTCGGTCGAGGGGTACTCGTCACGCAGCAGTAAGAAGTAGGCGCTGACCCGGGTGCTGAAGCGCATCAGCTCGAGGTTCCAGTCGAACCACCACCGGGGGTACTTCTGCCGGAACACGATCATGAGGAGCGTGGGCAGGAACAACAGGCCGCCGGCCGTGAGCGAGGCGCTCCAGATCTCCAGCCCGACGTTCACGTCCTCCTCGGTCCAGTCCAGGGGGTTGGTGGTCAGCAGTCCGGCAACCACCCCGATGGGGATCAGCAGGACGAGGCGAAACGCGGTGCTGGCGCGGTCCAGACCCTCTTCCGGGTAGTCGATCTCCAGGCGGGCCGGATAGGCGGGCATTGCGAGCGGCGGCGTGTGGTCGTCAGCCATGGAGCCTCCTTCTCTGGGGCCGTACTACGCCGGCGCACGGCGGCTATTCGGGCGGCGAGGCGTCGGTGCGGAGCCGCTCGACGGCTCCGAGTCGCCTCCGGCAGGGAGCGAGGCCTGGAATCTCAGGCCACGGCGACCTCCTCATCCCGCCACGCCGCAACGCCGCCGCCCGCCTCGTCTGTCGCCGGTAGTTGCTCCTCCCGCAGACCGGCAGACACGCGAGCAGCATCGTGGCGGGTCTGGCAGGCTGGCGGCGCAGGTCGGCAATGGGCGGTGTCGTTACCGCCCGCCTCGTCTGTCGCCGGCAGTTGCTCCTCCCGCAGACCGGCAGGCACGCGAGCAGCGCCGCGGCGGGTCGGGCAGGCGGGCGGCGCAGGTCGGCAATGGGCGCTGTCATTCTCCCAGCGCGAAGGCTACGTAGGCGTCGCCGGACCGGGTGCCGATCTTGCCGCCGCCCGCCGCGATGACCACGTACTGCCGCTCGTCGACGGCGTAGGTGACGGGGGTGGCGTAGCCCGCCGCGGGCAGGCTCGTCTCCCAGAGCAGGGTGCCGTCGCGGGTGTCGAAGACGCGGAAGCGCTCGTCGCGGGTGGCGCCGATGAAGATCAGTCCGCTCGCGGTGACCAGCGGGCCGCCGTAGGCCTCGGCCCCGGTGGGCGGGCGCCCCGCCGCGGACAGCTCGGGCCAGTCGCCGAGGGTCACCTTCCAGAGGATCTCGCCCGCGGCCAGGTCGATGGCGTTCAGCGTCGCCCACGGCGGCTTGATGGCGGGGCGGCCCTCCTGGTCGAGGAAGCGGCGGTAGCCGGCGAAGACCCACTCCGATTCCGCGGGTGCCACATCGCCGGAGGCGGCCTGTGGATCCGGCTCGGCGGCGGCGGTCGCGGCGG
>JAJEFC010000190.1 GCA_022820675.1 Vicinamibacteria bacterium | reverse complement strand
CCGCGCGCGCCGCGCACGCCAGGAACTTCGCGTCGAGCTCGCCCGCCGAGGGAGGCTGGCTGGGATAGCCGCGCGCGCCGCGCACGCGCCGCGCGCAGCGCCGGCCGTCGGCGAGGTGCACGGTCACCGCCGCCTCCGTCAGCGGCGGCTGGTCGACGCCCACCGAGGGGTCGACGCGCATCGTCACCCGCGGCAGCAGCTCCCGGGTGACGACGTCGGCCACCCCCGCCGGCTCGAACGTCGCCAGATCGACGCGGCCGTGGGCGACGGCCGAGGCGGCGCAGAAGTGCATGCTGAACTTGCCCTCGAGACCGGTCCGCGGCCGGTCGTGGATGAGCACGGTGGGGGTGACCGCGTCGACGCCGATCTCCACCGCCTCGACGTCGCCGGCCGTGAACCGGTGCTCGGCCCGCAGGTCGAGGAGGGTGTCGATGGTGGGGTGGGTGGCGGCGCACGACGGATAAAGCTTCACGGTGATGCCGCCGTCGACGATCTCCCAGTCGCGCCCCAGCCCGTCCGCCGCGTCCCCGAGGTCGCGCGCGCAGCTCTGCATGGCGACGAGCAGGCCCTGGCCGCCGTCGACGGCGCGGTCGGGGGCGGTGAACCCGGCGCGCGCGAGCATCGCCGCGAGCACCCCGTTGCGCCCCGCCAGCCCCGCCTGGAGCGGCTTGACCATGGTGCCGAAGCTCTCCTTCAGGCCGGACGCCTCGGCCGCCGCGATGGCGAACGCGCGGACGGTGGTGGCGGGGTCCTGCCCCAGCAGGCGCGCCGCGGCGGCGGCCGCACCGAGGGTGCCGATGGTCGAGGTGGCGTGCCACCCCCGCTCGTAGTGAGTGGGGTTCATCACCCGCCCCAGCACCGCCTCGACCTCGAAGCCGACGCAGTAGGCGTCGAGCAGGGCCGCCCCGCCGGCGTCGGCGAGCTCGGCCGCGGCGAGGCCCGCGGCCACGAGCGGGGCGCTCGGATGCGCCATCGACACGAAGCACATGTCGTCGAAGTCGAGGGCGTGCGCGGCCGTCCCGTTGGCCAGCGCCGCCCACCCGGCGCCGGTGCGCGCGGGCGCGCCGAGGATGCCGCACCGCGGGGCGCCGCCCTCCTCATCGGCGAGGCTGCGCACCATCCGGGCCGCCGGCTCGATCGACCCCGCGAGGGCAACCCCCACGGTGTCGAGGATCGCGTCGCGGGCGGCGCGCCGCGCCGCCGCGGGCACCGCGCAGTCGGCCACGAACTCGCCGAACCGGGTCAACGCCGGCAGGGTCTCGTCAGTCATGCTGTCTCCGGTTCGTCGGCAGCGCCGACGCTCTTCAACTCGCCACTTCGTCAACGGCATCACTCGCTGTCCGATTTGAATCCCACTTCCCGATCGCAACTCCTCTTGCCGAATGGAAACAACCGGCACTCGACCGGCTCTCACTTCCCGACCGGGTTCATCGGTGGCGCGAGCCGGGCGAAACCCGTCGTGGTCGAAGTTCCTCCAGGCGTGCGCCGTGACGGCCTGGGCATCCGTCCCCGCGCCTTCGCCTGCAACCCCACCGGATCTCGGGTTCCCAGCCGCGATTCCTCAGTTCCCGTAGAACTGCGCGATGCCCGCCAGCCGCTCCTGAATCCGCTCCTCCGACCACCAGTCGCCGTTCACCATGACCCCCCCGCGGCGGGCGACGTTGGCGACGTCGTCGATGGGGTTGGCGGTCAGCAGCAGGAGGTCGGCGCGCCGGCCGATCTCGATGGTCCCGAAGTCGTCGAGAGCGTCGAAGTACTCGGCGACGCGCCGGGTCCCCGCCTCCAGCACCTCGTAGGGGGTCATGCCGACCTCGACCCACAGCGCCATCTCGTGGTGCAGCGAGAAGCCGGGCACGCTGAAGATCTGCGGCGAGTCGGTCCCCATCACGATGGGGACGCCGCCCTCGTGCAGGGCCCGGAGGACCTGCCGGCGCAGCTCGGCGACCCGCCGGTTGGCCTCGGGCTCGGCCGCCGCCACCCGCTCGTCCACCACCCGCTCCCATTGCTCCACCGTCTCCGGCGGCATGTAGCGCACCTCGGGGCGCGCGGCGCGCAGCTCGGCCGCCGACCGGTCGCCGAAGAACACCGTCTCCCACAGCACCATCGTCGGCACCGCCCACGCTCCCGCCGCGCGGGTGTCCTCGACGAGCTGCGGCAGCAGGTCCATGTCGACCCGGTCGAGCAGGTCGCCGACCCCGAAAAGCCCGGCCCCGCCGGTGGGAAGCTGGTCGTCGGGCACGAGGGCCTCGATATGGTTGTCGAGGTGGTCTATCGAGACCTGCCCCGACGCGAGGGCGTGGCGCAGCCCCACGGCGTCGGGCACGTGGCCCCCGAACGGCAGGCCGACCTCGTTGGCGGTCGCGGCCACCGCGTCGAAGACGTCGAGGGCCAGCCCCTCGTGCATCTTCACGAGGTCGTAGCCGCGCTGGTCGTACTCGCGCACGAGCTGCTCGCCCTGCTCGGGGGTGGTGACGCGCCCGCCGCTCATCGACGGGCTGCCGACGAAGAGCCGCGGGCCCAGGGACTGGCCGCGGGCGATGCGGGCCCGCAGCCCGAGCTGCGACCGTTCGCCCTGCATGCCCCGGACGGTGGTGACGCCGTTGGCGATGTAGAGGAAGAGCAGGTTCCGGGCGTCGGACTGCACCGTGCGCGGCCCCGGCAGGTGCCCGTGCATCTCGGCCAGCCCCGGCACGAGGTACATGCCCTCGGCCTCGACCACCTCGGTGCCCTCGGCGACGTCCACCTCCTCTGCCGGGTGCATCGACGCGATGCGCCGGCCGGTCACCACCACGGTGCGGTTCTCGACGACCAGGGGCACTCCGGGCTCGGTCATGGGGATGACGTTCACCCCGACGAACGCGAGGTCTCCCTGCACCTGCGGCAGCGGATCGCCGCAACCGGCGAGCACCGCCAGGACGGCTGCGACCGCCAGCCGGCGGACACTCGAACCCACCCGAGGGACCGCGTCGGAACCGCCACCGCGCGGCGGCGTGACGGCGCCCACCCGATCGATGCCCACTCTCACCTGCGTATCCTCATCTCATGGCCGGCAGGGCGCCCGTCCGCGGCGCCGCCGACGTCCGGTCTCGCTCCGTGCCCCCCGAGCTGCTCCCCAGCGCCTGGAAGCGGTGCCGGTCCACGCCTCCGCCGGGGCCCGTTCTCCTTCCGGCACTCTCGCCCGCCGGTCCTCCCCGCCCCGCACGACCGCCGGCACCGGTCGACAGTCCGCTCCCGCGCGGTCCCGGAACCGGATCAGGCGGCCGGCGCGGCGGGCCGGAAACGCTTCGGCGCGTGCCCGCGCTTGTAGACCATGAACGTGCTCTTGAACTCGATGACGACCTTGCCGTCCTGGTTGAAGCCGGTCGACTTCACGGTGACGATGCCGACGTAGGGCCGCGACTTCGACTCGCGCTTCGAGAGCACCTCGCTCTGCGAGTAGATCGTGTCGCCGTCGAAGACGGGGTTCGGCAAGCGCACCTCGTCCCACCCCAGGTTGGCCATGACGTTCTGCGACAGGTCGATGACCGACTGCCCGGTCACGACCGCCAACGTGAACGTCGAGTCGACCAGGGTCCGCCCGTACGGGGTGTTGGCCGCGAACGCGTGGTCGAAGTGGATGGGGTTGGTGTTCATGGACAGCAGCGTCGCCCACGTGTTGTCGGCCGCGAGCACCGTCCGGCCCAGCGGATGCTCGTAGATGTCGCCGACCTCGAAGTCCTCGTAGACGCGCCCGGTCCATCCTTCCTTCACTGGCATCGGTGACTCCCTTCAGGCTCCGATCATAGCCCCGGCCGCGCCCGGCCGCACCATCCGCGGCCGCATTGGTCTCGCACCCACGAAGCACTCAACGCGACGGCCAGGTCGCGCAACCGCTCGCGAAGGGACAACGGCGGGCGGCCGCGCCATCCGGCCGCCCTCACCCGGCGACCGACCCGCAACCCGCCCGCCCTCGATTCCACACGGCCGGCTACACCCTCGCGCGAGCAGCCAACCGGCAATGGACGGCGACGCGGCCGCCCCCGATCCACGCGCCGCGCTACACCATCCCGGCCGCCCGCCAGCCCGCGATGGTGGCGGGGTCGAACCCCAGGCCGCCGAGAATCGCGTCGGTGTGCGCCCCCAGCTCGGGTATCGGCCCCATGACCGGCTCGACGTCGGCGATGGTGGCGGGGGGCAGCGCCGCCGGCAGCGGCCCGACCGACGACTCCACGTCGCGCCAGCGGCCGCGCGCGGCGAGCTGGGGATGCTCGGCGAACTGCTGCACCGTCCGCATCCGCGCGTTCGCGATGCGCGCCTTCTCGAGGCGCTCCACGATCTCGGGGGTGTCGAGGCCGCCGAAGACCGCCTCGATCTCCGCGTCGAGGGCCGGCCGGTTGGCCAGCCGCAAGGCGTTGGCCGAAAACCGCGGGTCCTCCACCAGCTCCGGCCGGCGCAGCACCTGCTCGCAGAACGCCCGCCACTCGCGCTCGTTCTGGATGCCGAGGTAAACGACGTCGCCGTCACCCCCCGCGAACGGCCCGTAGGGGGCGATCACCGCGTGCCGGGCCCCGGAGCGGGCGGGCGGGGTGCCGGCGGAGGCATAGTAGACGGGATAGCTCATCCACTCGCCGAGCGCCTCGAGCATCGACACTTCGACCACCGTGCCCTCGCCGGTCCGCGCCCGCATCAGGAGGGCGGTGAGGACGCCCGAGTACGCGTACATGCCGGCCGCGATGTCCGCGACGGAGATGCCCACCTTGGCGGGCTCGTCCGGGGTGCCGGTGATCGACAGCACCCCCGCCTCGGCCTGCACCAGCAGGTCGTAGGCCTTGCGGTCGCGGTAGGGGCCGGTCGAGCCGTACCCCGAGATCTCGCACACGACGAGCCGGGGGTGCGCGGCCCGCAGCTCGGCCGCCGACAGCCCGAGCCGCCCGGTGGCGCCGGGGGCGAGGTTCTCGACGAAGACGTCGGCCTCGTCGAGCAGCCGCCGCAGCACGACGCCGGCGTCGGGGTGCTTCACGTCGAGGGTCAACGACTCCTTCGACCGGTTCAGCCACACGAAGTGCGACGAGAGCCCCCCCGCCGCGGCGTCGTAGCCGCGCGCGAAATCGCCGACCCCGGGCCGCTCGATCTTGATGACCCGGGCCCCGAGGTCGGCGAGCTGCCGGGTGGCGAACGGCGCCGCCACCGCCTGCTCGAGCGACAGGACCGTGACCCCCTCGAGCGGTCGCATCAGCATGACTCCATCGCCGACTCGATCTTCTCCGGTTCGTTGCGAACCGCGACCCCGTCGAGCGGCCGCCTCGGAGCTGCCGGGGCAGGCCCGCCGCGCCAGCGGTCGAGTCGGCCGGCGGCTCGCTCGTCGAGCGGTCGCATCGGAACAAGCCGCGCCACCACCGGTGCTCGCGCCCGTCGGCCCGCGCCGGCCCGCGCGTCGAGCCGCCGCATCAGAACGACCGCGGCAGGTCCAGCACGTGCTGGCCGATGTAGGACAGGATGAGGTTGGTCGAGATGGGCGCGGTCTGGTAGAGCCGCGTCTCGCGGAACTTGCGCTCGACGTCGTACTCCTCGGCGAACCCGAAGCCGCCGTAGGTCTGCATGGTGACGTTGGCCGCCTCCCACGAGGCGTCGGCCGCGAGCAGCTTGGCCATGTTGGCCTCGGCCCCGCACGGCTTCCCCGCGTCGAAGAGCTCGGCCGCCCGCACCCGCATCAGGTCGGCCGCCTCGACGTTGACGTGGGCGCGCGCGATGGGGAACTGTATGCCCTGGTTCTGGCCGATCGGGCGGCCGAACACGACCCGGTCGCGCGCGTAGCGGCACGCCCGCTCGACGAACCAGCGCCCGTCGCCGACGCACTCGGCCGCGATGAGGATGCGCTCGGCGTTGAGGCCGTCGAGCAGGTAGCGGAAGCCCTTGCCCTCCTCACCCACCCGGTTCTCCACCGGCACCTCGAGGTTGTCGAAGAACACCTCGGTCGTCGCGTGGTTGATCATGGCCCGGATGGGGCGCACGGTCATGCCGTTGCCGACCGCGGTCTTCAGGTCGACGAGCAGCACCGAGAGGCCCTCGGTGCGCTTCTTCACCTCCTCGAGGGGGGTGGTGCGGGCCACGAGCAGCATCAGGTCGGAGTAGTCGACCCGCGAGATCCACACCTTCTGCCCGTTCACGACGTAGCGGTCGCCCTTGCGCACCGCCATCGTCTTCATCTGGGTGGTGTCGGTGCCGGTGGTCGGCTCGGTGACGCCGAACGCCTGCAGCCGCAGCTCGCCGCTCGCGATCTTCGGCAGGTAGTGACGGCGCTGCTCCTCGGACCCGTGCCGCAGCAGGGTGCCCATGATGTACATCTGGGCGTGGCAGGCGGCGGAGTTGCCGCCCGAGCGGTTGACCTCCTCGAGGATGATCGACGCCTCGGCGATGCCGAGCCCCGACCCGCCCAGCTCCTCGGGTATGAGGGCGGCGAGGTAGCCGGCCTCGGTCAGGGTGCGGACGAACTCCTCGGGGTACGCCTCGCGGGCGTCCAGCTCGCGCCAGTAGGTGTCGGGAAAGCGGGCGCAGAGCTCGCGCACCGCGGTCCTCAGGTCGGCATGCAGCTCGGCGTTGGCCACGGCGGTTTCGTCCTCCATGTCAGGGGGAGCGCGCCCCGAAGTCGCGGCCCATGTTCGATAGCACCAAGGGCCGCTCCGGGCCGACCAGACTGTTCCCGGTGACTGCCGGAGACGGGGGGGCGCAGCCCCCTGGTCGATCCACGATCTCGGCGCGATGCGGGGAAGCGCTCAGGGGCGGGATGCAGTCTGCCGGTTCACGGAGTGACCTGAGCGCAAACGCCGGGCAGCTCGGGGTTCGGTTCGCCACGCCCCCCCGCACGCCGAGGGCGCCCGTCGACGCCCTCGGCCGTCCACGGACCATGGAGCTCGATGACGCAGGAAACTAGCAGCGGAAACTGGTCGTGCAGCCTGTCGACCGATACGTCCAACTCCTGAACGGTGCCGTCGAGATCCCGGACCCTTCCGGAGAGGGTCTCCACGGCACCGCCCAGGACGCTCACGGAAACCTGCAGGCTCTCGACCGTACCCCGAAGGCCTTCAAGACCCGCGACCGTCACGCCCAAGTCGTTGACCGTTCCATCCAGCCTCTCGACCGTACCCGGCAGGCCCTCGAGACCAGCCACCGTTCCATCCAGCCTCTCGACCGTACCCCGAAGGCCTTCAAGACCCGCGACCGTCACGCCCAGGTCGTTGACCGTTCCATCCAGCCTCTCGACCGTACCCCGAAGGCCTTCAAGACCCACGACCGTCACGCCCAGGTCGCCGACCGTTCCATCCAGCCTCTCGACCGTTTCCTGGAGTGCATCGAGCGGTCCGAGGGCCTCGGCGACCGTCGCGTTGACATGCTCCGCCGTCGCCAGCGTGGACAGGTACCATACGGTCGCGCCGATGCCGCTGAAGATTCCGCCGATGAAGGTGAGTACGGCCACGCCCAACGCGAGCAAGGCCGCGTTCTCGCGAATCCACTGAACCGCCGGCTCGATCTTCGACACCGCTCTTCAACTGTAGCACACGCCGATCGCAGGGCTCCCAGGCCCACCCAGGCCCCCGGGGTCCCCCGGGAGGCCCGATCCGCCCGCCGACCTATAATCGAGAGCATGCCGGTCACCACAGGCTCGGCGCGGCTGGCCGCGCATCTCGGCGAGCGGGCGCCGGGACGGCGCATCGGCCTCGTCGCCAACCCGGCCTCGCTGGACGCCGAACGCCGCCATGTCGTCGAGGTCGCGGCGGCGGCGCCCGAGCTGCGGCTGACCGCCCTGTTCGGCCCCCAGCACGGGTTCCGTTCGGACGTGCAGGACAACATGATCGAGACGGACCACGCGCGGCATCCGCGGCTCGACGTGCCCGTGTACTCGCTGTACGGCGAGACCCGAACCCCGACCCCGGCGATGCTGTCCGAGATCGATCTGCTCGTCATCGACCTGCAGGACGTCGGCACCCGCGTCTACACCTACGTCCACACGATGACCAACTGCCTGCGGGCCTGCGGCGCGGCCGGGGTCCCGGTGATGGTCTGCGACCGGCCGAACCCTATCGGCGGCGCGGCCGTCGAGGGACCCATGCTACGGCCCGGCTACGAGTCGTTCGTCGGGCAGTTCCCGATACCGTTGCGCCACGGCCTCACCATCGGCGAGCTCGCCCGGCTGTGCAACGAGACCTTCGACCTCGGGGCCACGGTCGAGGTGCTGCCGGTCGAGGGGTGGCGGCGCGACCTGTATCACGACGATACGGGGCTGCCGTGGGTGCTGCCGTCGCCGAACCTGCCCACGCTCGACAGCGCCGTCGTCTACCCCGGCATGGTGCTGCTCGAGGGCACGAACCTGTCGGAGGGCCGCGGCACGACCCGGCCGTTCGAAATCGCGGGCGCGCCGTGGCTCGACGCGCACCGGCTCGCCGAGGCGATGAACGGCCTCGGGCTGCCCGGCGCGTGGTTCCGCCCGGCCGAGTTCCAGCCCACGTTCCAGAAGCACGCCGGCGAGACCTGCGGCGGCTGCCAGATTCACGTGACCGACCGGGCCGCGTTCCGGCCGGTCCTCACCGCCGTGGCCTTCCTCCAGACCTGCCGCCGGCTCGACCCCGAGCGGTTCGCGTGGCGCGAGCCGCCGTACGAGTACGAGACGGTCGTTCCGCCCATCGACATCCTGTCCGGATCCGACGCGCTGCGGCGGTCCCTGGACGACGACGTGCCTTACGCCGCGATCGCCGAGGCGTGGACGGCGGAGCTCGACCGGTTCCGCGGGCTGCGCGACCGCTATCTGTCGTACTGACATGAACACCGATCCATGAGGCGTGCACGGCGGAGCTCGACCGGTTCCCCGGGCCGCGCGACCGCCATCCGTCGTACTGACATGAACACCGATCCATCTCGCCGCCGACCGGCCCGGCCGCCCGCGGTGAAGCCGCGCGCGAGGACGCCGGCGGCGAGGACGCCGGCGGCGGGGACGCCGGCGGGCTGCAGGACGCCCGCCGCCTGCAGACCGCATCGGGCAAGGCGCGACGCGAGCGCCGCCCGGCCCGCTTCCTGACGATCATGGCCACTCCCCCTCCTCCGCTCGAGTTCGAGCACACGATCCCCATCACCGCGCGGCCCGAAGCGGTCCTCGGGGCGTTCTTCGATCCCTCGGTGCTGCCGTTGTGGTGGGACACCGTCCGCTCGGTCACCACCCCCCGCGCCCTCGGGGTCTACGCCGTCGAATGGGACGCCACCCCGTTCCGCGACGAGCTGCTCGGCACCCTCGGCGGAGTGTTCTACGGCACCGTGATGGACTACCGCCCGGGCCGGTCGTTCTCGCTCGCCGGCGCCTACTGGCTGCCCCCCGACTCCCTCGCCTTCGGGCCGATGGCCCTCGACGTGCGCTGCCGGACGTGGGGCACGTCCACCCGCCTGCAGGTCCGGCAGAGCGGCTCCGACGAGGGGCCGCGCTGGGAGCGCTACTACCGCGTCATCAGCAGCGGCTGGGAGACCTCGCTCGTCGCCCTCAAGCACTACCTGGAGCGCGGGCGCCCGCCGCGGGGCCGGGCCGCGGGCCGCGCCGGCCGGTCGGAGAGGCGGCGATGACGGGGACGGCGGGTGCCGTCGTCGTCGTGGGCGGCGGCGTCATCGGCTCGAGCATCGCGTACCACCTCTTGCGCGACGGCCATTCCGGTCCCGTGACGGTGGTCGAGCGCGACGCCACCTACGCGCGCGCCTCGTCGTTCCTCGCCATGGGCGGCATCCGGCAGCAGTTCAGCTCGACCGTCAACATCCGGCTCGCGCAGTACGGCACGCGGTTCTACGCCGAGTTCGATCGGGCGATGCGGGTGCCCGGCCACGCGCCACGCGCCGACTTCCGTCAGCGCGGCTACCTCTTCCTCGTCGACGAGGCCGCGTCCGACCGCTTCGCGGCCCGGCTCGAGCGGCAGCGCCGGCTCGGGGCGCGGGTCGAGCGCCTCGAGGTGGACGACATCCGGGCGATGGCCCCCGACCTGCGGCTCGACGACATCCGCTTCGGCGTGTTCGGCCCCGACGACGGCTACGGCGAGCCGCGCGAGGTGCTCGCGGGGTTCCGCGCGGCGGCGGCGGCGGCCGGGGCTCGCTACGTCGCGGCCGAGGTCGTCGACCTGACACGGCGGACGGGCCGCGTCGCCGGGGTCGTCCTCGACGACGGCGAGCGGATGGCGGCCGACGTCGTCGTCAACGCGGCGGGGCCGTTCGCGCGGCGGCTCGCGGCGATGGCCGGCCTCGACCTGCCGGTCGAGCCCGTCCGCCAGCACCTGTTCCGCTGCGCCCTGCCGGCGCGGCTCCCCTACCGGCTCCCGATGATCGTCGACCCCTCCGGGGTGCACTGGCGGCACGACGACACCGGCGAGCGCCTGGGGCCGGACCGCCTGGTGGTCGCCTGCACGAAGCTCGACGAGCCTCCCGGCGAGAACTTCGACTGCGACCACGCCCGCTGGGAATCGGACTTCCGGCCGCCCCTCCAGGCGCGGATGCCGGGGCTGACCCCGATCGAGATGATCGAGGGATGGGCGGGGCTCTACGCCATGACCCCCGACCACAACCCCCTGCTCGGCGAGCACCCGGCCGCCCCCGGCCTCGTCCTCGCCAACGGGTACAGCGGCCACGGCCTGATGATCGCGCCCGCGGTCGGCAAGGTGCTGTCCGAGCTGATCCGCCTCGGCCGGACCGAGACCGTCGACGTCGGCGCCTTCGCGCCCGATCGGTTCGAGCGCGGCGAGCCGGTGTACGACGAGGCGATGGTCTGAATCGTCGACAGGACGACGTGAACCACCCGCGCGGGGCCCCCAGCCGGAGCGGGCGGCGTACGGCAGGCGACGAGGAATGTCGGTCCTGGCGATGGTTCTGAATGGCCGGCAGGACGGCGTGAACCACCGGCGCGGGGCCCCCAGCCGGAGCGGACGACGTACGGCAAGCGACGAGGAACGCTGGGCCTCGCGATGGTCTGAATGGCCGTCAGGACGGCGTGCACCCTCGGCGCGGGGCCGCCAGCCGGAGCGTATCGCGTACGGCGGGCGAGAAGGGAACGCCGGCCCCATTGCAGGAACGTCAGCCGGAGCGCGCGGCGTACGGCGTTTCCTCTTCGCAAACCCGCACGCTCGCCTGCCGGCGGCGGCGCACGATGCGGGCGACCGCGGCCACGCGCTCTTCCGCCGTGACGCTGAGCCGCACGCCGTCCACCGCCTCGCAGACGTCCCCGGGCGTCAGGCCGCCGAGCGCCTCCGAGGCGTCGAGCCGCCGCGGGGCCGCCCCGGGGCGCAGGGCGACGAAGTCCACCCGCAGCTCGCGCGTGCCCTGACGGCCGTGCAACCGCCATAGCTCGCGCACGCCCATCTCGGCATAGCGCCCGACCTTGCCCTCGTCGCGGTGCGTGATCTCCGCCTCGACCACCAGGTCGAGCGGCGTGCGCTCGAAGAAGGCGTCGGCCTCGGCCTCGCCCGCGGCGAGGGCGGCGCGATAGGCCCTGGCCCGGTCGCCCAGGTAGAACGCGCAGTCCGGCTCCAACCCCGTGCCCGGCGGGTCGCCGCGTCCGCGGAGACGGGTATGCTTGAGGTTCTTCGCGGCGCCGAAGAGCGCGCCCGCCGCCGCGTCGACCAGGTGGCTGAAGATGTCGGTGAGATCCTCATGGAGGCGCGAGGGGGTCATCAGGGTGACGAGCCCGCGCACGGGGTCGAGGCCACCCGGCTGAACGAACGGCTCCAGTCGAGGGCGGCGAGCTCGGCGATGGTCCCGGCATCGGCGCGCAGGACGTGAATCGTGGACCCCAGCGGCCCGGTGTGCAGCGTGGTCGGGCCGTCGAGGGCGGCGACGCCGCGATCTGCCATGTGTTGACGGTAACACGCGGCGCCCCGGGCCGCAATCGGCGGGGCGGGCCCAGGTGCCCGCCATCATTGTGAGAAGACCGTCCCGGCACTGGTCAGGCCGGCGATTCCGGTGCGGTTCTCGGCGGTGTCTCACTTTTCGTGTCGCGCACCCGGCGCCGGCATCGGCCTTCCCGCCGGCGCAAGCCGGCACGCCGGCCCGACGAAGGTGATGCGCGGCGGATTGGCTCCCGGATTCCGGCCGGACAGATGTAGCCCGTGGTTCCCGCGTCGAGCACCAACGCGCAACCAAGGACAATGATCAATACTGGATTGCCAATTGCGCCCAGGCGTGCGCCGCCGGTCGCGGCCTTGCGCGCCTGACACATGGCAAGGCAATTCTGGTCACCGTTCCAAGCAGAAGACACCCCGATGATCGTCGCTCCGGATGTCGAGAGCTACCTGGCGTCGCTGACGCCGGAGAACCCGTTGCCGACCCGCGCCGCCGCGGAGGAGCACGCGGAACCCGCGCCTGCCGCCGAGCGCATCGTCGGTCGCTTCCTCGAAACGCTGGTGCTGACTGCCGGGGCTCGGCGCGTGCTCGAGATCGGCGCCGGTACGGGCCGCCGGACGCTGCGGCTCGCCCGGTCGCTGCCCGAGGACGGCGGACTGCTCTCGATCGAGATCGATCCCGGCCGCGCCGCGACGGCGCGGAATCTTCTGGCCGCCGCGGGGCTCGGCGAGCGGGCGCACGTCATCATCGGCGACGCCGCCCGCATGGTGCACAAGGTGGCCGGCCCCTTCGACGTCATCGTCGATGCCGGCGACCCGCGGCAGCACGGACCGCTGCTCGACCGGCTGGCGGCCCTGCTGCGACCGGGCGGGGTGCTGGTGACCGACAAGGTCCTCCGGGCTGAGGTCGCCCGGTCACCGGGCCTGCGAGGGGACGAGAGAGACGAAGGGAAGGCGCCGAGGCAGGAGAGGGCGGTGGACGAGCCAAGGGCGGCGGGCGAGGCGAAGCCGGCGGACGAGGCGAGGGCGGCGGACGAGGCCGAGGCGGTGGCGGCCATCAACCGGCAGATCGCGGCAGACCCGCGTTTCGTCACCAGCTTCGTCCCGCTGGGGAACGGCGTCGCGGTGTCGGTAAAGGCCCGGTCGAGCCCCGCCGGATGACGGCCGGCGGCGCCGGGACACGGACCTTCCATGACCATCGAACAGTGGCTGCGTAACGCCGCCCAGGACGCCGAGCGGCGGCAGTTGACGGACCTGATCCCCCGGCTCGAAGCGCTGGCCGAGGCCACCCGCCGCCTTCGCGGCGCGGCCTGGAACCGCGAAGCGGTGCCGGCGAGTACGGCGCCCCCTGACCCGGCGAGCCCGCCTGGTGCGACCGGCCGCGCCGCCGAGGGCGGGTCGGCGGCCGGCGCGTGAGGGTCCTTGCCGTGACGACCGACTGGTGCGACCGGCCGCTGCATCGCGTCGCCGACGCCATCCGGACCGGCGCCGTCCCGGTGCGCGAGGTCGTCGACGCCGCCCTCGACCGCATCCGGGCGCGCGACGGCGCCCTCAACGCCTTCACGACCGTGCTCGGCGACGAC
>JAJEFC010000392.1 GCA_022820675.1 Vicinamibacteria bacterium | reverse complement strand
ACCAACGACGACGGCATCACCTTCGTGCTGCGGGCGGGACCGGAGTTCGAGTTGCTCCATACGAACGACATCGGGGCCCGGACCCTGGCGTCGCCGGCGCTCGTCGACGGGATGTGGTACATCCGGACGGAGGACGAGTTGCTGGCCATAGGCAACCCGTCGTGACGGACAGGTCGGGCGCGGCGGGGATGCCCGCGACGACGAAACTGTCGCCGCGGGTCGGCTCGCTTGCTCGTCGATAACGTCTCAGAAGATCGCCAGCGGGTTGAGAGGCGAGCCCGTACCGCCCTCGACCGCCAGCGGTGCCGCCACCAGCAGGAACTCCCAGCGGCCCTGGCGAGCCGCCTCGGCCGCCACCGCTTCGAGATCCAGGTTGTCGAACAGCGGCATCCCCATCGCCACGATGGTCGTCAACTGGTGGATCGGCTGGGTCACGCCCTCGACCCCCGACGGCAGCACGTCGTTGGTGCCGTCGGCGCCGAGCATCTCGTAGCCGACCGGCGAAGCGGCCTCTATATCCGCCTCGGTGAGGCAGGTGTGCGACAGGGAAACCGAGACCCCGGCCGTGGCCAGGGCCAGCGCGCTCCGGCGCTTCTCCGGCGTCACCAGGTTGAGCGTGCCCAATTCGTCGTCCTCGCCTCAGCGCCCCCAGTTCGACAGCTCCGTCATCCAGCCGGCGACCGTCTCCGCCGTGACCTCGTCCGAACCCTGTGCCCCGAGGGGCGCCGACACCACGAGGCACGCCGCCAGCAGCCCGCCGATGACCGCGGCGGCACCGATCCAATACCCAGTCGTCCTCTGCATTGGTCTGCTCCTCCGGCTCAACATGCTCCCTCGTCGCGCCTTGCCGCGCGGGCGGGCAGCCGCGGCAGAACGGCGGGCGGGACTTCTCCACGGATTGTCAGAACCTGAACAGGCGGTTGAACTTCACCACGAGCGCCCGGTTCTCGAGTCCCGGGAATCGGGGGGTCAGCGTGTCGCGCTCGTCGGTGTAGACGACGAACAGCTCGCTGCCGGGCTGGTACTCCCAGCGGAGACGGATGTTGGTGCCCAGCGAGTCGGCGCCGGAGTTGTACTGCAGCAGCGCCGCCACGAACATGCGGGGCGTAAGAGTGTAGGTGGTCCGCGCGGCCAGGAGCTCGGTCGTGAAGTCGCCCTGCGGCAACTCGATCCAGTTGAACGACAGCGACGGCTCCACGGACAACTGCGGAGACAGGTTGACGCGGCCGCGGAAGTAGCCGACGCTGGTCCACTCGCCCCCGAAGAACTGTCCCCGGTCGAAGGTCAGTCCCCCGGACGTGGTGCGCTGCTGTCCCAGCGCATAGACCACCCGGGCGTTGGTGAAGGAGTAGCCGCCGACCGGAATCGTGACGTCCTTGTGGATGTAGAACGGCTTCTTCAGGAACTCGTAGTTGTCGGTGGCGCCGGCGAAGAAGCGGTCGCCGTTCTCGAACTCGATCCCGAAGATTCCCTGCTGCAGCCGGGTCTCGAGCAGCCCCGCGCCGTCGGCGATGTAATCCAGGCTGCCCTCGAAGAGGAACTTGCGCACTGCGGCGATAGACCGCGGACGAGGACTGAAGCGGAACGATCCGAACGAGCGGCGGAAGTCGTCGCGACGCAGAAAGCCGACCTCCGGGTTGAAGTTCGCCCCGACGCCGAGCCGCTCCAGCACCAGGCCCCAGCGGTCGCCGCTGTACTCGATCTGCCCCTGATAGCTGGCGTCGTCGCCCCGCCGCCCCGGCGTCTCGGTCCGGGCGAGATAGGTGTTGACGTTCAGGTTGTCGTAGAAGGAGAACACGCCGTCGACGCCGTACGTATAGCTGGCGCCGGGCGCATCGACCGCGACCGAGCGCCCGGTGAACAGCGCCCCGACGGCGCTCCGGCGCAGCACGTCGCGCTTCAGGCGGGCCACCGCGAAGTTCGTCGGCGCCGTGCCGGCCGCCGATTCCGAACCGGTCTGCACGTCGAGCAGGCCGATGCTGTAGGGCCCGACCTTCCCCGTGAGCCGGCCGCCGCCTCGAATCGGCACCGTCCGCCCCTCGTTCAACCCGATGCGGCGGCTGAAGAAAAGGACCGGAGCGGAGCCGCCGAACCGCTCGCCCCTGAAGTAGTAGGCGGTGGGGCCGCCGCGGAACCCGCCACCGAAGTCGAAGATCCCCTGCCCTTCGAGGAAGAACTCCCGCTTCTCGGGAAAGAACAGGCTGAAGCGCGTCAGGTTGACCTGCTGCTCGTCCACCTCCACCTGCGCGAAGTCGGTGTTGTAGGTGAGGTCGGCGGTCAGCCCCTGCGTCACGCCGTACTTGACGTCGACCCCGAAGTCGCCGCCGGGGTCGTTCGACAGCCGCGGGGTGGCGTTGAGGTCGGTGGTCACATCAGAGATCGCGTAGGGCTTGACCTCGAGCCGGGTCCCGGACGCCGGCACCTCGACGCCCACCAGCGTAGGCGCGGACGAGAACCGGAACATCCCCTGGAACGCGAGCGCAGCCGGGATCGGCGTCAGGAACGATGTTTCGTTCGTGGAAGCCACGTTGCGCTGAAAATTGATCCCCCAGATCTGGGAGGCGCCGGTCCGGTAGCGGAGCGACTTGAAGGGAATGGCCATCTCCAGCGTCCAGCCCTGCTCGAAGCGGATGGCCGCCGCGCACCAGCCAGCTTCCCGGCGAGTGCGCGGACCGCGAGGCGAGGTCGGCGTCGAGCGTCGCGGCGATGCCCTCGCCGATCCAGTCGTCGGCCGGGTCGCCGCTGATGTTGTGGAACGAATCGACACGGATGCCGGAGACGCCGGCCGCCACGATTGCGGGCCCTCCCCCCGGCAGGACCTCGCCGCTCCCTTCCTGCGCCGGACCGGGCGCCGGATACAGCACGGCGCACAGCGCCACCCATCCGGCGAGGGAACGGCAAGGTACCGGGAACCTCATGATGCGCGGGGACAAACGGTGTAGTTTAGCGTGATGGATGGCTCTACCGATCTCTGCGCCCGGCCGGCGGCCGACCTCGCCCGCTCCATCGCCGCCCGCGAGCTCTCGGCGGCCGAGGTGATGGAGGCGCACCTCGCCCGCATCGATCGGGTCGACCCGGCCGTCAACGCCATCGTCACGCTCCTGCCGGACGAGGCGCGCCGCGGGGCGGCGGCGGCCGACGCCGCCGTCGCCCGCGGCGATGCGCTCGGCCCGCTGCACGGTCTCCCCGTGGCCCACAAGGACCTCACGTGGACGAAGGGCATCCGGACGACGTTCGGCTGCCGGGCGTTCGCGAACTTCGTGCCGGACGAGGACGCGCTGATCGTCGAGCGGCTGCGCGCGGCCGGCGCCATCACCATCGGCAAGACCAACACCCCGGAGCTCGGGGCAGGATCGCAGACGTTCAATGCGGTGTTCGGCGCCACGCGCAACCCCTACGACACGACGAAGACATGCGGCGGCAGCAGCGGCGGCGCGGCGGTGGCGCTCGCCACCGGGATGCTCCCGATCGCCGACGGCAGCGACCTCGGCGGATCGCTGCGCAACCCGGCCGGATTCTGCAACGTCGTCGGCTTCCGACCCTCCCCGGGGCGGGTGCCGATCTGGCCGAGCCAGGCCGCCTGGTTCCCGATGGGCGTACAGGGACCGATGGCGCGCAACGTGACGGACGTGGCCCTCATGTTGAGCGCGATCGCCGGCCCCGACCCGCGGGCTCCGATCTCGCTGCCGCAGGCGGGATCCGTCTTTCGCCCGCCGCTGGACGGCGACGTCGAGGGTTCGGCCATCGCCTGGAGCCGGGATCTCGGGGGACTCCCCGTCGACCAGCGGGTCACCGCCGTCATCGACGCCGAACGCGGAACGTTCGAGCGGCTCGGCTGCGTCGTCGAGAACGCCGAGCCGGACATGAGCGGCGTTGCCGAGGTGTTCCGCGTGTGGCGGGCGTGGTACTTCGAAGCCTGCTACGGGACGCTGCTGGA
>JAJEFC010000208.1 GCA_022820675.1 Vicinamibacteria bacterium | reverse complement strand
CCCGCCGCCGAGCCGCAGGAGCCCACCGAGCCGCAGGAGCCCGCCGCCGACGCCCCGCCCCCCGAACCGCCCGACTTCGAGACGTGGTGGGCGGACGCCCTCCGCCGCGGCGGCGTCACGCTGCCCGCCGCCCCCGTGGAGGTGTCGCTGCGTCCCGGCGTCTTCGACGCCGACCTCGCGGCCGAGCTCGGCGCTCCCGCGCCCCGCCGCCGGCTCGGTCTCGTCGCCTATCCGTCGCTGCACTTCTTCGACGGCCGCGGCGCCAACCGCCCCTGGCTGCAGGAGATACCCGACCCCCTGCTCAAGACCACGTGGGGCACCGGGGTCGAGATGACCCCCGACACCGCCGAGGTCCTCGGGGCGGAGGAGGGCCAGCTCGTCACCGTCGAGTCGGACCACGGGCAGGTCGTCGCGAGCGTCATCGTCAACCCCCATCTCGCCGAGGGGGTCGTCGCCATCGCCATCGGCCAGGGGCACACCGACTTCGGGCGCTACGCGACGGGCCGCGGCGTCAGCCCCATGGCCCTGCTCGACCCCGCCCCGGAAGCGCCCTCGGGGAGCGTCCGCTGGGTCGGGACCGGCGTCGACGTCACTCCGCGCGAGCTGTCGCGCCCCATCCCGCGGCTGCAGCGCAACTTCGACCAGGAGGGGCGGGGCCTCGCGCAGGCGGTGTCGCTGGCCGCCCTCGCGGCCGGCGACGTCCATCCCGAGGAGCACCACTTCAGCCTGTACCCCGAGCACGAGCACCCCGTGCACCGCTGGGGGATGGCCATCGACCTCGACGCGTGCGACGGGTGCAACGCGTGCGTCGCGGCGTGCTACGCCGAGAACAACGTCCCGGTGATGGGGGCCGACCGCATGCGACGCGGCCGCACCATGTCGTGGCTGCGCGTCGAGCGCTTCGACGAGCCGCGGGCCGGCGGAGACGGGGCGGACGTCCGGTTCCTCCCGATGCTCTGCCAGCACTGCGACCACGCGCCGTGCGAGAGCGTCTGCCCGGTGTACGCCACGTACCACACCGACGAGGGGCTGAACGCACAGATCTACAACCGCTGCGTGGGCACCCGCTACTGCTCGAACAACTGCCCCTACAAGGTGCGGCGGTTCAACTGGTTCATGCCCGAGTTCGAGGCCCCCCTCCAGCTTCAGCTCAACCCCGACGTCACCGCGCGCAGCGACGGTGTCATGGAGAAGTGCACGTTCTGCATCCAGCGGATCCAGGACGGCAAGGAGCGGGCGCGCGACGAGGACCGCCCGGTGCGCGACGGCGACGTCTCCCCCGCGTGCGCGCAGAGCTGCCCGGCCCAGGCCATCGTCTTCGGCGATATGAACGACCCGGCGAGCCGCGTCACGCAGCTCTCGGCCGACGCCCGCGCCTACCACGCCCTGAGCGTGTTCAACACCCGCCCCGCCGTCACCTACCTGAAGAAGGTCGACCGCGACGGGTGACGCCCCGCCATGAGCTTCGCGAAGATCAACGACGACATCCTGCGGACGCTCCGGCCCCCCGGGGTGCTGTACTACGTGGGGCTGGCGCTGGCCCTCTCGGCCCTCGCCACGGGGACGGCGGCGTTCCTGCACCAGGCGCAGACGGGGCTGGGGGTCGCCGGCTACGAGCACCCCATCTTCTGGGGCATCTACATCACCGACTTCGTGTTCTGGGTCGGCATCGCCCACTCCGGCACCCTCATCTCGGCCGTGCTGTTCCTGTTCCGGGCGAAGTGGCGGACGGCGGTGGCGCGGGCGTCCGAGGCGATGACGGTGTTCGCGGTGATGACGGCGGGGCTGTTCCCCATCATCCACATCGGCCGCCCGTGGTTCTTCTACTGGCTGATCCCCTATCCCAACGAGCGCGATCTCTGGGTCAACTTCCGGTCGCCCCTCATCTGGGACGTGTTCGCCATCACCACCTATCTCACGGTCAGCGCGATGTTCCTCTACCTGGGGCTGATGCCCGACATCGCCGCCGCCCGCGACAAGGTGAAGGACTGGCGGCGCCCCATCTACCGCTTCCTCTCGTTCGGCTGGCTGGGCACCGACCGGCAGTGGCGGCACTACACCGCCCTCTACGGCTTCTTCGCCGCCCTCGCCACGCCGCTCGTCATCTCGGTCCACAGCGTGGTGTCGTGGGACTTCGCGGTGTCCATCCTGCCCGGCTGGCACAGCACCATCTTCGCGCCCTACTTCGTGGCCGGGGCCATCTTCTCGGGCCTCGCGATGGTCATCACCCTGCTCGTGCCGATGCGGCGCATCTTCCGGCTCGAGCACTACGTCACCGTGCACCACTTCGAGAACCTCGCGAAGCTGATGCTGGCCACGTCGCTCATCGTCGGCTACGCGTACCTGACGGAGTTCTTCATCGCCTGGTACAGCGGCAGCACGTTCGAGCAGGGCACGTTCTTCGACCGCATGTTCGGCCAGTACCGGGCCTACAGTTGGACGATGTTCTCGTGTAACGTCATCATCCCGCTGGCGCTGTTCTGGAAGGCGGTGAGGACCAACCTCGCGGTGCTCTTCGTGATCTCGATCTTCGTCAACATCGGCATGTGGCTCGAGCGCTACGTCATCATCGTCACGTCGCTCTCGCACGACTTCGACCCCGCCAACTGGGCCGGCGTGTACCAGCCGACGTGGGTCGAGGCGGCCATCACGGTGGGGTCGTTCGGGCTCTTCTTCACCCTGTTCCTGCTCTTCGTGAAGAACTTCCCGGCGGTGTCGATCACCGAGATGAAGGAGACGATGGACCGGTCGGCCGAGGCCGACCCGGCCAGCGCCTGGCCCGAGCCGGTGTAGGGCTGGCGGCATGGAGCCGTTCGTTCGCGCGCCGACGGACGATGGGCGCGTCGTGAGCGCGTTGAACGTGTGGAAGACCGGGCAAGTCGGCAACGGCAGAGGGTTGGGCGGGGTGGTTGCGCCGCGGGACGGCGGGGCCGCGGGTGACGATTCGGGGCAGTGACGCGGGCGACAGTGCGCCATGGAGATACTGGGCATCTTCGACCGGGGCAAGACGGCGGCGGCGGCGACGCGCGAGATCCTGGAGGGCGGGCTGGGCGAGGTCGTCTCCTATTCGCCGGTGCCCGACCACGCCCTCGACCAGGCCCTGCACGTCTCGGTGAGCCCGGTGCGGGTGTTCGTCCTCGTCGGGGGGCTGCTCGGCTGCTTCCTCGGCTTCGCGTTCCCCATCTACACGGTGCTCGACTGGCCGATGATCACCGGGGGCAAGCCGCTCATCTCGATTCCCCCGTTCGTGGTCATCGCCTTCGAGCTGACGATCCTGCTGGGCGCGATCGGCGGGATGATCGGGTTCCTGGTCCTGTCGGGCCTGCCGCGCGTCTTCGGCCGCCCCGCGCCGGACCCCCGCTTCACCAACGACATGACCGGCATCGCGGTGACGTGCGCCCGCGACCACGCGGCCGCGGTGCGCGCCTGTCTCGAGCGCCACGAGGCCGTGGAGATCAGAGGATGACCCTACGCAGCCCGGAGAGCGCCGCCCGCGGCCCCGCCCGCCGATTCCCGACCCGGCGCCGGAGCGCGCGCGGTGCCCTCGCCGCCGTCCTCGTCGCGGCGGCCGGCGCCGTCGCCCTCGCCCAGCCGGCCTTCATGCGGAACATGTACACCGGCCCGGTGGTGCTGCCCCAGGTCGATCCCCGGGTGCCGGTCGAAGACACCATCGCGGTGGACGGCGATCGGCAGCGCGACCGCCTCGAGTCGCGCGACCTTCCCAACCCGGTGCCCGACACCCCCGCGGTTCTCGCGGAGGGGAAGTGGATGTACGACGTGTACTGCGCGATGTGCCATGGCCCGGAAGGGCTCGGCGACGGGCAGATAGCCGGGCACTACCCGCGCATGCCGAGCCTGGCGGCGCGCCACGTGCAGAACAACTACACCGACGGCTGGATCTTCAGCATCATCGGCGACGGCGGGTTCCGGATGCCGCCGTTCGCCCATTCCATGAGCGCGGACGAGCGCTGGGCCCTGGTGCGCTACGTCAAGACGTTCACCACGCCCGAATAAAGAAGGGTTGGGTCGCCTCTCACGTGCTCTCACGGGAGTTGCACGCTGGAGGACAACCGAAATGGTAGAGATCGAACGCCCGGAAGCCTCGACCTGGAAGGCCATCGCAGTGCGGCGCAAGCGCGAGGAAACCGTGGAGTTGCGTCTCGTGAACAAGATTCGGTCTCCCCAGAACGACGGGTTCGTCGAGCTGACCCCCAGTGAGGCACGTTGCGTCGCTTGCCTACTGTTAGCGGCTGCAGAACATCCGACCGAGGGGCGGCTCGTCTTCAAGCACGACAACCCCGACGAGCGGACACTGATCGTCAAGCGCGCGCCGTCTGGTCCAGTGGAGTTGCGCTTGCGGGAGGGCGGCTACTACGCCGAAGAATCGTCTCTCCAGTCGACTCGACGCATCGCCCATGCACTGATGGCCGAATCGCAGCCGCTCACCCTGCCCGGCGACGCACCAGGACGATGATTGAAGTCGGAACTCCCCTCGTCTCGGACGGCGCCCGGCGCCTCTGCGCGATCGCAGCGGTGCTCGGCGCGCTCGCGTTCCTGCAGGCGCTGTTCCTGGGCGACCCGATCCGCGCGTGGCAGTCGCTGCTCGTCGCCTTCCTCGTCTTCGGCGGCCTCGCCCAGGCGGGGGTGGTGGTCTCGGCCATCATGCAGGTGACTTCCTCCCGCTGGGGCCGCGCCCTGAAGCGGATGGCCGAGGCCACCGCCGCGTTCCTGCCCATCGCGTTCGGGCTGCTCCTGATCCTGCTCGTCGGGGTCGAGGGCTGGGCCCCCTGGGTGCACGAGCCGGTCGAGGCCAAGGCGGCGTGGCTCAACGTTCCGTTCTTCGTGAGCCGCCAGATCGGCGCGTTCCTGCTGCTGACCGGCCTCAGCCTCTGGTACGTCTACCGGTCCCTGCGGGCCGACGTCGGGCTGCTCCACCAGTCGGGCCAGCATCCCGCCACCGGGTTCACCCGCCGCCTCGTCGCGGGATGGCGCGGCATCCACCACGAGCGGGACGCCGCCCAGCGGGCGCAGAGCCGCCTAGCCCCCGCCGTGCTCATCGCCTACGGCTGGGTGTTCACCCTCGTCGGGTTCGACTTCTTCATGTCGCTCGACCCGCACTGGTTCTCGACCCTCGCGGGCGGCTACTACTTCATCGGCAACCTGTTCCTGGGGCTGGCGTTCCTGTCCGTGGTCGCGGTGTGGGCGCGGAAGCGGCTGAACCTGACCGAGTACATCGGCCCCCACCAGCTTCACGACATCGGCAAGCTCCTGTTCGGGTTCTGCATCCTGTGGGCGTACATGTTCTGGTCGCAGTACCTCGTCATCTGGTACGGCGACCTCGCCGAGGAGACCGAGTTCATCTACCACCGCATGCACGGCGCGTGGGCGCCGGTGGCGTGGACGGTGTTCGCGACGGCGTTCGTCATCCCGTTCGTGGTGCTGCTGAGCCGGGCCGTGAAGACGAGCCCGCGCGGGCTGACCACGATCGCGGTGGTGGCGTTCGCGGGCATGTGCCTCGAGCGCTTCCTGCTCGTCTCGCCGTCGCTGTGGCACGGCGAGGGCGTGCCCCTGGGCCTCGTCGAGCTGCTCGTCGGGGCCGGGGTGGCGGGGCTGTTCTTCCGGTCGTACACGGCGTTCCTCGAGACGTTCCCGGTGCTGCCGCTGGCCGACCCCCGACTGGAGCCGGCGTCGGCCCATCCGCACGCCCACGACCTCCATGGAGAGTGAACGCGGGAAGCGGTCTCTTGAACGGTTTACTGCGGACAGGGCCATCGATCCCACACGGCGCGCAACAGCGGATGCAGGACAGACCTCGGCCAAGCGGAAGCGTTTCTGCGAGTGGCGCTCGAACAGGCGAATGACCCGGGGCTCTGCGGCCCATACGTACGAATCGTACGTGCAGCCTTCGCACGGGACGCTGCGGGAGGCGCACAGATGACCACGGCGCAACGGGCCGTCAGGCGCGAGTCCGCTATCAGGTCGTGGAACGTCGCCGGCGCCGAGCCACGTGACAGGCCGGCGGTCGGCGGACGAGGTGGGCGATCTCGACCTGCCCCCGTCGGCGGCTGCGACCACGCGGCGGTCAGTTGATGGCCAGGCAACCGCACGAGTACATCGCCGAACCGGACCGGGGCGCGGCGCCGCTGTCCGAGGAGTGGCGGGTGCGGCGGCGTTTCCGGCGGCGCCTGCGCCTGCTCGGTATTCCCGCCGACCTCACCGGCTGGAGCGTCCTCGACATCGGGGCGTGGCACGGCTACTTCTCGTTCGAGTGCGAGCGGCGGGGGGCCGAGCGGGTGCTCGCGGTCGACCGGTTCGCGTGGGACCGCCACGGCATGGACGAGTTCCTCGCGGCCCGCGAGCGCCTCGGGTCGCGCGTCGAGTACGAGCGTCTCGACGTCCACCACCTCGACGCCGACCGCCTCGGCCAGTTCGATCTGGTCCTGCTGCTCGGCGTGTTCTACCATTTGCGCAACCCGCTGGCGGCGCTCGAGCGCATCGCCCGCGTGACCCGGCGGCTGCTGATCTGCGAGACGCACGTCCTGCTGCCGTTCATCCACGAGCGGTACCCGCTGGTGCCGTTCTTTCCCGGCGACGAGCGGGTCGACGAGCAGACCCATGACCTGTGCGGCATCCCCACCATGACCGCCTTGACGGAGATGCTGCTTTCGGCCGGGTTCGCCTCGGCGGACGTCAGGTACCGGCCGTCGTTCCGCTACTGGAAGAAGCTGCTGGCCCTCGTCACGACCCGCCCGCAGTCGGGTCGCGGCATCGTGCACGCGCGGCCGGGGCCGACGGGATCATCGTCCATGGTCTGAGATGGGCGGTGCTGGTGGACGGAGACCACCCTGGCGAAGCAGGCGCCGGCGCCGGCGCCCGCTGGCGACCCGCCCGCAGTCGGGTCGCGGCATCGTGCACGCGCGGCCGGGGCCGACGGGCTCGTCGTCGATGGTCTGAGAGGGGACGGCTCCGGGCGGACGGAGACGACATTGGCGGAAGCAGGCGCCGGCCCCGCTGACGACCCCGCGGCGACCGGGTCGCGGCATCGTCCACGGAGGCGGGGGCCGATCACATCACCATCCACGGTTCGAAGGAGACAGTCAGCAATGAGCATCGCGGTCATCGGAATGGGGACCATGGGCGCCCCCATGGCGAGGAACCTGTTGAAGGCCGGCCACAGCGTGGTGGTGCACAACCGGACGCGCGAGCGCGAGGAGCCGCTGGCGGCCGAGGGCGCGACCCGCGCCGCGAGCCCCGCCGAGGCCGCCGGCAACGCCGACATCGTGCTGACCTGCGTTTCCGACACTCCGGACGTCGAGCGCGTGCTCCTCGACCCCGAGATCGGCGCCATCAACGGCCTGCGCGAGGGCGGCCTGGTCATCGACTGCTCGTCCATCGCCCCCGCCGCCACCCGCGACATCGCCGCCCGGTTCCGCGAGAAGGGCATCGGCTACGTCGACGCGCCGGTGTCGGGCGGCTCGGAGGGCGCCATCAAGGGCACCCTCGCCATCATGTGCGGCGGCACCGAGGCCGACTTCGAGCGCGCGAAGCCCGTGCTCGAGGTGCTCGGGGCCAGGATCACGCGCATCGGCGACGTCGGGGCGGGGCAGATCGCCAAGGTCGCCAACCAGGTGGTCATCGCCGGCACCTTCCTCGCCCTCGGCGAGGCCCTGACCCTCGCCCACCGCGCCGGCGCCGACCCCGAGAAGGTCGTCGAGGCCATCGGCGGCGGCGTCGCCGGGTCCTGGATCCTCCAGAACCGGTCGGGGAACATGCTGAACGACACCTATCCCCTCGGCTTCCGGACCCACCTGCACCGCAAGGACCTCGGCATCGCCCTCGACACCGCCCGCACGTTCGAGGTGCCGGTGCACGTCGCCAGCCT
This sequence comes from Vicinamibacteria bacterium, assembly GCA_022820675.1. Taxonomy (GTDB): domain Bacteria; phylum Acidobacteriota; class Vicinamibacteria; order Vicinamibacterales; family UBA8438; genus JAJEEA01. Next base: position 12,349 of record JAJEFC010000208.1, on the reverse strand, counting down.
CGTCGCCACCCTCGAGGACGGCCTCATCGCCCAGGGCTACGGCGACGAGGACATGTCGAACCTCGCACGCTGCGTGCGCAAGGGGGCGGGGGTGCCGGACGGTCCGATGAAGGGGTAGGGGCCATGCCCTTGCCCCCCTCGCGCGCTGCGTGCGCAAGGGGGCGGGCGTTCCGGACGGTCCGATGAAGGGGTGGGGCCATGCCCTCGCCCCCAGTGCCGCGGATGGCGCAGGCTCGCGGCTGGGTCTGCGGCACGACGGGTCGGCCGGGTCCTCCGCCTCGCCCGAGGGGGTTGGCGCCGGGGGCGGACCATCGAGGGGCCGGGGCTGCGCGGCTTCGGCGGCCGCCCTTGGCGAGAATCCCGCGTTCGAATGCAGAGCCGACCCTCGCCAGGAGGGCTGGTAGGCTTGGTGGGAACTGTGGCGCTGCGAGCAAGGGCGGCGCCGCCGCAGACGACGATAGGCGGACTGGCATGAGCAAGAAGGTCTATCCCGGCTCCAAGGAGGCCCTCGACGGGCTCCTCCGCGACGACATGACCCTGATGGTCGGCGGGTTCGGACTGTGCGGCGTGCCCCAGAGCCTCGTGTTCGCGCTACGCGACTCGGGCGTCAAGCACCTGACGTGCATCAGCAACAACGCCGGCGTCGACGGGGCCGGGCTCGGCCTGCTCCTCGAGACCCGCCAGATCGACAAGATGATCGCCAGCTACGTCGGCGAGAACAAGCTCTTCGAGCGGCAGTTCCTCGACGGCATTCTCGAGGTCGAGCTGAACCCCCAGGGCACCATGGCCGAGCGCATGCGTGCCGGCGGGGCCGGCATCGCCGCCTTCTTCACCCCCACCGGCTACGGCACCCCCCTGACCGAGGGCAAGGAGACCCGCCGGTTCGACGGCCGCTGGTACGTCCTCGAGACCGCCCTCCACGCCGACGTCTCCCTCGTCAAGGCGTGGAAGGCCGACGAGGAGGGCAACCTCGTCTACCGCATGACCGCCCGCAACTTCAACCCCCCGATGGCCGAGGCCGGCAAGGTCACGGTGGCCGAGGTCGAGGAGATCGTCCCCGTCGGCGCCATCGACCCCCACATGGTCCACACGCCAGGCATCTACGTCGACCGCGTGGTGGTCGGCGAGCACCAGGAGAAGGTCATCGAGCGGAGGAAGACGCGTCCGAGCGGGTGAGGGTCCACGCGGCACAGTCGACTGGCAGGCCATGAGCCGGTTGACTTGGTAGTAGACTGCTCTCATGTCGCTGATGGCGGATTCAGGCGTGGCTGCCGACGAACGGGAACGACCCGAGCCGCGGGTGAAGTGCCCCGCGTCCGCGCCGATTCCGAGAGACCCGTGAGCATCCGAACAATCTTCGACACGTGCCGTCCCCGCGGCGACGTTATGCACGGCACCGTGGCGGAAGCGGACTTCGCGGCCGATCTCGCACAGGTGGTCACGGGCAGCGGAAGCCCCGAGTACGTCGATCCGGTCCGTTTCTTCGCCAACACCTATCCGACCCGCGGCTTGAAGAACCTGCTGGCCAACGTCTGCCGCCGCCTGAGCGGCGCCGGGGGCGAGGCGGCCGCCATCTTCCGCCTCGACACCTCGTACGGCGGCGGCAAGACGCACGGCCTGATCGCTCTGGCGCACGCGGCGAGAGGATTGCCGCGGGTGGCCGGGATGGACGAGTTCATCGATGCGTCGCTCCTGCCGAAGGGGGCCGTGCGCCTCGCGGCCTTCGACGGCGAGAACGCGGACCCGGCCAACGGACGGACGATGGGCGAGGGCGTCCGCGCGCACACGCCGTGGGGCGAGCTGGCCTATGCGCTGGCCGGGGTGGCGGGCTACGAACGGGTGAGGAACAGCGACACCAGCGGCGTCGCGCCGGGGGCCGACACGCTGCGCGAGCTGTTCGGCGGGGAGCCGACGCTCATCCTGCTCGACGAGCTCTCGGTGTACCTCCGCAAGGTGCAGCAGATCGGCGCGGCGCGCGACCAGTTGACCGCGTTCCTGACGTCGCTCTTCAAGGCGGTGGAAGGGACGCCGCGCGCGGCCCTGGTCTACACGCTGGCCATCGGCAAGGAAGGCCGGGCGGTGGACGCGTACTCGGTGGAGAACCAGTTCATCGCCGACCGGATGGCCGAGGCCGAGAGCGTCTCGGCGCGCAAGGCGACGTTGCTCAATCCGACCGAGGAGGACGAGACGGCCCAGGTGCTGCGCCGGCGCCTCTTCCAGTTCATCGACGACGACGCTGCGCGGGACGCGGTGGCCGCCTATCAGGCGGTGTGGTCCGCGAAGCGCGAGGCCATCGCCGACGATGCCGCCCGGCCGGAGACGGCCGAGGCCTTCCGGGCGAGCTATCCGCTGCACCCCGAGGTCCTGCAGACGCTGACGTCCAAGACCGCGACGCTCGACACGTTCCAGCGCGTCCGCGGCATGCTGCGGCTGCTGGCCCGCACCATCGCGCATCTCTGGGAGAGCCGGCCTGCGGACGCCACCGCGATTCACCTGCATCACGTGGACCCCGGCTGCGAGCCCGTCCGGCAGGAGATCGTCACCCGCCTGCAGCAGTCCTCCTACGTGCCGGCCATCGCCAACGACGTGGCCGGGTCGGGCGGCGCCCGCGCCCTGGCGGAGGAGATCGACGCGAAGCACCACGGGGGCCTGCCGCCCTACGCCGCGTACGTGGCGCGCACCATCTTCATGCACACGCTGGCGTTCAACGAGCCGCTCAAGGGGCTGTCGCCCGAGCAGTTGCGCTATTCGATGCTGGGGCCGACCGCCGACGTCAGCTTCATCGAGGAGGCGCGGAAGAAGTTCGTCCAGGAGTCCGCCTTTCTCGACGACCGGCCCGGTGCGCCGATGCGGTTCCTCGCCGAGGCGAATCTGACCCAGATCATTCGCCGCGAGGAGAAGAACGTCGACTCCGGCGACGCCCGCGCCGAGCTGAACCACCGTATCGGGGAGATCTTCCAGGGCGGCACGTTCGACGCGATCCAGTTCCCCGGCGGCCCCTTCGACGTGCCCGACGACGTCGGCAACGGGCGGCCGAAATTCGTCGTGCTGGCCTACGACGCGGTGACCATCGGGGCGGCGGAGGATGTCCCCGAGCTCGTGCGGCGCATCTACCTGCGCAAGGGCTCCGACGGGGCGGCGCTGCGGCTGCTGCGCAACAACGTCGTGTTCGTGGTGGCCGACGACGCCCGCAAGGCCGACATGCGTCGGCACGCGTCGCGCCGGCTGGCCCTGCGCGAGCTGAGGAAGCCCGAGCGGCTCGCCCACCTGGCGGAGCACCAGCGGGACAAGGTCTGCGAGCTGGAGGCGCGGTCGGTGCAGGAGCTCGCGCTCGCCATCCAGCAGTGCTACCGCCACGTCTTCTATCCGTCGCGCCACCGCGTGGAGTCGGCCGACGTCGATCTGGCGCATTCGGCCATCGACATTCACTCGACATCGGACCAGCCGGGCGCCGGCCAGCAGCACGTCGCGCGGGCGCTGGCCGATCTCAACAAGCTGCGGTACCCCGAGGACGAGCCCAACTCGCCGGCCTATGTGCGCGACCACACACCGCTGAAGAAGGGGGAGATCACGACCGCGGCGCTGCGCAACGAGTTCCGGCGCGACCCCGGCCTGCCGATGCTCGTCGGCGACGACGTCTTCGTACGCGGCGTTCGGCTGGGGGTCGAGCAGGGCGAGTATGTCTACCGGCGGGGCGATCTGCTGCTCGGCCCCGGGGACCCGTTCGCCGAGATCGTGATCGACGAGCAGTCCGTCGTCTTCACGATGGCGTTCGCGAAGAACCGCGGCATTTGGCCGAGGGTGCCCGAGCGGGTCGGGACCGACGGCGGCGGATCCGCCGGAGGCGCCGACGACGACTCGTCGTCAACCCGGACGCCGGGCTCCGGCGCGGGCAACGTCAAGGAGGCGGACGATCAACCGTACGCGCCGGCAACCCCGGCCGGCGCGATCTCTGCGGAAGGCGTCCTGCGCGATGCGCTGACCCAGCTTTGGGAGCAGGCCCGCAGCCGCGGCATCGACCGCATCGGCACGCTGACGATTCGCATGTTCGAGGCCGGCGACGCCTTTCGGCTCCTCGGCAGCGTCGGAGGCGTGCAGCGGGCCGAGAAGGTCGTCACCTTCGCCGGCGGCTACGAGACCCGCGACGGCGGCTCGTTCCAGATCGAGTTCCGCGGGCCGGTGAGCGACGCTCAGCCCGTGCGGGAGTTCCTCGAGCCGCAGTTGCGCGACGCGACCGCCCGGAACCTGGAGGCGGGTTTCGAGCTGTCGTTCGCCGACGGACTGCCGATGACCGGCGACTCGGCCGAGACCTTCACCCAACGCCTGTCCCGGTTCGCCGGAGGGGCGGCCTACGTGTCGGCGACGGCGCACGCCGCCGCATCGTGATGGCGAAGCTTGAACGGGTGGACTCGGTCGAGACGCCGGCCTCGGCGCCCCGCTACGAGCTGCGGTTGCGCCGCCGCGGCCCCGCCGACGCCGAGTACGCCATCTGGCAACTGCCCGCCGCCGCCACTCCTCAGGTGACCGCACCCACGCGCGTCGCCGGCCTCGCGGGCCGCAACCTGCAGCTCGTCGAGCACCGCGTGCTGAAGCGCCTCGCCCGCGCCGGCGTCAAGCTCGGGTCGCCCGCCCGCCGCACGACCCGCGGCTACGCCCTCACCGAGGATCTCGCCCTGACTCTCGGGCTGCTGTTCCGCACCCTCGCCCCGATGCGCAGCCGCGACAACATGCGGGCGGTGGCCGAAGGCATCGAGGCGATGGGCCGCGAGGAGGCGGCGTACTGGCTCGGCATGGCCATGCACCGCCGCCGCCCGCGCCGCGTGCTGACGGCGTTGCGGATGCTGCTGACGGAGCCGCGGCCACGCGGCGGAGAGCGGAGTTCATGAAGCTCAAGTCGGTAGAGATCGACAATTACCGGGCGATCGAGCACCTCCGGCTTCCGCTCGACCCGGCGCTGACGGTGCTGCACGGCGGCAACACATGCGGCAAGACGAGCGTTCTGAACGCCATCGCCGTCGGCCTGGGGGCCATTCCTCCGATCTTCAACGTCCCGGGACTCGACTTTCTCGATACCGATTTGCGCGCCGGCGAGTCGTTCGTTCAGGTGGATCTGACGACGACCGAGGATGACAGTTGGAAGCGGGAGCGCCGCGCCTGGAGGACGATGGACCATGGGCTCGATGCCGGCCTCAAGGGGAGGCTGTCCGAAGTCTTCCGTGCGGACGAGGAGGCAGGCACACCCGTCGACTTGCCCGTCGTCGCGTTCTACCGCGCCGACCGGCCTGCGCTCGCCCCGGACGTCTTCAAGGTGCCGGACAGGGGATCCGACGTATTGGAGTTCGATAGCCTCTTCGACAGCGACGTGCGCCGCTACGCGATCCTGGCCGCGCAGGAGGAGATGATTGCGCGCATCGGGCGAAGCCACGATTCTTCACGGGGTGCGGCGCTGAAGGATGCGCTCGCGGCCCGGCCGAGCTTCCCGGAGCTCTTCACGTGGTTCTATGCCAAGGAAAACGACGAGCTGCGGGAACAGAAGCAGTGTCTCGATTTCGACTACCGGCGGAGGGATCTGGCCGCCGTCCGCGATGCGGTCGCGTCGATGCTGGATGGCGTGTCCGATCCGCGTGTCGAAGTGGACCCTCTGCGTTTTTCAGTGTCCGTGGAATCGAAGGAGGGCTCTACCGCCACGCTGGAGCTGGACCAGTTGAGCGGCGGCCAGCGCACCGTGCTGGCGCTGGCCGCGGATCTCGCGTGGCGGATGGCGCAGGGCAATCCCCATCTGGACGAACCGCTCCGTTCGGAAGCGGTCGTTCTGATCGACGAGATCGAGCTGCACCTGCACCCGTCGTGGCAGCAGCGCATCTTGATCGACCTGCGGCGCACGTTCCCGAACGCGCAGTTCATCGTTTCCACCCACAGCCCGCAGGTGCTGACCACGGTCGAGCCGGAACACATCGTGGAGCTCGCCCGCGAGGACGGCCGCATCGTCGCCGGTGTGGCGGCGGGATGGACCTACGGCGCCGAGGCCGGAGACGTGCTGTCGGTCGTGATGGGCGTGGACGAGCGCCCGGCCAACGACTTCACGGAGAAGCTGGCTCGCTACCGGCGCCTGATCAACGACGACCAGGGCGAGTCGGAGGAAGCCCTGGCGCTCAGGCAGGAGCTTCAACAACGATCTCCCGACGACCCGGCGCTCGGCCGGGCGGACCTGGAGAGCCGGCGCCGAAAGCTGTTCCGCGAGATGGACGAGTCGACGTGAAGCGCATTCGGAGATTGGCTGCCCAGCCGCCCGGGCTCCAGGACTATCTGGAGGTCGAGACGCAGAGGGCAAGTTGGGGCGGGTTTGGCAGTCATGATGGGGGCCGCTCCCATCGAGGTCTGATCCGGGCACTGACGGATCGCCAGCACGGACTCTGCGGCTACTGCGAGATCAGCCTGACCGAGCGGGACCACCAAGTCGAGCACGTCGTTCCACGAAGCCATCCCGTGCAGGGGGCTTCACGCGCGCTCGACTACCGCAACCTGATCGCCTGCTGCAAGGGCGGAACGTGGCGGACCGACGACGCGAGCCGGTACCGGAAGCCCGTGAGGAAGAACCGCAGTTGCGGTGAGGCGAAGGGCAACCTCGTGCCGAAGGAACTCATGGATCCCAGAGAGCTGCCGGCACTGCCATCGCTCGTCAGGGTGCTCGACGACGGTCGCATCGAAGCGGACATGGCTGCCTGCACGTCCGCGGGCGTCTCTGCGGGCCACGTGAATCGGACCATCGAAGTGCTGAACCTGAACGCCAGGCGATTGCGCATCGCGCGCGAGCGGCGCTGGAGCGCGTTGAATGAGGCGTGGGGGGAATTGTGGGGTGACTCCGAGCTGCGGTACAAGGCGGCAAGGAGCGAGCTGCTGCCGGTTGGCGGCCGCCTGCCGGCGTTCTTCACGACCGCCCGGTGCTTCTTCGGCCCGCTGGCCGAACGGGTACTGGACGAGCCACCGCAGGCGTGGATCTGACCTCGGCCCGGCGGTGGTCGCCGTCGGCGGGCAGGCTGCGGTTCTCGGGGCCATCGCGGGCCCGCGCCGGCGAACGCCGCAGCAGGGAGCCGGAAGCAACCGGGGGGCACGGCGGCGTTCAGTGCCCCGGTGAGGGTGATAGCATGGGTCGCGGGAGTTGCGAGCGTCGCCACGTGCGCAGGGGGCAGCGAGGTCAGTGGTCCGGCCGGCGAGGCGTCGCCGCGGTCGGTTGAGGAGAGCCATGCGTACCACCCTCGATATCGACGACGATGTCCTGAGTGCCGCGAAGGCGCTCGCGGCGCAGGAACGCAAGTCTGTGGGGCAGTTCGTCTCCGACTTGCTGCGCGGCGCGTTGCCGGCGAGAGGCGGGGCGGCGGCTGGGCGGTCGCGCGGGCAGTACGGTTTCAGGCCTATCCCGGCCGGCGGATCGGTGGTCACCAACGAGATCGTCGACGGGATTCGCGACGATCTGGGCGTCTGAACGTTGAGGGCGCTGCTGGACGTCAACGTGCTCGTCGCGCTGTTCGACGAGAACCACACGTTCAACGCGTCGGCCGGGACGTGGCTCGCGGGCAATATCCACCACGGCTGGGCGTCGTGCCCGCTGACGCAGAACGGCTGCGTACGCATTCTGTCGCAGCCCGCGTATCCGAACGCGCTGAGTGTCACCGACGCCGTGATGCGGTTGCGAGCGGCGATTTCGGAGCCCTACCACAGGTTCCTGCCCGACAGTGTCAGCCTTCTGGATGACGCGGTGGTGGATTGCGGGCGCGTCTCGCGCCCCCGGCAGTTGACGGACATCTACCTTCTTGCCCTGGCTGTCGAGCACGGCTGCCGCCTCGTGACGTTCGACAGGTCGATTCTCACGGCGGCGGTCCGTCGGGCGGAACGCCGGTCGCTGGTCGTCATCTGACTACCCGGTCGATCGGGTTCAGAGACGGCGAGATACAGTCGGTCGGGGCGGTCGATGACAGCGTTGATCCCAAACCGAGACCGCGGAGTACGCCGGGCTGGCTGCGGTGCGGACGGCCACACGAAATGCCCGCGCTTCGGGCGCTGGGTGGATTGCGTGGAAGGGTTGGGGCCGGTGACAGGGGGCCACGGCTCTTCGTGCGCTGTTGTGGCTTGCCACGCGACGCGGTCGCGCGCTGGACTTGCACGATGGCTGATACCCGGCTGATCGAACGCTGGCTACCTATCTCGGCGCTTGGCATCGAGAGCACCCGCGAGCGGACGCCGATGACGCCGTTCCCGGCGCCGAATCGTCTCCACGTCTGGTGGGCGCGCCGGCCGCTGGTGGCGGCCCGAGCCGCGGTGCTGGCGTCGCTGCTTCCGGCCGATGCGAACCGGGAGAAGTTCCTGCACCTGATCGGGATTCACGGGGACCCGGTGGCTGCCCGACGCAAGATTGATGCGGCCCGCCGGCGAGGCGAACGGTTCGAGGGCTACACCTACAGACACCAAGGGAAGACGTTCAAGAACCAGGCCTACAGCTATCCGCGCGCGTTCAAGCACGCTCCCGAACCGGATGGGGATTGGTTGAGCGCCACGCTCGGCGCGGAAGGCCTGACGACCATCGCGGTGCTCGATCCGACCGCGGGAGGCGGGAGCATCCCTTTCGAGGCGTTGAGGCTCGGCGCCCGAACTGTGGCCAACGACCTGAATCCCGTCTCGGTGCTGATCATGCGAGCCACGGTCGAATGGCCGTCAGTATATGGCGCGGCGCTCAAATCCGCGTTCGAGGAACTGGCGAAGCGCTTCGTGCGCGCGAGGGAAGCGCGTCTCGCCCCCTACTTCCCGCCGGAGCCCGAGTCGAATGCCATCTCCGCCAATTGCCTCTGGGCGCGCACGGTCACCTGTCCGTACTGCGACGGACTTGTCCCGCTGTCGCCCAACTGGCGGCTCGCGACGGGCGGGACTGGCGTCCGGCTCCTGCCCGACTGCGCCGACGGTCCGGGAACCCGCGGCCGCGTCTGTGCGTTCGAGATCGTCGGGTCGGTCAAGGAGCAGTTTCCGGGTACGGTGGCCCGTGGCGACGGGCACTGCCCTTATGCGGACTGCGGTCGGGTGATCGACGGCGAGGAGATCAAGCGGCAGGCGCAGGGCGGCCGGATGGGCGAGCAGGTCGTCGCAGTCGTCTACAAGCGGCGGGTGGAGACGAGGACGAAGTCGGGCAAGCGCGGTCGGGACAAGTGGGTGCGAGGCTACCGCGCGCCACGACCGGAGGACGACAACGGAGCGAAGATCCGCGCCAAGCTCGAGGAGAAGCTGCCGGAGTGGGATGCCCTGGACATCGTGCCGAGTGAGCCTATCGGTGAGCTGTCCAACTACGATCGCGGTCACAAGCTGTACGGCATGTGTCGATGGACAGACCTGTTTTCGCCTCGCCAGCTTCTGTGTCACGGGGTTGGCGTGGAGGTCTTCCGAGAAATGCTCGACGCGGACGTGGCGGCGGGCAGGCTCGACAACTGTCGACGGGCGGCGTACGGCTATTTGGCGCTGACGTTGGATACGTTGCTGAACTACAACAATCGCGCCGGGCGCTGGGACAACACGACGGGTCGGGTGCGGTCAATCTTCGACCGACACGACTTTGCGTTCGTCTGGTCGTATGCCGAGATGGCTCCTCTGGTCACGGGCGTCGGCTACGACTGGGCAATCGAGAAGACCGCCAAGTGCATCGGTGAACTCGTTGCCTTGGTGCAGCCGGACGGCGGCAATGGCCGACACGATCTGCTCGATGTCGCCGAACCCCGGCCAGCGACGGCGGAACCCGCTCCGGTCACCATCACCTGCAAGTCGGGCGATGACCTCGACCACCTGAACGACGGTTCGGTGGACGCCATCGTCATGGACCCGCCGTACTACGACAACGTGATGTACGCCGAGCTGTCCGACTTCTTCTACGTCTGGCTGAAGCGCACGGCCGGCTACGTCTTCCCGGAGCTCTTCCGGCGGAAGCTCACCGACAAGGAGAACGAAGCGGTCGCCAATCCGGCGCGCTTCGCGGGGCAGCCGGGCGCGCGGGCGCTGGCGGGACGCGACTACCAGCAGCGGATGGCGGCCATTTTCGCCGAGTGCCGGCGGGTGCTGAAGGCGGACGGCGTGATGACGCTGATGTTCACGCACAAGGCCACGGGGGCCTGGGACGCGCTGACCACCGGGCTCATCGAGGCGGGCTTCGTCATCACGGCGTCGTGGCCGGTGAACACCGAGGCAGAGGGCAGCCTGCACATCCGGGACAAGGCGGCGGCCAACAGCACCATCTTCCTGGTCTGCCGTCCCCGGCCGACCGGCGAGCCGGACGGGAAGGAGCGCTTGGAGACGGTCCGTGAGGCTCGGTCCGCGTACGGGGACGACGCCCAGGACCATGCCCCGACCGTGTACTGGGAGGAAGTGGAACCAGCCGTCGCCCGCGCGGTCCGGACACGGGTCGCCGAGTTCCAGGAGGCCGGCATCAGCGGGGTCGACCTGTATCTGGCGTCGTTCGGGCCCGCGCTCGAGGAGTTCTCCCGTCACTGGCCGTTGCGCCGCGGCACGCCTCGCCAGAAGCCGGAGGAACGTCGGCAGCGGCAGCGGGTGCTGTTCGACGAGCCGTGGGACCCGTACGCGGTGACCCCCGAGGACGCGCTCGACGCGGCGCGGCGCGAGGTCAAGCGGTGGCGGCTGAGCCAACTGACGCACGTGAAGGCCGACGACGACCTCGATCCGCTGACGGCGTTCTTCGTGCTGGCGTGGGACGCGTTCCGCGCACCGGTGTTCGCCTACGACGAGGCGCTGCGATTGGCGCGCGCGGTCGGCATCGATCTGGACACCGGCGTCGTCGGCCGGATCGCGGGCAAGAAGGGAAGCGATCTCCATCTGTGGGACAGCGCGCGGCGCGCGGCCGCCGGGGCGCTCGGACCGGCCGACGGGTCACGCGGGATGATCGACGCACTGCACCATGCCTCCCACGCGGCGCGCGAGCGAACGGTCGCGGCTGCCGCCGAAATGCTGGCGCGGGCTCTACAACCTGTACCGCTTCGCCTACGACGACCGGATCGACGAGCCGGACCAGTTGCGTCTGTGGCGGGAGGAGGGCTGACCGATGCCGGGCGGCGGCCACACGACGGGACGCTTGGGTGAGGCGTCCGCTTCGGCTGCCGCCCAACGGGAATCAGTCAGGTAAAATTCGTCGCTGGGCGCAGGCGGAGTGTTCGGCGCGTCCCCGAGGAACGCCACCTCACGATCGCGCCGTCCGCCGCGTCCACGCTTCTCGAAGTACTCGGCGGCGCCCACCGCACCAACCTTCTCCGCGACCGCCGCGGATATGAACTGGTTGAGCGAGACGCCGTCCTGCCTGGCGTAGCGTCGATGTCGAAGGTGTCTGCATTTGCGAAATCCCGTGCGTTGTGCGTCACCAACGCTCCGGCCCGACCGTTGACGGCGGTCTCCAGCATCATTTCGTCCTCGGGTGTATCGTGTAGGATACACTTGTGATCGAGGTTCGCCAGACCGATGTATACGGTCATTGGTTCCATGAGCTTCGGGATGCGCGTGCGAGGGCGCGCATCAATGCGCGCATCAGACGGTTGTCGTTGGGCAACCCTGGCGACGTCAGACCCGTCGGTGAGAGTGTTTCGGAGCTTCGCATCGACTATGGACCCGGCTATCGCGTGTACTTCGTGCAGCGGGGGCCGTCCCTGGCGATACTGCTCGCCGGGGGCGACAAGCGCACCCAGCGTCGTGACATCGCGACGGCTTGCCAACTGGCGCGAGGGCTGTAGGAGGAAACCGCAATGGTGAAGACGCAGACCCGACCCTGGGACGCGGCGGATCACTTGAAGACCGAGGAAGACATCGTCGCCTACATCGACGCGGCGTTCGAGGACGGCGACCCGGCGCTCATCGCGGCAGTGCTGGGCGACGTGGCGCGGGCCAGGGGCATGACCAAGGTTGCGGCGGAAGCCGGTCTGGGCAGGGAGAGTCTCTACAAGGCGTTGTCCAGCGGCGGCAATCCGGAACTCGCGACCGTCATCAAGGTCATGCGCGCCCTGGGTTTTCGGCTGCGTGCGGCCGGCGCCTGATGAAGGTGGTTGCCGGCAATCGGGACCGCCGCTCAGGGCCACAGGTCGCCGAGGTTGAAGGTGACCGCCTCGAAGGGGCGGACACGGACCGGGGCGTCGTCCTGCGCGGTCGCGATCAGCACCCACTCCCCCTCGCGCAGTTCGAACGCTTCCAGGGTGCGATCCGTCGGGTCGATGAGCCACAGATGCCCCACCCCTTCCCGCGCATACACCGGGCGCTTGCCGTGCAGGTCGAGCCTGCGGGTCGAGGGCGAGAGCACTTCGCACACCCAGTCCGGCGC
>JAJEFC010000329.1 GCA_022820675.1 Vicinamibacteria bacterium | reverse complement strand
GGACGGCCGTGGGCCGAAACCGCGCCCACCGCCGCATGAAGGCGTCCAGCCTGTGGATAGCCTGTGGAACTTCTGTGCAGAACCGCCTTCAGCACCAGTTCACGGGCAATTCCGTGCTTGACCCGAGACATGGGTGCTTGTAGGTCACGGTGTAGGGGGCGTAGGGGACCCCCTTCGTGAACATGAGCCCGACGTGCCCGCTGTTGCTCCCTTCCTTCACGCGCCTGGTCTGCGCGCGGCCGAGCACCGCGCTCCCGTGGACGATCTCGTACTCGGCGGGAGAAAACTGGACCGGCTGCTGATAGAAGTCGTCGTCGGCGATGCGCAGGTGCAGCAGGTTATACGCGGCGCGTATCCCGTAGGGGGAGGGAAGCGGGTTGCCCGGAGCCTGCGTCAGGGCGATGCGCACCTGCTCCCCGTCACTGCCCTCGAAACGGTCGTCGTTGAGGATCCGGATCGTCATCCGCTTGTATTGCTGGTTGGCCGGAATCGACGTGTCGAAGCACGACGCCCCCTGCACCGCATTGTCCACCACCACCTGGAAGTCGTCCTCGACTTCCTTCTGCGGGCTGTTCGTGGTCGACTGCGTGGCGTCGCCCGTCACGCACACACGGAACGGCAGCTTCGACGAATGCAGACGCTCGGTGCGGACGTAGAAATACACGTCCGTCGTGCCCGAATCGGTCTCGGAGACCTCCTTCCCAACCTTACGGCCCGTCAGGCTCGGGTTCATTGACTGCGGCCGGGGCGGAATGGTCTCCGTCCAGATCAGGGACAGCTCGGCGGGGGGTGGCTCATATACCTTGAACACCGGGGAGAGGGCGTAGAGGCGGTAGAGAAAACCAGGTGAGCCACTGGCATCGCTCAGCGGGCTATCACTAGGAAGCTCTCGTCTTCCGACGCGGACGAGTGCCCCTCCGAGAGGAAAGGCATTCTTGGTGCCGTCATCATTGCTCCCCGTCCAAAAAGAAAAAATACCGCCTGTTACGCCATTTTCGCTGCGCATGCCGTGGTCGTCCCAACTGCCGTCGTAGAAATCCGGGTAGTTGTCGGCGAGCTTGTTTCCGTCGAGCCAGTAGATCGGTACCCCGGTCCCGGTAGTCCCGGTGTTGTCGCGGGCATCGACCGTGGAGGTCGAGCCCACCACCCTGAACTGCGAACTATAACGACGGATGGCCGAATGCCCAGCAGCGGCCCGGTTCTGCACAAACGTGTTGTAGTCGGCGATGTTGCTCGACTGCGCGTTGCGCGTCGTGGAGGTGGCAAACAGCAGCCGGAACTTTTCTCCCGGGCGGAGTCCCGAAGGGGTGAGCGCCCAGTCCTCGGGCACCGTGTAGGAGCCGTCGGGGTTGGCCGTCGGCGTCTGCGCGGCGGCCGGGCCGGCGAGGCCCGCGAGCAGCGGCAGGCAGAGCAGGGCCGGCAGAAGACCGAGCCGCAGACGGCGGGCGGCATGACGAACGCCCGCAGCGGTGCGGGCGGCGGAAGAGTCGAGACTGTTTGAGGAAGAAGCGGGCCGGCGGGACGCGGAAGCCCGGTCGGAGGAAGCGGAAGACTCAGATCGAGAGGCTGCGTGGCTTAGGCGACTGCATGAAGACGCAGATGGGGCGGCTCGGCGGCTCGGCGGCTCGGCGGCTCGGCGGCTCGGCGGCTCGGCGGCTCGGCGGCTATTGTACCACCGACATCGGGCGAGGATGTCAAGCACAAACCATCGCGTCGCGGCGCCTCGATGGCGCAATCCGCGCGCCGCAACCCGGCGAGGGCGAGCACCGAACCCGCCCAATGCGCCATTGATCGACCGTTGATCGACATGCCGTTCATGGTGACCTCCCGCCTGTCGCGAGGCGATACGTGCACTATTACCAGTCTCGCATACCCCGCATGCCGGCGACCGTAGCGCAGAATTGCCGGAACAAGCAACCCGGCAGCACGCGCCGCATCGCGCCCCGATCCGCCCCTGCCACGCGGCACGACGCCGGTAAGCCCGCCGAAACGGACGACCTACCCGTCGCCGGCGGCCTCTCCGGGGTCGGCATCGGCATGGCCGGAGCCGCCCTCCTGAAGCTCCTGCTGGAGGTTCTTCGCGCTCTCGACCAGCCGCTCCATCTCCTCGCCGCGCCCGGCCTCGGTCATCTCGTCCCGCCGCAGTGTCGCCAGAACCCAGGCGTAGCGGAACGTCCGCTCGATCAGGGGCGCCAGTGCGGCGAGGCCCGGGGCGTCATGGCCGCCGCGGGCGGCGCCGAGAACCGTCGCGCGAACGAACTCGGCGGCGGGAACGCCCCGCCGTTCGGCGGCCTCCCGGACCTCGCGCCACTCTGATTCGGAGAAGCGGATGCCCCGGGTCCTGCGCACCGCGCCATGGCCATCGACCGATGCCGCATCGGATTCGGGGCGGCGGGGATCGGAATCCATCATGTTCATGCCGGTCCCGGCTGCCTCGACGGAGCCGTGGAGACGCCTCCTCGAAGGCAATCCCGGTCTCGATGGATGCTCATCGGCTGCCGGACACCACGGTTGAGGACGGTGACGCGCTTGTCCGGGATCGAATACCCGGGCCACGTCCGACGGAAAACGATGCGCCGACGCTTCGGGCAGAAGGCCGAAGGCGCGGTGTAACCGGTCGGAGAACACCGTGGCCGGAGCCGTATTGGGAGCTGCCGGGACACATCCGAACGCATGCCGTCCGCATACCGGTTCTCGAATCCCGTGTACCTCCCGCATGTCGGTCGGGGACGGGAGGGGGCCCAGGATGCCTGGACGATGACGATTGGCGCATGTCGCACCGATACACGCTCGATCCAACAATCTCAAGGGGCCTCAAGGGGTCTGTCGTCCCCGAAAGTCCCTGAAACCATGGACATGAGACCGCCCGAGAGCCCCATGGGGATACCGCAGAGAAACTGCGTGGGGTGTGAGGAAACCGCGCCCTCCGGGGCGTCAAGGACACGAAATCGGCAGCATTCACGATGGGGGAATCGACGCCGGAGAACCCGGCGGATCGGAGCCGTAGCGGCGCTTGAGCGGCGGGGCGTGCCGACACTGCGAAGGGCGGAAGTGTCGAGCGAAGTGACGGCGGCTCCGACAGGAGCACCGTCACGAAGACCGGCGGCAGTGCCGGGAGCCGTGCGCCCGGCGATGCGCATCGGGCGCGGCAGGCGGGACGGACGGCCGCGACGGGAAGCGGTCGGCACGGCGATAGTCGATGCCGGCGCCGCGGCCGCAACACCGTCTGCGCGAAGATCAACGGGCCGCACCGCCGCCGGAGCGACGGCGCGGCCCGCGATGAGCTGCGGCCTATGCGGCGCGCATAACGGGAATGCCGAGCTGCCGAGCGCGGTCGACGAGGTTCTCGGTGATGCCGGAGCCGGGGAACGCGATGACGCCCTTCGGCAGGAGGTTCAGCAGCTCCTCGTTGCGGCGGAACGGAGCGGCCCTGCCGTGGCGATCCCAGTCGGGCTTGCACACGACCTGGTGGACGCCGTTCCGCTCCGCCCAGCGCGCCGCGATCTTCTCGACGCCGGGGCCGCCGCCGTGCACGATGACGATGTCGCTGTACTTGGCGCGCGCCTGGTCGAGCTTGGCGATCACCGCGGCGGGGTCGGCGATGTCCTTGCCGCCGGCGATGGCGACCAGCGTGCCTTGCGGCAGGTGCGCCGTGTTCTTGCGGTCCTGCCGGGCGCGCTGGAAGTCGCGGGCGTCGATGGCGGCGGAGGTCAGCCGGCCGGTCTGCGAGACGTGGCTGCCGTGCTTCGGCCGCCAGACGTCGCCGGTCTCCGCGCGG
>JAJEFC010000058.1 GCA_022820675.1 Vicinamibacteria bacterium | reverse complement strand
TAGGCCGACACCACGGGCGGATGCCCGCTCTCCAGGCGCCGCAGCTCCTGGCGCGAGAACCAGATGTCGCGGACGGCCTCGACCGCGGCGGCCTCCGCCTTCCACGAGGCGACGAGCCCGTCGACGGCCGGGTCGCCCGGGCGCGCCCCCGAGCGCACCACGCACACCGACACCGACACGCCGGCGCCGGCCAGCGCCCTGGCGAACGGGCCGTAGTGGCGCCACCACGTCCGCAGCGGCGCCGCAGAGTCCGCCAGGTCGTCGTCCACGTGCGGCCGGACGAGCACCAGGCGGTCGCCCGCATACGCCATGAGCGGCCGATCCGGGAACAGGACCTCCTGCTTGCCGCTCCCCATGCCGTATGCCCGCCGCGGCATCACGGAGCGCGCGACCCCGAGCGACTCGGCCAGCGCCACCTGCGCGTCGATCGAGAACAGCCACGGCCACGCCGGCGAGGCCAGCGCCGCCCACACCTTGAGCACCCGCTCGAGAATCCGGGGCCAGTCCGACGGATCGAGCGGGCGCCGGTAGCGGCTGTTCTCGGCGCCGAGGGCGCGGTAGAGCGCCTTGCCGCTGCAGTGGTGGATCGCGCCCGAGCGCATGCGCTGGGTGACGACCCCCTTGTCGCGGGCAAACGCGCGGCGCCAGGCCGCCGAGACGTCGACGTCGACGAAGCGCTGCGTCCGCGCGCGGCGGCCGTCGTCGTCGCCGACCCAGCGCGCCGCGAACTCGCGGACGAACACGCCGCCCGCGAGCACGACGATGGCCAGGAAGCGCGCGGCCTGCGCGCCGAACCCCGCCTCCACGAGCGCCTTCTCCGCGCGGGCAAGCTCCACCGGGCTACTCCTCCGCCGTCGTCCTCACGACGGTGTCCTCGAGGAAGGTGATCACCAGGCCGATGGGGTTCGCGAAGACGAGGTCCTCGGTGACCTCGGTGAACGCGAACTGCAGGTTCACCGACCACGGCTCGGACTCCAGCACCCGCCCGGCCGCCGCGCGCACCCGGTCGAAGGCGATCTCGGCGTCGTGGGGCGGCGAGGGATTCGGCAGGACGCGGATGCGCACGTTCTCGACCAGGACGTCGCCCTCGCCCCCCGCGCCCGCGATGAACGCCGCCACCCGGTCGCCGTACTCGGCCGAGAGCTGCGCGCTCACCTCCGCGCTCGTGAACCAGAAGCTGTCCTCCCAGCGGCGCTCGACGACCGCGCGCCGGCGGCCGTACTGGCCGACGACGAACTCGTTGAGGAAGTAGGACACCTCCGGCCCCGCCGGCTCGATCGCCTCCGGGACGTAGTCGACGACCTGGGCGCGGCCGACCTCGTCCACCCGCACCACGACCGGCGCGGGGAACGGCCGCCGGGCCACGCCCCAGAGCGCCAGCAGCGCCAGCAGCAGGCACCCGCCCATCACGAGCAACACCATCCGGTAGTGCCGCGCCCGGGTGACGTGCTCCGCCCAGACCTCGATCAGCTCCTCGCTCTGAATCTCCACCGCTAGTCGTCCTCCCGGCGCTTCGCCTTCGCGCCGCCGCGGGCGTACGACGACACCCACTGGGCCGCGTCCGCCCCCCGCGAGAGCGCCGCCGCCGTCCCCTTCATCCCGCGCGCCGCCGCGCCCTTCGCCAAACTCGAGAGGCCCGCCGACGCGAGTCCCCCGCCGACCGCCGCGCCGCCCGTCGCAAGCGTCGCCGCCGCCCCGGCCGCCACCGCCGTCAGCCCCGAGCTCAGGTTCTGCGAGCCGCCGAGCATCACCTGGGTGACCTCGCCCACCTTGAAGCTCAGGAGCAGCGCCGCGAGGATCACCGGCAGCCACGTGCCCATCCGGCGGATCACCTCCTGGTAGGAATGCATGAACGCGTCCGTGCCGCCCTCGGGATTGAACTGGGCGATGCTCTCGACGAAGGCGGCGATGCCCTCGAGCGGATACCCGGCGAGGACCGCGATCATCCGCAGCATGAGCGCGGCGACCACCACCTGGAACGAGTACTGGATTAGCCCCTTGAGCCAGGACCAGAAGAGAAACGACAGCTGCTCGACGAGCAGGAACGGCACGAAGATCGGGCCGAGCAGCGTCAGGATGCCGATCGCCACGTTGGCCCACACGACCTGCGTGTAGACCAGCAGGGCCGCGATCAGCAGAATGAGCACGCTGACGATCACCACGATGGCCGCCTGGCTGATGGCCCAGATGGTGCCGATGGCCGTCGCGAAGCCGCGCACGATCCCGCCCAGCGACGTCATGTTGTTGAACGCGATGCCGAGCTGCCGGAAGATCTCGCCCAGCAGCCCGTACACGTCGTCGTGCATCTGCGAGAACGCGCCCCCGGCCCCGTTCAGCGCCGCCGCGAGCGACTGCCCCTGCCCCACCACCATCTGGATGAACGTCTGGTTGCCGAACAGCGCGTACGGCGTGTAGAACCCCTCCAGGACCATGAAGGGGAAGCCGATCCAGAGCAGGAAGGTGACCATGCCCCACAGGTCGAGGCGGCCGCCCATCGCCACCTTGAGCCCCTGGACGACGGTCATGATCAGCGCGATCGCGGCCCAGAGCCGCAGCCCGAGGTCGTAGAAGTACTGCCGCACGGTCACGCCGCCGTACGCCGCGGGCAGGGGATCGGTCACCAGGTCCTCGACCGCCGCCTGCACGTAGTCGAACGACCAGCGCGTGGCGGAGCCGTCCGGATCGACCGGCGGCTGCGCCAGCGCAACGCCGGCGAGCGGCCCCACGAGGGCCGCGGCGGCCACGACGAGGACGGCGGGCAGAGCCCGCGGGGCGCGGACCATCACCGCACCCAGGCGTCCATGAAGCCGCCCGACGCGAGGGACGCCATCGGCTCGTCGCCGACGTCGTCCTGCATCGGAACCGCCGATGCCGAGGCCAGATCGGCGAGCCGGTCGAACGTGCGCCGCGTGTCCGCCGCCGCCCGGTGCGCGTCGAGGCGGATGTTTCGCGCCTCGGCGGCGAGCTCGGACGCGCGGAGCCCGAGCGCCCCGGCGGAATGGGTGGCCCGGAGCGACGCGAGCTGGGTCGACGCGCCGTCGAACTCGGCCTGACTCAGCGCCGGATCGGGATCCGACGGCCCGCCCGTGAGCCGGCTCACCCCTTGGAGGATGTGCGCGCTGTCGTCGAGCATCCCGCGGCCCGTGTACTCGCCCGCCACGTGGTCGCCGAGAACGGCCGCGGCGGCGAGGCGCGTGTCGACGGTGGCCGCGTAGCGGAGGTCCACCACCCGGCCGCGGAGCCGCTCGGCCTCCCGGATCTCGTCGCGCAGGTCCGCCGGGACCCCGAGGTCGTCGACGAGCGCCTGCCACGCCGACTCCCGGCCCGCCGACCAGCCGATAGGCTGCGAGTCGAGAAAGTCGAGAAACCCGCCGACGGTGCCGAAGTCGTAGCCCCCGATGCCCCGCACCGTCTGGTAGTTGAGGACGGCGTCGCCGACCAGCGCCCGCGACTCGGTGAACGGCTCCCACAGCGGCCCGAGGTCGGTCAGCTCCGTGAACAGGCTCCGCCAGTCCGCCAGGGACCCGGCCGACGAGACGAGTCCGCCGGGGTCGAGGAGCCCGCGCATCTCGGCCTGCGCCTGCGCCACGTGCGCCTCGACCGTGGACACCTGCGCCCGGATCTGCGAGAGCATCGCCGACACCTGCACGAGCATCCCGGCCCACCCCGCATCGACCGCCGCCGGGCGCCAGAATAGCAGTGCCGCCACCAACGCCGCCGCGACCAGTCGCTTCGTCCGCATGATCCGCCCCCCTCAGTGGCCAACGAACAGGTTGTCCCCGAAGGGCCGCGCCGCCGCGTTCCGCGCGTGGAGCGCCGGCGTCAGCACGTTCGCCCGCCCCGCCGCCGTGTCGAGCGCCAGGTCGAGCGCGGCGAGGCCCTGGAGCTGCGCGAGGCGGAACTCCTCCTCGCGCGCCTGCTCCATCAGGTCCCGCTCGAGCTCGCGGCGCGCGCGGTCGGCGTCCTCCGCGTCGAGCTTGAGCAGCAGCGCGTCGATGTTGGCCTGCGCCTGCGTCGCCGCGATCAGGAGCGAGCGGTGCTGCGCGCGCGACGCGCACACCCCCTGCCCCGCGCCGTTCGCGCCCCGCGCCGGGCAGTCCGCCGTGCTGAGCGCCGCGACCGAGTCGGCCAGCCGCTGCCGCAAGCCCTCCCGCTCCGCCGCGGTCCAGGTGCGCGAGGCCGGGCACACCACCACGCCGCGGCGATCCGCGTCCGCCCGCGTCGTCTCGCACCCCAGGTACAGGGCGATCGCCACCGTGGCCTCCTCCGCCAGCAGATCGCGGTGGTCGGCCTCGGCGAGCTGCACGTCGAACTCGGCCGCCCGCACGGCGTGCGACGCCTCCAGCGAGGCGGCAACATCCGGATCGATATCGGGAAGGTCGCCGTAGACCGTCCCCGGCGCCGGAAGGGCATCGGGAACGCACGGCGTCGAGGCCAGGTCCTCCGGCGGCACGAGCGCGCAATCTTCGAGCGCCAACGACCGCGGGTCCGTCCCGCCGAACGCGCTGAAATCGATCGACGCGCCCTCGCCCAGGGCGTGGCGCATCTGCCCCGTGAAGTCGTCGATGGGATCGACCAGCCCCCGGTACGAGCTGAGCGCCTCGTCGCGGAGCCGCATCATCGTGTCGCGCAGCGCCATGAGGTTGCTGACGACCGACGCCATCTGGCCGACAACGATCCAGGCCGCCGGGTCGAGTCCGAAGAACGCGCGCGAGCGGCGCACCGCCGGCCCGGACGCCACCACCACGAAGACCACCGCCAACGCCACCCACACCCGAGCCCGTCGACTCATCACCGCCCCCTTTCCGCTGCGCCCCTTCACCTACACCCGCGGCACCAGCAGGTCCTGCGTGAGGTAGATCCGCACGGGATGCCCCGCGCGCACGCGCACCTCCGGCAGCCGGTTCACGAACCTGTCCAGGAACCTGATCGCCGCCACCGAGAACTGCTGGCGCGCCGGGTCGAAGTAGCCCTGGCTGCCGCCGCCCCCGGCCGACAGCCCCGCGAGCAATCCCACCGCGCCGACCGCCCCGAGCGTGCTCCGGTAGTGCCGGTTGACCTCGTCGGTCAGCCCCGTCTCCCCGATCGACGACAGCCCCTCGAAACCCATGCGGACCGACCGCCCGTCGGGAAACCGGAGCCGCGAGAACCGAACCGCGAGCCGCGTCTGGAAGCCGTTCTCGACCGCCTGCACGTCGCCGAGCGCCACCGTCCCCCTCGGGATCACGACGCGCCTGCGGTCCGCCGTCCTGACCGGCAGCGTCAGCCGCGCCCGCGCCGGACCGGTGAATTCGCCCGTGAGCGCCGTCTCGAGGACGGCCTGCATCATGCGGCCCTCGTAGACCAAGTCGAGGCCCTCGGGAACCGCGGGCCACCGCGCCACGGCGACCGAGCCCCTGCCGCTCGACTCGGTGACCTCGACGTCCGGCCCGGCCGCGTAGAACTCCGT
>JAJEFC010000351.1 GCA_022820675.1 Vicinamibacteria bacterium | reverse complement strand
GGCGCCGCCGCCGCGGCGGGGTTCCGGGTCTGGGGCGTCGACCGCGACCTCGGCCGGCTGCGCGAGGCCCGCGCCGGCGGGTCGACGGTGCGGCTCTGGGCGGCGGACCTCGAGGTGTCCCCCCTGCCCCGCGATCGGTTCGACCTGATCATCTGCACCAACTACCTGCAGCGTTCCCTCTGGCCGGCTCTTCGCGGCGCCGTCAGGCGCGGCGGCTTCGTGATCTACGAGACGTTCACCGTCGCCCAGCTCGCCCACGGCACGGGACCGCGGTCGCCGGAGCACCTGCTGCGCCCCGGCGAGCTGCGGGGGGTCTTCGCCGACTGGCGGATCCGGCACGACGAAGAGCACCGCGACCCGACCGCGGTGGCGCAGGTGGTGGCGGGGAAGCCGTGACGGAGGGGCTCCGTCAGCCGACGGGGCTGGCCCGGCCGCGGCGGGGCCGGTCCTGGCCGACCAGCGCTCGGTACTCCCGGATGAGCAACTGCAGGTGCTCGCGCTCCTCGTCCGCGAACTCCAGAAAGATGCGCTTGCCCTCGGAGTCCTCGAAGCGCTCGCCGTAGCGCTTGAAGAACCGGTGGGACGCGCGCTCGCAGCGGATGCCGATCATCAGCGCCTCGCGGTCGTCGACGACCTGGCGCAACCGCTCGGCCCCCTCCGCGAACAGCCCGTCCGACGCCCCCTTGAAGTACAGGAAGGTGGGATACGCCTCGAAGTCCGGATCGTCGGCCCGCAACTGCTCGTAGCGGGTCTCGAGCGTCGACAGGTGCTCCTTCTCCTCGGCCGCCAGGCTCTCGAAGACCTTGCGGGCGCGGGCGTTGCGGACGAGCCCGGCCCCCCGGCTGTAGAACTCGAGCCCGCTGCGCTCGGTGGCGATGGCGATGCGCAGGGCGTCGCGGGCGAACACCGTCTCGGTGGCTCCGGCCGGGCGCGGCGACGCGCGCTCTCCCCTCTGGCACTCGTCGCAGGTGCCGTAGATCTGCACCACGCTCCGGCGCGCCGAGAAGCCGCGGGCCTCGGCGATCTCGGCCAGCAGCACCTCGACGTCGGAGCTGAGGAACTCGGACGACCGGTTGCAGGACTTGCAGATGAGATGGAAGTGACGGGGATGGCGGTACGAGTGCTCGAACCGGAACCGGCCCTCGCCGAAGTCGACCTTGCGGGCGATGCCCGCGTCCACCATCCACTGCAGCGTGCGGTAGACGGTGGCCCGGCTGATGCGCTTGTCCTCCTTGCGCATCAGGTCGACGAGGTCGTCTGCGCTCAGGTGGCCTTCCTGGCGCAGGAAGACGCTGACCACGAGGTCGCGCTTGCCGGAGCGCTTGCCGCCGGCCGGCCGCAGGCGTTCGATGTATTCTGCTTGCGAGTCCATGGCCACCCGGGCGAGACGCCTCCCGCGCGATGGCGGGGCGCCGGGCGCCGGTCACCCGTGGTCGAGCAACGGTTCGTCCCGGGCGACCGGTGCGGAGGTGGTGGCCGCTTCGCCCTGCCGCGCCGCCTTGCGCGGGGTACGGAGCTCTAGGCGCTGAACGACGACCCGCACCCGCAGGTCGACTTCGCGTTCGGGTTCCTGATGGTGAATCCCCCGCCGGTGAGGTTGTCGACGAAGTCGACCTCCGCGCCCGACAGGTACCGGATGCTGATGGGATCCACGTACAGGTTGATGCCGTTCGACTCGAAGATCTTGTCGGCCGAGGCGTCCCCCTTGCCCTCTTCGATCATCAGGCCGTACTGAAAGCCGGAACATCCGCCGCCCTGCACGAAGACCCGGAGCCCCGCATTCTCCTTGTTCTCTTCCGCCATGAGCGCGGATATCTTCGACGCGGCGGTCTCGGTCACCGTGATCAACTGTGCCATCCCAGGTTCTCCCCGCGGCCCCGTGCAATGGGACCCGCATTTGAGTATAAGCGGGACGCGGGCGGCACTTCAACCGCGCCGCGACCTCGCCTCGACTCCACTCGGCCCCACCGTGGCCGGCGCCGTCGCCGTGACTTCCGGGCGGCCCCGGCCGCCGCCCGCCGGAAGGTGGAGCCCCCGGGAGGGGTCCGGCAACCGTGAGCGTGGGCCATCGTGAACGGGAGCCCCCGGGCGCGCCCCCGGGAGGGACTGGTGGCCATGGCCTTCGCCTTCGAGCTGCGAGGAGCCCCCGGGCGCGCCCCGGGAGGGGCCCCGCCCTCACTCCTCGAGCGCGTGCTCGCCTCGATCGCGTGCTCGATCTCGCGCTCGAGGACGTTGGCCCCCTTGCCGAGGGCGGGCCGGGCCTCGGGGGGCACGCCCGACACCTGCTTCCTTCATCAGGGCCGCGACGGCGCTGTCGGCGCGTCGATGCACCGCCGGCCCTCTCCCCGTCCCGCTCCGGCCCGCCGCTCCACGGGGACCATGCCGTACAATGAACGACGGGACAGGGTCTTCCGGCCCCTGACGACCGCCCGTGCATTCGACAAGCCCCGACCCCGACGCGCTGGTCCGCCTCGCCGAGACCCGGTGGGCGGCCATCGCGGCCGCCCGGCCCGACCTCGCGCCCGCGATCGCGGTGCAGCGGCCCATGGTCGTCCGTACCATCCGCGCGGTGGACCGGCTGCGGCGCGAGCCGCCCGCCCTCCGCCTCACCCCCCAGCGGATCGCCGAGAAGCTCGGGGCGGGAGAGCCGTTCCTGCGCGGCGAGGCCGCGGCGCTGCCGGTGGCCGTGCTGGCGCCGCTCGTGCTCGAGGCGTGCGACGACCTCGCGGCGGGAGGCGCCGGCGACGTCGCGCGCCGAGTGCGCGGCAGCCTCGACTCGGGACGGGTCGACATGGCGTCGCTGCTGGCCGCCTCGTTCGACCGCAACCAGCACGCCATCCGCGTGAAGGCGCTGCACGAGGGCATCGCCCCGGACGTGCTCTGGCTCGCGGCCGAGCTCGCGGCCGGGCCCGCCGCCCACGTCGCGGCCGGGACGCTGCTGGGGCCCGGGACCGGGGACGCCCTCGCCGCCCGCGACCGGTGGCCGCACGGCCACTGCCCCGCCTGCGGATCGTGGCCGGCGTTCGCCGAGGCGGACGCCGGGACCGGCCGGCTTCGCTGCTCGTTCTGCGGGCTCGACTGGCCGGCGCGCCCCGACCGGTGCACGTACTGCGGGGCCGCCGACCCCGCCCCGACGTGGCTGGCGCCGCGCGG
>JAJEFC010000173.1 GCA_022820675.1 Vicinamibacteria bacterium | reverse complement strand
ATGACGGTGGAGAACTGCGTGACGCTGTCCCCCAGGAGATAGCTGGCGATGGTGCCCGCGAGCAGCTCGTAGATCAGGCCGCAGGTGGCGATGGTGAAGACCGCGATCAGCAGGACGCCGGTCCCCGCGCCGATGGGGCCGGCCGGGGCGGTGCGCGGGTCGTTCATGAGGCGGTCGGGCCGGGCGCCGGCGGGCGCGGACCCCCGTGCGGTCGTCACGTCCTACTATACCGTGGCCGACGCCGCGGTCCGAAGCGGGCCGGTACGGGCGACGCCGCGCGGTCGGCGGGAATACTTCTAAACATGACTTGTCCAAACACGGCACGTCCAAACATGACTTGTCTAAACGTGACTTGACGATGTGGCCGGCGTCGTCGCATACTGCGGACGTGCCGGACTTCATCGGGCGCACGGCCGAGCTGCGCCTGCTCGCGAAGGCGTTCGAGTCTCCCCGGTCGGAGCTGATTCCGGTTTACGGCCGGCGCCGGGTGGGCAAGAGCGAGCTCATCCTGCGGTTCATGGTCGACCGGCCGGGCGTGTACTACCTGGGCCAGCAGTCGGCGGCGGCGCTGCAGGTGCGCGAGTTCCTGGCCGAGGCGGCGCGCGGGCTCGGCCTGCCGCTGCTGGCGGAGCTCCGCGCCGCCGACTGGCGGCAGGCGCTGCTCACGGTGGTCGGGCAATGGGACGCATCCGACCGCGGCTCGAAGCTGGTCGTCGCCCTCGACGAGTTCCAGTGGATAGCGGCGGCGAGCCCCGGTCTCGTGTCGGCGCTGCAGCACTGCTGGGACCGTGAGTGGAAGCGCGCCGGCAACGTCGTGCTGCTGCTGTGCGGCTCGTACCTCGGGTTCATGGAGCGAGAGGTGCTCGGCCGGGCGAGCCCGCTGTTCGGGCGGCGCACCGCACAGATACACCTGCAGCCGTTCGGCTATCTCGACGCGGGCCGGTTCCATCCACGGTGGTCGCCGGCGGACCGGGCGCGGGCGTACTTCCTCGTCGGCGGTCTCCCGCAGTACCTGCTCTGTCTCGACGACGGCCGGTCCATCGACGGCAACATTCGACGGTCCCTCCTCGACGAGTTCGCGCCGCTGTTCCACGAGCCCACGTTCCTCCTCCGCGAGGAGCTGCGCGAGGTGGCGCCGTACCACGCCGTGCTGTTCGCCGTCGCCTCGGGCCACGGTTCGCCGCGCGACATCGCCGCCGCCACCGAGCTGCCGGAACGCAACCTGCACTATTACCTGCAGCAGCTCGTCAGCCTCGGGTACCTGCGGCGTCGGTACCCCCTCGACGGCCGCCGTCAGAATCCGCGGCAGGTGCGCTTCGGCATCGACGACCCGCTGCTCCGGTTCTGGTTCCGCTTCGTCTTCCCCAACATGAGCGCGATTCGCGGCAGCGGCGCCGCGCGCGTGTTCGGCGACCGCATCGCGCCGGCCCTCGATGCGTGGTACGGCGCCGGGTTCGAGCGGCTCTGCCGCGAGGCGCTGCCGCTCATCTACGCCGCCGAGGGCGTCGGCGCCGGCTTCGAGGTCGGCGAGTACTGGAGTCCCCGGCGGGGACGCACGGGCGAGCCGCCCTCACCGGAGTCCCCGCCCGCCGCCCAGATCGACCTCGTCGGCCTGCGCGACGACGACTGGACGGATCTCGGCGAGTGCAAGTGGGGCCCCGTGCGTTCGCCCAAGGCGCTGGAAGCCGAGCTGGACCGCAAGGCGCGCGCGTATCCCAACCGCCGCGGCGCCACCCTGGGCCGCCGCTACTTCGCGCGCCGCAAGCCGTCCGCCCGCGCGGCGGCGCCCGGCTGGTACTCGCTCGAAGACCTCTACGCGCTGTCCGGCGGGCCGTAGTCCGCGCCGTGGAACGGCGGGCAGACTGCCGGCATGCAGAAACCGGGCCGGTAGTCGACCATGACCGACGTGGAAGTGAACCGGCAGGGGACGAACGACCACGCGGCGCACCGGCTGCCGTGTCGTCACGCCGTGCGCAATGCGCAACAGGACCTGATGCCTGTCAAGCCGTGAAATGCGTGGGTCGGGGCCGACCCGCGTCAGTACCGGAACAGGTACTGGAACTTCAGGAACACCGCGCGGTTCGTCCGCTGGCGCCAGTTCCAGGTCGAGCGCCCGGTGCCGACGTCGTGCCAGTCGAGCAGGTCGCCGTCGATTCGGTCCGCCTGCTGATAGTGGTCGTCGTAGCCGGCGTAGAAGACGGTGCCCGCGTTGACGCGATAGGTGAGCAGGAAGTTCAGGTCCAGCTTCCCGCGCAGCGTGTTGTACTCGCTGATGTTGCGGAAGAGCAGGCGGTTGCTGAGCTGGTAGGTGGTGAGGGCGCGGTAGATCCGGACGTCGAACACCGCGCCGCTCCCGCGCCGGGGGTCCGTGAACCGGTTCGTGGTGACGTTGATGGCCGATCGCAGCCGGGGGACGGGGCGCAGGTCGAGCCGCGCGGTGATGCCCTGCTCCCGGCCGAGGTACGGCGATTCCTCGTCGAAGCGGATCTGCTCGCCGCGGCGGTACTCGAGCGACACCCCGATCCGCCGGCTCGTGTCGACGCGGCCGAAGACCCGGGCGCGGGTCTTGTGGAAGTCGATGCCGCCGAACCGCTCGAGCTCGCGGCGGACGTTGCTGGCGACGAACATGTTGCGGGCGAGGGCGAGGTTGATGCCGGCGTCGGCGATCTCGTCCTGCAGGACGCCCGCGAAGTCGTGGTTGCGCCCGTAGACGAACTCCGGCCCCCAGTTGCGGAGCCAGTGCTCCGGCCACCAGCGGTAGCCCCCGGTCGCCGACGTGTAGCGCTGGTCGGTGCGGCGGACGAACCCGACGTCGGTCCTGAACTCGGGCGACAGCGAGTACGACGACACCGCGTAGCGCAGGTTGCGGCCGCTCTTGCTGAACCTCGCGTCGAGCAGGTGGCCCGTCGTCTCCACGCCCCCGCGGTCCCGGTGGTCGGTCGCCATGGCCCGGAACGCGACCGCATGGGTGTCGCCGAGGCGGAAGTTCGAGTCGATGCCCGCCAGCCGGCTGTGGCCGTCGAGCAGCTCCCGGTCGGTGAGGACGGCCCCGACGTGCGACTCGGCGTAGAGGTCGTAGCGCGCCCGGCCCACGAACGTGTGCGCGGCCTGCCCGAACGCCGGGTCCGTGCGGTCGTCCACGTTCCCGGGCTCGGCGTCGTTGGCGTACAGCAGCCCGAGGGTCGTTCGTCCCACCTTCCCGGTCAGCTTGGCGCCGTACGCGGGGTCCACGATGGTGCGGGTGTGCACCGCGGTGATCGGCGCCCGGATGTTGAAGATCTCCGCCCCCTCGAGGAAGAACGGGCGCAGCTCGGGGTAGAACAGGGCGAACCGCTGGTTGATCTCGATCTGCGGCAGGTCCGACTCGATCTGCGAGAAGTCGGGGTTGAACGTGACGTCGGCGGTGAGGTTCGACGTGACGCCGTACTTGACGTTGACGCCGGCCTCGGGCGACAGGTCCCCCTCGTCGAACCGGCCGGTGCCGCGGTCGAGGGCGCCGAACCGGGTCGCGGTGACGGTGGGCAGCAACTCGAGGTTATGGCTGCGCGAGAGGTCGGTCATGCCGTCGAGCAGCCCCATCTGGGGCAGGAAGCCGGCGATGTCGCGCGACGTGCGGGACCAGACGTCGGCCTCGTCCTTGCCGCCGATGGTGCGCGCGATCTGCAGCCCCCACCGGTGCTCTGACCCGGCCTCCCGCCGCGGGTACCGGAGGCTCTTGAAGGGGATGGCCATCTCCGCGACGAAGCCGTCGGCGACGAGTCGGGCCGCGGTGTCGAACAGCACGTCCCACGAGGCGTCGCCGCGGGGGACGCCGAAGCGGCCGCCCCCGAGGGCCCCCGCCCGCAGGATCGCGTCTCCCTGCACCCCGTAGCCGTTCACGGTGAACACGTAGGCCCGCTGCTGGTCGAGGAACGGGTCGAAGTAGATCAGGAACAGGTCGTCCTCGACGGTCTGGTCCCGGTCGCGCCGGTTCGCCCGCATCATGCCGGGGTCCGTGTAGTGGGCGTGCAGTCCGACGTACAGGTGGTCGCTGTCGTAGGCGACGTAGACGTCGCTCGCCTCGCTGGCCGGCGGGCCGTCGAGGGGCCGGCGCTGAACGAGCTCGGTGATGTGGGCGGCGCCCCGCCAGACCGGGTCGTCGAGCCGGCCGTCGATGACCGGCGGGTCGGCCACCCGCGGCGGGCGCACGACGGGACGCCCCGTGTCGTCCTGCGCGGCCGATCCGCCCGCGGCGGCCAGAAGGAGGACCAGCCACGCCGGGGAGAATCGCGGCCTCCGGGGCCGCGTGTGAAGTTCCGGGCGTACGGGGCCGATACAGTCGGTGATCCCGGCGCACCGGATGCGTCCCGGTGCGAGCTGCCGCGGTCCACGAGGCCGGAGGGGCATGGCAGAGGGACACGGGAAGGATTGATCGGATTCGGCAGGGAGGACCCTCATGCGACCAATGGCATCGGCAGCGGCGATAGCGGGCGCGGCGCTGCTCAGCGGCTGCCTCGCCACGACCGGTTACGTCGATGACGCCACCACGCAGATTCAGGCGCAGGTCGGCGCTCAGGTCTCGCAGATGCGCCGCGACCTGGACGATTCGGAGGCCATCGTACAGCAACAGGCGGCCCGCATCGATGCGGTCGAGCAGACCGCCCAGAACGCGTTCGCCGTCGCCAGCTCGGCGGAGATGACGGCGGAGATGGCGCAGAGGACCGCCGACCAGTTGGGCAACACCCTCGAGAACGCGAACCGACGCCTCGTGTACGAGATGGTGATCGACGAGAACGTCGCCGGGTTCGGGATCTCGCAATCCACGCTGCCCGACGAGGTCCGCGCGTATCTGGACCAGTTCGTGGCCGATCTGCGCACACTGCCGATCGCGTCATTCGTGGAGATCGAAGGGCACACCGACGCCACCGGCTCGCCCGCGAACAACGCGCGCCTCGGCATGGAGCGCGCCGACAACGCCCGGCGCTATCTCCACGAGGCGCATCAGCTCCCCCTCCACAAGATGGGCATCATCAGCTACGGCGAGGACCAGCCGGTGGCGCCCAACGACACCGCGGCGGGGCGGGCGCAGAACCGGCGGGTCGTGTTGCGCGTTCTGGCGTAGACCGACCCGGCCAGGATTCTGCACCGCGTTCGGGAGCGGATTCCTGGCCAGCCGGCGCCGGCCGAGCCGGCGCCGGCTGCCGCTCGCAAGGGTCGCCTGCGCTGCCGGTCCGATCGCGGTCGAGACCGTCACGGAGTCACCTCGCCACGTCGTCCCCAACGCGGAAACCGCTGTGCGGGCGGCATCCCGGGTGCGGTCGGCAACTCCATGTCGACCACCGTCCTCAGCGTCCCGGCCCGGAAGACCGCCGCCGCGGCTGGTTTCTCCGACCTGCCCGGCGGGGCTCAGGATAGTGATCGATATGAGGTTGCCAACTGCAACCCGGATGCAGCCGGTCTTCGGCGGTGCCTGCCTTGGGAACGTGGCAAGGTATTCCCGTCACTGTCCTTACTCCACGATCGAACGCCAGTTGTCCACCAGGTGCTCGGCCGTGCGCCACGCCAGGGCCTGCGCCGTCAGGGTGGGGTTGCGGGCGCCGCTCGTCCCCATGACCGAGGCGCCGAGGACGCCGAGGTTCGGCACCTCGTGCGACAGCCCGTGGCGGTCGACGACGTTGGTCTCGGGGTCGTCGCCCATGCGGGTCCCGCCGTAGGCGTGGGTCGAGACCCCCATCTGCCCGCCGAGGCCGCCGCGCAGCACGTCGACCGCGCCCGCCGCCCGGTACCACCGCTCCATCTTGTCCTGCAGGAACTCGGCGATGGCCAGCTCGTTCCGCTTGTACTCGGCCGTCACCCGGATCACCGGGTCGCCGACCGGATCGGTGACCACCGGGTCGAGGTCGAGGTAGTTCGACTCGTAGGGCAGGGTGGTCTTCTGGATGTACGCGCTGTTGGTCCGGTCGGCGTTCTCCCGGACGAACCGCTTCCAGGCCGAGCCCCACGCGGGGGCGCGCCCGAACGTGCTCATGCCCGCGGCGGCGATGGGGCGCCGGTCGGAGTAGACCCAGAGGTTGCCGCCGCCGATGAAGTCGAGGCCGCCGTGGTCGAAGTTGTCGTCGGCCCAGTCGTCGACGGCGACGCCCTGCGCGGGCAGGCCGTACCAGGCGTGCGTGTCGTAGGGAAACAGCGCCGTGACCCCCGCCCCCTGGTGGTGGCTGAGGTAGTGGCGGCCGACCTGCGCGCGGTTGTTCGAGAGCCCGAGGGGCCACGCCCGCGACTTCGACAGCAGCAGCAGGCGCACGTTCTCGTAGGTGTAGCTGGCGAGCAGCACGAACCGGGCGGGCTGGAAGAGCTCCTCCCGGTCCTGCACGTAGGTGACGCCGGTCACCCGGCCCCGGTTGTCGGTCTCGATGCGCCGGACGTGCGCGTGGGTCACCACCTTCAGCCGCCCGGTGGCCTCGGCCCGGGGGATCGTCGTCACCGCCGGCGAGTTCTTGGCGTCGACGTGGCACCCGCCCCGGTTGCAGAACCCGTGGTACATGCAGCCCGAGCGCCCCTGGTAGGCGCGCGAGTTGATGGCGGCGGGGCCGGGGAACGGCTGCCACCCCAGCGAGCGCGCCGCATCCGCCATGCCGTCCAGGAAGCCGGTCCAGCGCAGCGCGGGCATCGGGTAGTCGCGGGCGCGCGGGCCCTCGAACGGGTTGCCCCGCTCGTCGCGCCGGCCGTCGACGTTGCCGGCCTGTCCCGAGACGCCGATCTCGTGCTCCACCCGGTCGTAGTACGGCTCGAGCTCGGCGTAGCCGAACGGCCAGTCCTCGACCGTCGTCCCCTCGGGCAGGCGCGAGCGGCCGTAGCGCCGCGTCGTCGCCGAGACCACCTCGAAGTCCCACGGGTTGAGCCGCCAGCTCTGCGCCCAGTAGTGCAGGGTGGTGCCGCCGACGGCGTTCATCATGGGGTGGCCCCCGCCCTGGACCGCGGTCTCCGACCGGGTGCGGCGGAGGGTCGGCACCTCGTTGGCGCACTTCTGGACCGAGAACGGCCAGGCCCGCACGTTGTTCCGGATCTCGTCGGGGGCGAAGTCGCGGCGCGTGAGGCGGCCCCCGGCCTCGAGCCCGATCACGTCGAGCCCGGCCTCGGCGAGGGGGAGCGCGGCCACCCCGCCGGCCGCCCCGAGCCCCACGATGACGACGTCGGTTCCCGGCAGTCTAGTCGCCATGGCGCTTCTCCCCGGTCGCGGCGTCGACCACCGCCCGGTCGAAGTACTCGGTGTCGTAGGCGGACCGCCGGCGCGACGGCAGCTCGCCGGCCTCGAGCTGCGCCTGCAGCCGGGGCCAGACCGCCGTCCGCACGCCGGGATAGTCGATGAGGTCCCAGCCCACGTAGTCGCGGTTGCCGCCGTACCAGGGGTCGCCGAAGGTCCCCTGCAGGACGTGGCCGCGCACCATGTTGAAGAACCCGGCGGAGCTGCCCGCGAAGCCGGTGCGCGCGCCGGTCGCGGCGCCGGTCTCGACGTCGATGAGGGCCGAGACCCGGTCGACGTGCGGCAGCTCGCGGAACGGCGCGCCGCGCGAGGCCCGGCAGTAGCGGTCGAAGGCGGCGAGGCCCGCCCGATAGGCGTCGCGCGACCCGGACAGCGCGCCGCCGAGGGCCCGATCGATGTAGACCACCGCGCCCGCCGCCACCGCGCCCGGTCCGAGGTCGTCGCTCGGGATCAACTGGTCGGCGATCGCTTCGAGCAGGTCCGCCTCCTCCGCGGTCAGGTGCTCCCAGGCTGCGCGCGGCGGCTCCGGCGCGGGGGCCTGGGAAGCGCCCGGGGCCGGCGTGGTCGCGGC
>JAJEFC010000112.1 GCA_022820675.1 Vicinamibacteria bacterium | reverse complement strand
CCACGGCCGAGCTCGACGCGGACGCCCGATCGGGCCCGTTGCTGGTCGCGCTGG
Organism: Vicinamibacteria bacterium; assembly: GCA_022820675.1. Classification (GTDB taxonomy): domain Bacteria; phylum Acidobacteriota; class Vicinamibacteria; order Vicinamibacterales; family UBA8438; genus JAJEEA01. Next base: position 4,630 of record JAJEFC010000112.1, on the reverse strand, counting down.
GCGACAGCCTGACGGCGGGGCTCGGGCTCGACGTCGACGAAGCGTATCCCGCCCGCCTGGAGCGATCGTTGCGCGACGACGGCTACGCGGTGACGGTGGTGAACGCGGGCGTGTCCGGCGACACCACCGCGGCGGGGCTGAGCCGCGCCGAGTGGGCGCTCGAGGGCGACGTGCGCATCCTCGTCCTCGCCCTGGGCGGGAACGACGGGCTCCGCGGCCTCCCCGTCGACCAGATGCGGCGCAACCTCTCGCGGATACTGGCGCTCGCGGCGGAGCGCGGCATCCAGGTGCTGCTCGCGGGCATGGAGGCGCCTCCCAACTTCGGGGCTGCCTATACGGCGGAGTTCCGGGCGGTGTTCACCGATCTCGCCCGCGAGCACGACGTGGCGTTCATGCCGTTCCTGCTCGACGGGGTCGCCGCCGATCCGGCCCTCAACCAGGCCGACGGCATTCACCCGAACGCGGACGGGGCGGCGATCGTGGCGGTGCGGGTCCGGGACGCCCTCGAGCCGTTGCTGCCCGCGCTGAACCCGTGAAGCCCCGGCCGCGGGCCACGTCACGTCCGTCTCGCGAGTGAACGCATGATCGAGCTCCGCAACGTCTCCAAGACCGTCCTCAGCGGGAACGCGCCGCTGACCATCGTCCAACCCCTCGACCTGACGGTGTCCTCGGGGCAGTACGTCTCCATCGTCGGGCCGTCCGGCAGCGGGAAGTCGACGCTGCTGGGTCTCATCGCGGGGCTCGACGCCCCGACCACCGGCGAGATCGTCATCGACGGCGTGGAGATCTCCGGCCTCGACGAGGACGCGCTGGCCCGGCTCCGGGGCCGCAAGATCGGCATCGTCTTCCAGTTCTTCCACCTCGTGCCGTCGCTGACCGCGTTCGAGAACGTGCTGGTGCCGCTGGAGATCGCCGGCGCCGCGCGGGCGCGCGACCGGGCGGCGGCGCTGCTGTCCGAGGTGGGGCTCGAGGGCCGGGCCGGGCACTATCCCGCGCAGTTGTCGGGCGGCGAGCAGCAGCGCATCGCTATCGCGCGGGCCCTCGCCAACGAGCCCCCTATCCTTCTCGCGGACGAGCCGACCGGGAACCTCGACAGCGCCAACGGACGGCACATCGTCGAGCTGCTGCGTCGGGTCAACCGGTCGCGGGGCACGACCATCGTGCTCGTGACCCACGACGACGAGCTGGCGTCGGGCACCGACGTCACGCTGCGCATGCGCGACGGCCGTACGGAACGGGTGGCGCCGCCCGTCGTGGAGGGGGTCGCATGACGTTCGTGCTCAAGATGGTCGGCCGCGAGCTGCGCGCGTCGTGGCGCCGGCTCGCCTTCTTCTTCGTCTGCGTGGCCGTCGGCGTGAGCGCGATCGTGGCGTTGCGGTCGGTCATCCAGCAGGTGGGCGTGGCGATGGACGGGGAGACGCGCGCCCTGCTCGCCGCCGACGTGCAGATCGAGTCGGAGCAGCCCTGGTCCGAGGCGGCCCTGGACACCATCGACGCCATCCTGGGCGCGGAGCCGGGGCTCGCCCGGACCCGGTCCATCGAGACGCCGACGATGGCCCGGCCCGCCGACGAGACGAAGGTCGTGGCCCGGGTGGTCGAGCTGCGGGGCGTCGAGGCCGCGTTTCCGTTCTACGGGCGCTTCGTGCTCGAGGGCGGGCGGCCCTACGACCACGCCCTGCTCGCCGGCGGGGGGGCGCTGGTGCGGCCCGAGCTGCTGACCCAGCTCGACGTCGCGGTGGGAGACGACATCCTCATCGGCGACCGCAGCTTCGAGATTCGCGGCGTCGTTCTGCGCGAGCCGGGGGGAGGCATCGGCGCGTTCAGCTTCGGCCCGCGGGTGCTGGTCGACTACGCCGACCTCCTCGAGACGGGGCTGCTGACCCTCGGCACCCGGGCCGAGCGGCAGATCCTGGTCAGGGTGCCCGAGCCCCGCGTCGACCCCCTGGTGGCGTCGCTGCGCGAGCCGTTGCGCGACGAGTTCGTGCGCGTGCGGTCGTACCGCAACACCGAGGACCGGATTGCCCGCAACCTCTCGCGGGCCGAGGACTACCTGAGCCTGATCGGCTTCGTGGTGGTAGTGCTCGGGGGCATCGGGGTGTGGAGCGTCACCCGGGTTTTCGTGCAGCAGCGGGTGCGCAGCGTCGCCGTCCTCAAGTGCCTCGGGGCGACGAGCCGGCAGGTGCTGGCCGTCTACGTGGTGGAGGTCGCCGTCCTGGGGCTCGGCGGCGCGCTGCTGGGGGTGGCCCTGGCGGCCGGGATGCTGGCCGCGCTGCCGTCCTCCCTCACCGAGCAGGCGGCGGCCGTCGCGGGGGTCGAGAACCTGTCGTACGGGGTCACCGGGTCGGCGGTCCTGCAGGGGCTGGGGGTGGGCGTCCTCGTGTCGCTGCTGTTCGCGCTCGGCCCGCTGCTGGAGATGCGGGCCATCAAGCCGCTGGCCCTGATTCGGTGGAACCTCATCCCGCCCGCGGCCCGCGACTGGGTGCGCTGGGCGGCGGTCGGCGCCCTCGCGGCGGGGGTGGTGGGGCTGGCGACCTGGCAGGCGGCGTCGCTGGAAGCCGGTCTGTGGGTGTGCGGCGGCTTCGCGGCGGTCGCGGTGGTGTTGCACGGGGTCGGTCGGGTCCTCGTCCGCCTGATACAGCCCCTCGGCGCCGGAGCCCGGTTCGCGGTCCGCCACGCGGTCCTCAATCTCGCGCGGCCCGGCAATCAGACCCGCGTCATCCTCCTCGCGGTGGGCCTGGGCAGCTTCTTCGTCATCGGCATCCACGCGGTGCAGGCGAACCTGCTGGGCGCGTTCGCCATGGAGATCCGCGACGACAGCCCCGACATGTTCCTGATCGACGTTCAGCAGGACCAGCAGGCCGGGGTCAGCGAGCTCCTGGAGGAGCGTACCGGCGAGGCCCCCAACCTGCTTCCGGTGCTGCGGGCGCGCGTGACGGGGGTGGACGGACGACGCACGCGCCTCGACACCCGCCGCGAGGTGCGGCGGCGGGGGGTCGGGCGCGAGTTCACCGTGACCTACCGCGGGCACCTCGAGGCGAACGAGCGGATCGTCGAGGGCGCGTTCTGGGAGCCGGGCGGGCCCGGCCGGCCCGAGGTCTCGGTGGAGGAGAGCATCCGCGACCGGCTGGACCTGGCGATGGGGGACGTGCTGCAGTTCCGGGTGCTGGGGCGCGACATCCGGGCGACGGTGTCGAGCGTGCGCGCGGTCGACTGGGACGATTCGCGCAGCGGCGGCTTCATGTTCCTGTTCAGCCCCGGCGTGTTCGACCAGGCGCCTCACAGCTTTATCTCGTTCCTGCGCGGCCCCCCGGAGACGGACGCGCGGGCCCTCCTGCAGCGCGATCTGGTGGCCGCCTTCCCGAACGTCTCGGTCATCGACGGGCTCGAGGTGATCGCCACCGTCCGTCGCATTCTCGACTACGTCACCCTCGCGATCTCGGTGGTCGGGGGCATCGCGGTGTTCAGCGGCGTCCTCATCCTCGTCGGCTCGGTGGCGATGACGAAGTATCAGCGGCGCTACGAGACCGCCATCTTCCAGACCCTCGGCGCCACCCGCCGCAGCCTCGTGACGATGCTCGTCGTCGAGTACGGCACGCTGGGCGTCCTCGCCGGCGCCGTGGGATCGGTGGGCGCCCTGGGCCTGACGTGGGGCCTGAGCCGCCACCTGCTGGAGATCGACTGGAACCCCGCGCCGGTGGTGAACCTCGGGGGCATGCTGTTGACGGCGCTCGTGGTGGGGAGCGTGGGGGTGGCGGCCAGCCTCGACGCGCTAAGGCGCAAGCCGCTCGGCACGCTCAGGGCGGAGTAGCGGCGCGGACCCCCCGACCAGGCCTGCAGCGGAGGCCGACGAGCAGGCGACGGGGCCGTCGCCCCGAGCCGCGGCCGGCGGTTCTCGACGCGGTCTGCACATCGAAAATGCGCGGCTCCCGCACCGGCGCGGCGGAGCCGGGCCGCGCCAACCACGGCCGACGCATCGACGGCTCGGCTCCCGGCCGCGCCCAGGCTCCAACCCGGTCACCCCAACCGCCGTCGACCCGCCGTGAACGGCTGCGAGAGAGGCGAGATGCCGCGAGAGGGGCGGCGGCCGAACATCTGATATGATTATCAGTTGCACGTGCATCCCGGATGCGGTCTGGTCGGGATGCGGTCCGATGCGGGCGGCGGCGACGGAGCGGGTGCGGCCGCCTGCGTTTCGACTGGCCGGCGGCCTGCGGTTCCGCGGCGGCGCGCCGGTACCGGAGAGTCCCGATGGACATGGCACGCTACAGGGACGCGTTGTTGCGCAAGCGCTCCGAGATCCTGACGGTGGGGGCGGGCGCCAAGCCGATTCAGTCGGGGGAGGGGACGAGCAGCCGCCAGGGCGACCTCGCCGATCAGGCGACCGGCAACAACGAGGTCCACATCCAGCTCAAGCTGAAGCAGACCGACGCCAAGATTCTCCAGGCCATCGAGGAAGCGCTGTGGCGACTCGAGCAGGGCACCTACGGCGTCTGCCGGGACTGCGGCGAGCCGGTGGCGGAGGCGCGCCTGAACGCCATCCCCTGGACCCGCGTGTGCATCACCTGCAAGGAGAAGCAGAGCGCGCGGTGACCATCCTGCCGCGGGCCTGGTGCCGGCGGCGACCCGTAGC
>JAJEFC010000174.1 GCA_022820675.1 Vicinamibacteria bacterium | reverse complement strand
CCGCGCGGCTGCGCTGGGGCGACGCCGCCTGAACCCGTCAGGCCCGCGCCGCTGCGGCCGCCGCCGTGGACGGACGACCGTCAGGCGCATCCGAAGCGGTCAGCCCCGGGCCGGTTCCGACCGGTCGGGACCCGGATCCGTCGAGTCCGCGAGCTCGTCGAGACGGGCCAGGAACGGCCGGCCCTCGTGCGGCAGGTATCCCTCGACGCGTTCGGTCGTCATGTCGTCGAAGAACCGATCGTAGACGGTCGCCCGTTCGTGCTGCAGCGGCGTCGGACAGTAGCAGACCTCGCTCCATTCGACGACACCCGCGTTGGTGACGACCGCACGCTCCATCGATTCCACGATCTCCTGTCCGTCCGGCCGCTGCCGCGCGATGGTACCGTCGCGAAGCAGCCGCCTGAACTCGGCGGCCGTTCCCTCGCGAAACCTCCCGCGCACCCGGTAGTGCATGGCTTCCTCCTGCGTCCGAGTCCACCGTCGACTCTAGCACCAGCCGGCGGCGGTTCGCGACGCCCGGTGGCCCCTTGGCTGCACCCGTCACGTGCGCACCGGCCGACTCGGCAGGCTATACAATGGCGTCATGATCCTCCGTTCGAGCCTCCCCGCCCTCGCCCTGGCCGGCTGGGCCGCCGCCTGCGGCGCACCGGGGGACGACGGGACCGCCGGTGACTACCTGTCGCCGAACCTGCGCGCCGCCGTCGAGCAGCTCAAGACCGACGTCGCGGCGAGCCCGACCGACGAGACGACCATCGCCGAGCGCGCGCGCATCCTCGACGAGTGGGTCGACGCCTATGCCCTCGGCGGCGACGAGGTCGGCCTGGAGGGTCCGCGTGTGCGGCTGCAGTCGACCCTGCCTCCGACCGGGCAGGCGGCCCTCGCCCAGGGCGCGGTCATCGACCGGCTCGTCCGCCAGTTCACCCTGCACGACGAGCCCGGCGCCCTCGGCGAGCTCATGGCCGAGTCGCTCGGGCCGTTCGAGGCGCGCAGCCACCAGACCATCCGCCAGACGTGGACGGCGGGGACGCGCGCGGTCGAGACGGGCGGCGGCTTCTGGGTGGCCCGGCACTTCAACATGAACTACGGCCCCTTCCAGACCGACGACGCCGCCGGCGAGGGGTACGTGACCATCGCCACCAGCGACGGCGACGCGCGGTTCGAGCCCGACGTCACCATGGCGCGCGGCCCCCACGGCGGGTTCCGGGCGCCGGAGCCGGCCCTCGTCTTCCGCCTCGCCGCGGGCCGCCTCGACCCCGGCGAGACGGTCACCATCACCTACGGCGACACCGGCGGCGGCGGGCCGGGGCTGCTCATGACGGGCACGTCGAGCGCGCGCATGCCCCTGCCTCTTTACGTCGACCTCGACGCGTCGGGCGAGTGGCGGCCGCTGCCCATCCTGCCCTTCGTCGTCAGCGGGACGCGGGTGGCCGGCGTGCACGGCTTCGCCCCCAGCATCGTCGAGCCGGGCGAGCCGTTCGAGCTGTCGGTGCGGGCCGAGGACGCGTTCTTCAACCGCGCCACCGGCGACATCCCCGCCTTCGAGGTGCTGGTCGACGGCGAGGTGCGCGCCACCACCCCGGCCGGGTCCGAGGCCATCACCCTGGTGCCGCTGACGCTGGACGAGCCGGGCCCGCACTGGATCACCCTCCGCTCGGAGGACCGCGAGATCACCGGCGACGCCAACCCGATCCTGGTCGTCGAGGACCCCGAGCGGCGCATCTTCTGGGGCGACACCCACGGCCACTCCGGCTACGCCGAGGGCATCGGCACCATCGACTTCTTCATGACGTTCGCCCGCGACGACGCCCGGCTCGACTTCGTCACCCACTCCGAGCACGACGTCTGGCTCGACGACGCCGAGTGGGAGCTGTCGAAGAGCGCCGTCGAGGCGTTCGACGACCCGGGGCGGTTCATCCCCTATCTCGGCTGGGAGTGGACGCGGCCGGCCCGGTTCGGCGGCCACCACAACGTGCTCTACCGCGACACCACCGACCGCACGCCGGTGTCCGCCGTCGAGTACCCCACCCTGTCCGAGCTCTACCAGGGCCTGCACGCGCGCTACGACCCCGACGACGTCCTCGTCATCCCCCACGCCCACAACCCCGGCGACTACCGCCAGTCGGACCCCCAGCTCGAGCCGCTCATCGAGATGATGTCGATGCACGGCACCTTCAACTGGTTCGTCCGGCAGTACCTGTCGCACGGCCACCGGGTGGGCCTCATCGCCGCGTCCGACGACCACCTGTCGCACCCCGGCTACTCCGCTCCGAACCGCGACTCGCTGGCCCAGCGCGGCGGCCTCGGCGCGGTGATGGCCCCCGAGCGCTCGCGCGACGCCATCTTCGACGCCATGAAGCAGCGGCGCACGTATGCGACGACCGGCGACCGCATCATCCTCGACATGAGCGTCAACGGCACCGCGATGGGGCAGGAGGCCGAGTACGCCGACGTCCGCGAGGTCGAGGGGCGGGTCGTCGGCACCGCGCCCATCCGGTCGGTCGAGCTGCTGAAGAACGACGCGGTCATCTGGAGCGAGGAGTACGCGGTGGGCCGCGGGCGGCCCGCCGACAC
>JAJEFC010000106.1 GCA_022820675.1 Vicinamibacteria bacterium | reverse complement strand
GGACCGTACCGGGAGCCTTCACGGACCGAGTCTCCGCGACTCCGCGAGCTGCAGGGCGCAGCCGTCCCGGGCGAGGCGGCGGCCGACGACGCGGCCGATGTCCGGCGTGGCGCCCACGACCAGGACGGTACCGGGAGCCTTCACGGACCGAGTCTCCGCGACTCCGCGGGCTGCAGGGCGCAGCCGTCGCGGGCGAGGCGGCGGGCGGAGGGCGGCGGCGCGGCCGATGTCCGACGTGGCGCCCACGACCAGGACCGTACCGGGAGCCTTCACAGACCGTACCTCCGCGGCTTCGGTACACCATCGCGCGCCATCATCAGGCGCCGACGGTCGACCGATGCGCGCGGTACCGGGAGCCTTCACAGCCCGAGCCTCCGCGACAGCGCCGAGGCGAACCGGTGCCCCCCGCAGTTCGCCCGGGTCCGAACCGCGTTGAACTCGTCGAGGCGGGGATAGCCCTGCCGCACGCGCTCCGGCGCCGCGCAGGCGTCCTTGGCGAGGTAGACCCGCCCGCCGTGGTCGTGGGTGATGTCGTCGAGGCGGTCCAGCAGGGCCGGAGTTCCGGGGCGCATCGGGAAGTCCAGGGCCAGGGTGTAGCCCTCCATGGGGAAGGACATCGGCCCCTCGCCGGCCGGACCGAACAGCTTGAGGACGGTGAGGAACGGGCTCGGCCCCGCCGCCGCCACGCATCCCAGGAGCGCCGCGAGGCCGCGCGGGCTCTCCGCCTTCGGCAGCACGCACTGATACTGCACGAAGCCGCGCCGCCCGTAGAGGCGGTTCCAGGCGGCGATGCCGTCGAGGGGGAAGAAGAAGGAGCCGTAGTGCACCGGACGAGGGCCGCGGCGGAGGCGCCCGCGCAGGCGGTACAGCCCGTTGAACACGCGGATCGACCTCCGGTTCAGCAGACCGGCCGGCGCATCCACGGGGACCGCCAGCCTCGCCGGTGACGCGGTGCGCATGGGGCTCGCCGCCAGCCGCGGGGGCAGCGACGCCCGCGGCAGCCACGCCCCGCGGGACACCAGTGAACGCCCCAGCCCGCCGCCGCGGGTCAGGCAGTCGATCCAGGCGACGCTGAACGGCCGGTCCCCGGACGCCTCGAACAGCGCCATGGTCTCGTCGAGGTCGCGCGTGGCGACGGTCTCGGCCAGCACGTACGCGGAGTCGATGCGGCGCAGGCGAAAGCTCGCCGAGAGGATCACGCCGGTGAGGCCCATGCCGCCCAGGGTGGCGCGGAAGAGATCCGCGTTCTCCGAGCGGCTGCAGCGCCGGGTCTCGCCGTCGGCCGTCGCCAGCATCAGCGACTCCACGTGGGCGCCGAACGAGCCGTCGCGGTGATGGTTCTTGCCGTGCACGTCGGCCGCGATCATGCCGCCCACGGTGACCAGCTCGGTGCCGGGGACCACCGGCGGGAACCACCCCCGCGGCACGAACGTGGCCAGCACGTCCGACAGCAGCACCCCCGCCTGGCACGTCAGCAGCCCCGTGTCGGGGTCGAACGACTGCATCCGGTCCATTGCCAGCATGGACAGCGTGAGGGCCGGGTTCAGCGCCGCGTCGCCGTAGGCGCGCCCGTTGCCCCGCGCGATCAGGGTGCGGAGGTCGGCCAGCAGGGCGCCCAGCTCTCCGCATCGGCGGAGCCTCGCGACCCGGCAGTCCAGCACCGGGTAGCGGCCCCATCCCGACAGTTGCATCGCTCCTCGTCCGGGAATTCGTCGACATCGTCCGCCCGCCTGCCGTTGCGGGCGGCCAGCGTGCGCTGCGTCAAGTGTACGCGCACCCGGGGGGCGCTCGATGGGCGGGGGAATCCTCGGCCCATTGCCAAGGCCCTCCCCATGCGCTTGCCGGTGCCCGCGGTCAGGGTCCGGCTTCAGGTGATAGGCGGGAATCCACGGCCATCGCAGGGCCTTCCCCCCGGACCTCCCTGCGTGGGGTCTGCTGCAGCGCAAGGCGTCGCCGCCGCCTTCTACAGGGCCGCGATGACGATCGCCCCGATTGCCAGCGCCGTCAGCCAGCTCGTCCGGTCGCGCATCGCGAACACCAGGGGGTCGTCGTCCACCTCGCCGCGCGCCGCGAGCAGGGTCAGCCGTCCCAGCCAGTGGACGAGCAGGGGGCAGACCAGCCACAGCAGCTCGTGCTGCGCGTAGCGGGTCTCCACCTCCGGGCTCTGGATGTAGAGCGTGAGCACCACCACCGTCGCGAACCCGCTGCCGGCGCCGAGCGCGGCCATCGCGGGGCCGTCCTCCGCGCGGTAGGCGCGGCCGTCGGCGCCCTCGCCCGCCGCCAGCTCGGTCTGCCGCTTGGCGATGGCGATGGCGAGGAAGACGAACAGCGAGAACGCCAGCAGCCACGGCGAAGGCGTGACGGAGACGGCGGCGGCGCCGATGAGCACGCGAATCGCGTAGAGCAGGGCGATGGCCATGACGTCGATGAACGTCTTGCGCTTCAGCCACAGCGAGTACGTGAACGTCACGGCCAGATAGAGCAGGACGCCGAGCCCCGCGGCGACGGAGAGCCCGAATGCGGCGGCGAGGCCGGTCGCCACCAGCGCGAGGCCGATGCCGACGGTCGGCGGCAGCGCCGTCCTGCCCGCGGCCAGCGGCCGATGCCGCTTGCGGCGGTGCCGGCGGTCGTGCGGGAGATCGAGCACGTCGTTCAGCAGGTAGGTGCCCGACGCGCAGGCCGACAGCGCCGCGAACACGCCGAGCAGCCTCAGGTAGAGCTCCCCGTCGGTGCCGTGGTCCGCCAGCAGCGGCACGAACACCATCAGGTTCTTGATCCAGTGGTGCGGACGCAGCGCCCGGAGGTAATCGAGCGGCGCGCCCGGCACGAGCGGGGTCGGGGCGTCGTTCTCGGCGGGGGGCCGGGGGGCGGCGACGGACATCGTTTCCGCCTTCGCGGCTACTCGCCCGCGGGCGGCCAGTGGCCGGAAGTCGGGCTCGCCTCCTGCGCGCCGGGCCACGGTGGCATGGTGACGATGAGGATGCAGAGGTCGTCGTCGCCGGTGTTGCGGAACTGGAACCGGCATCCCGTCTCGATGCTCAGGGCCACGCCCGCCGCCACGTCGACCACCGAGTCTCCGTTCTCGTCCGCGCGCCAGACCTGGCCGCGCCCCTGGACGACGTACCAGACCTCCTCGACCGTCGCATGGACCACCGCCCGGGACGTCGCCCCCGGCGGCAGCAGGCAGTGCACCAGGCTGCCGCGCGTCACCGCGACCAGCTCGCGGATCTGCGATCCGTCGGGCGCGAGGGCCGTGCAGCCTTCGGGGAGCTTCGCGGTCTGCATCGCACGTGTCCAGGTGCCGCGCCGCGGGAGTCGCGTCAGCGGACCTGCAACGCGGCCGCGGGGCCGCGCCGCCCGCGTCGTCGATGGCGGCCCCTCCGACCCTCCAGGGAGTCGCCGCCCCGGCGCGGCGGCGCCGGGGCGAACGCCAGCGGCCCTGAGCAGTCCCACCGCCGCCACGTGCGGACCGTCGAGGGTCTGCTGCGGCGTCGCGTAGTCCATGGCGCCGCCCCGCGCGCGCCGACCGGGCTCACCGCGCCGGGATCGGGTCTGCTGCGGCGTCGCGTAGTCCATGGCGCCGCGGCTTCGACGATCCACCGCGCAGCCTCCCGGGCGGCGCCTATAATAGCCGGAATCACGCCGCCGGTCCCGCCCATGAACCAGGTCAAGCGCACCGAGATCTTCACCCGCCTGCGGACCGGGAACCCCGAGCCCACCACCGAGCTGAACTTCGGCTCGCCGTTCGAGCTGCTCGTCGCCGTGATGCTCTCGGCCCAGGCCACCGACGTCAGCGTCAACCAGGCCACCGGCCCGCTGTTCGCGGCCGCCGGCACGCCCCGGGCCATGCTCGACCTCGGCGTCGACGGGGTCCGGGAGTTCATCAAGTCCATCGGCCTGTTCAACACCAAGGCCGCCAACGTCGTCAAGGCCTGCCGCATCCTCGTCGACGAGCACGGCAGCGAGGTCCCCCCCCGCCGCGAGGCCCTCGAGGCCCTGCCCGGCGTCGGGCGCAAGACCGCCAACGTCGTGCTCAACACCGCGTTCGGCGAGCCCACCATCGCCGTCGACACCCACATCTTCCGGGTCTCGAACCGCACCGGAATCGCCCCCGGCAAGACCCCCCGGCAGGTCGAGGACCGGCTGTTGCGCCACGTGCCGGCCCGGTTCCGGCGCGGCGCCCACCACTGGCTCATCCTGCACGGCCGCTACGTCTGCACCGCGCGCAAGCCCCGTTGCCGGTCGTGCGTCATCGCCGACCTCTGCGAGTTCGAGGACAAGACGGAATAGGAATCCGCGCTTCTACTTCCGGTCCAGGTAATCGCTGTACCAAAGGCCGCCGAGGGGGAGTTCCTCGTTCCACAATGCGGTGACGATCGGGTCGTCGCTGGCGCGGCGTATCGTGGCGAAGCCATTGTCTTGCTTTTCGAGAATCCAGGTTTCGTCCGGCTTCAGCGCGTCGACGAAGTAAGGTTGATGCGTCGTGACGAATACCTGGGGTGCATCCCTTCCGGCCGTGGCATGTGCGCGCAGCTCCTCGGCCAGCACCGCCAGCAACTTGTGGTACAGACCGTTTTCGGGTTCCTCGATGCAGATGAACGGGGGCGGCTGCGGATCTTCGAGCATGAGCAGGTAGGCGAAGACCTTCAGCGTGCCATCCGACATCTGCGTCGCATAGAACGGGTCTGCGAACCCCCTGTCGCTGAAGCGGAGTAGCAGTCGTCCATCGGCGCTCTTCTTGGTGCCGATGTGGCCGATGCCGGGAATCTTGTCGGCGATGCGATCGAGAATGCCCTGGAATCGGTCGGGATGCTCCCGCTCCATGAACTGCACGACGTTGCCGAGGTTGTCGCCGTGAACGTTCAGGTGCTTCTGTGGTCCCGCCAACGGAAGGCTTCGGGCGGCATCCGGCGTGAAATAGCTCAGGTACCACCCTTCCACGAACTGCCGGAACGACGATATCCTGGAATGCTGCTTCAGGGCGCCCAGGGTGGCGATGCCGAGCTTTCGCTTGTCCTGAAGCTCGACGATCTCCGTTTCGGCGGTCTCCTCTCCCGGCGACCCCTTCTCGATGAGATTGATCAACGACTCCAGCTCCGACAAGGCGTCGCGCGTCTCATCGAACCGCCGTCCCTGCGCTTCTCCCTTCCAGGCCAGGCCCCTGCCGTCCCGCATCATCAGGAAGGAGAAGGGCCGGCCGTGGCTCTGTCCCTTGCGGCGCTGCCGAAGGCGCTCTCGGGATACGTACGGTCGTCCGGAATCGTCCCCGTCTATCTCCAGCTCGTAGGTGATGGGGCGCGCTCCCGCGCCCTGTCTGTAGTGGAGCTCGAATCGAATGGCCGAATCGCTGCCCTGCGAGCGTATCCGGTCGAACCCACCCCGCCCCCGTGCGTCGCATGCCTCCTCCACGCCAAGCTTCAGGCAGTCGGCGAGGAAGCCGAAGGCGTCGAAGAGCGAGCTCTTGCCGACCCCGTTCTTCCCAATCACGACGGACATCGGGGTCAAGGGCCGGACCTGCTGCGTATTCCACAGCTTGCCGAGTGTCAGGTCCTTCAACACCCGGTAGTTCGCTATGCGGATTCCTTCGATCTTCGCCATGGCGTCGATTCCTCGGCTCGACCGAGGCCTCCGCGAGCGTGGCGCGGGAACGCAACGGTAGCCGGCCAAGAGAGTACCGGTCGGCCCTGACGGGTTGCAAGGCGCGATCGAGCCGCACGGCGGCGCCGGAGCTTGCGCCGTGTTGTCGAGCGCGGGTTTCCGCCGTTGAGCGAGATGTCGCGAGCCTGCGCCACGGAGTAGGGGGGCGTTCGCCGAGCGGCGATCGGACGCTCGGGAATCAGTCCGCCGCCACGAGCCGGGCGAGGCCGGTGGCGTCGCGGACCAGCAGGCCGTCGGGCAGGGGGACCGGGACCGTCCAGGTGACGCCGTCGGCGACGTGGTAGTGATGAGAGACGGTGAAGCCGGCGGGGCTCGGCTCCGCCACGAGGAGCTCGGCGTCGCCGGTCAGCAGGAGGAGGTCGTCTCCCGCCAGCAGCGCCGTCGCGAACTCGCCCTCGCGGCCCTCGCTCGCCCATCGGACGGTCCCTGTCGCGGCGTCGAGGGCCACGAACTGGCCGGCGCGGGCCGTCGAGTGCCCGTAGACGATGCCGTCGGCGAGCACCGGGGAGGTCATGTACATCGTCACGCCCGGGTTGCTCCAGGCCGGCGCGGCCTGCCAGGCGTCCCCGTGACGGCGGATGGCGAATGCGTGCGTCCCCTGGCGGGGGCCGGAGACCACGAGGTGGGCGCCGGTCCAGACGGGGGTCATGATGTTCTCGTTCCACTCGTCGGTGAACGGCGTGCTCCAGAGCAGGGTCCCGTGGGCGGGGTCGAGCCCGACGACCGACGACTCGGTCAGGGTGACGAGCTGGCGGTAACCGTCGACCTCGATCAGGGTCGGCGACGCGTACCCCGGACCCACCCCGCGCCACGCCCAGATCTCGGCGCCGGTTGACGGGTCGAGGGCGAGCACCCGGCCGCCTCCCGGGTCGCTGCCGACCTGCACGATCAGCCGGCCGGCGTCGACGAGGGGCGAGGCCGCGGTGCCGCAGAACAGGCCAGTCACCTGCACCGACGCCGAGTAGTCGTTGCGCCACAGCAGATCGCCGGACGCCGCGTCCCAGCCCGACAGGATGCCACCGGCGCCCAGCGTGAACACGCGCCCGCCGTCGACGACCGGCGTCGCGAACGGACCGGGCAGGGCGGTGGGGACGATGGTGTTCTGCACGAAGCGCGCCGGGTAGTCGCGCCGCCACAGCCGGGCGCCGCTGGCGAGATCGAACGCGGTCACGACCTCGAGGTCGCCGCGCCGGCCGTGGACGAAGACCCGCCCCGCGGAGACCACCGGCGACGAGTAGCCCTCGCCTACCTCGACGCGCCAGGCGGGGGAGAACGATTCGGGCCAGTCCGCCGGGGCCTGTGCGGCCGGCACGATTCCATCGCGTTCCGGCCCGCGCCATCCGGTCCACTCCTGGGCTCGTGCCTGACCGGCGGCCAATGCGAGGGCGAACGCGATCAGCCATCGCAGCCGGACGAGGGGTCGACGTTCGGGATCAGCGATCATGCAGCTCGTCACGTGTCCAGCGCGCGGGTGCCTCGCGCGGTCTCGCGGCCTCCGAGAGGAACAGCAGCCGCCGGACTGCGGCTTGCCGGCGCCGTGCGGCGCCGCCACGAGGCTCGGGAGCTCGCGCCACCCGGTTGACGGAGATGTCCTTCTCGACGGTGCGGATCCGGGCGAGCTGAAGGGCATTCCTGTCGTCCGCAACGTCCGTTTGACGGCTCCGTCGACTAGACACCGGATGAGTGTAGCAAGGCACTCAAGGATCCAGCCGTCTCGCGACCGCCTGGGCGCCGGACGCCGAGCCGGTATCGGGAACGTGGGAGTGGCGGGCGGCGATCTCTGGCAAGGGGTCACGGTCGACACAGGGTCGGCGGCCGTCAGCGGCCGTCAGCGGCCGTCGCAGGTCCCTCGACTTCCTGATACCATCGGCGGGGGCCGGCGGCCCCGCGCCGCGGAGACGCAGAGCATGCCCAGACGCCCGATGATCACGTTCCTCCTGGTCCTGGCGGCATCCATCGCGGCCTGCGCGCCGCCGTCCGGTGACCAGCCGGCGGCGGGCGCTGCGGCGGCGTCCGGGGAGGTCGCGGTGGTGACGTCCGGCGGCCTCGCCGCCGCCTACGATGCGCTGGCGCCGCTATTCGAGGCCGAGACGGGTATCCGCCTGGCGACCGCGTACGGGGCGTCGACGGGCGGGGCGCCCGACTCGATCCCGGCGCGGCTGGAGCGCGGGGAGCGCTTCGACGTCCTCGTCATGTCGCAGGCGGGCCTGGACGGGCTAACCGAGCGGGGCCTGGTCCGGCCCGACACGCGCGTCGACCTCGCCACCTCGTCGATTGGGCTGGCGGTGCGGGAGGGGGCCCCCCTGCCGGACATCAGCACCCCCGAGGCGTTCGTGGAGACCCTGCTCGCGGCCGAGTCCATCGGCTACTCGGCGAGCGTCAGCGGGACCTACGTGTCCACCGAGCTGTTCCCCCGGCTCGGGGTCGCCGAGGAGCTGGCGCCCAGGAGCCGACGCATCGTCAGCGAGCGGGTGGCGGCGGTGGTGGCGCGCGGCGAGGTCGAGATCGGCTTCCAGCAGGTCAGCGAGATACTCTCCATCGAGGGGGCGGCCTACGCCGGGCCCATCCCCGCCGAGTACCAGCGGGTCACGACGTTCTCGGCGGGCATCGCGGCGGACGCGGCCAACCCGGCCGGGGCGCAGCGGCTCATCGAGTTCCTGGCCTCCGAGGCGGCGGCCCCGACGATCGCGGAGTCGGGGCTCGAGCCGGCGGTGAGCGCGCATTGAGATCGCCGGATTGTCTGTCGTCGCGAATCACCCCCCCGGCGTGACATGACGCATGGCGGGCCATCTCCTCCGTGACGCGTTTTTGCCCATGCCGGTAGAATCGTGATGTGCAGAGCGCGCCCGGCACGATGCCGACCGTCCTGAACGACCCGGCGCGGCCGGCGCCGACCGCGTTCGACCGCACCGCCGCCGACGCGCGTTACGTCGCCGGCTTCTACGGGCTGGAGCACGACGACCTCGAGCGCTTTCGCTGGATGGGCCTGCGGGGCCGCATCGAGTTCGAGCCGCGCGCCGAGCCCGGCTTCGCCGAGCTCCGGGTCTGGAGCGGATTCCATGACCTTCGGCAGCGCCTGACCGTCGAGGCCGGCGGCCCGCCGGAGTCGTTCGAGCTTCCCCACGGCTGGTGGACGGTCTCGGTCCCGGTGCCGGCCGGGTGCGGCGCGATGATCCTGCGGGCCGACCGCCAGCTTCCGCCTTCGGCGAGGCCCGGGGACGAGCGGCAGCTCGCGGTCCGCGTCGCCGCCCCCCGCACCCACTGCGACGCGGCGCGCCACCGGACGGTGGCGGGGCAGTTGCGCAACGCGGTCCTCAACACCCGCGAGGGCCTCGAGGGCCGCGCCGAGCTCGCGTCCACCCCCACCAACCTCGGCATCGACATGTACGGCGTCTGCAACGTCAAGCCGCCGTGCGTCTACTGCGACTGGGACTTCGCCAAGGCGCTGGAGAAGGACGACGTCGAGGCGCCGTTCAACCTCGACACGCTCGGCGACTACGGACCCTTCTTCGAGAACGCGGCGTCGCTCGTGAACTGCTCCATCGGCGAGCCGTTCATGATGAAGGACTTCGACGCCCTCCTCGACGCGTTCGGCGACGGCAACAAGCTGGTGGAGATGACCACCAACGGTCAAATCCTCACCGACCGGAACATCGGCCGGCTGCTCGGCCGCCGCATCGAGCTGTACGTCTCGCTCGACGCGGCCACCGCCGCGACCTACGCCAAGCTGCGCAACGACACCTTCGACCGCATCCTCGCCAACCTGCGCCGCCTCATCGCGGCCAAGGGCGGGCGGGGCGGTCTGCCGCGCATCCACCTCGTCTTCATGCCGATGCGGGTCAACAGGCACGAGCTGGACGGGTTCGTGGACCTGTGCGCCGACCTCGACGCCGACCGGTTCGTGCTGCGGCCCCTGAACGAGATCGGCGACGAGCTCGACTGGACCCGCGCCGGCCACCACTTCGTCTACAGCCGGGAGCGGCTCGACTTCGACACGCTGGTGCGGCTCAGCGCCCGCGCCGCCGCACGGTGCCGGCGTCGCGGCGTGCCCTTCTCGAACCAGCTCGACTTCGGCGGCGAGATGGAGCCGATCTATCGGCGGGCCTTCGACGAGGCGCTGGCCTAGGCCGACGGGCCGCCGGCCGACGCCTCGCCGGCCCGCGCGGAGCGCCCGGACCCCGAGCGTCGGTCCGAGGGCGAGCCCGAACCGGGACCGGCGCCGGCCCGTGCGGGTCCCCCGGACTCCGAGCAACGGTCCGAGGGCGAGCCCGAGCCCGACCCGGCGCTGGCCCGTGCGGATCCCCCGGACTCCGAGCCACGGC
>JAJEFC010000064.1 GCA_022820675.1 Vicinamibacteria bacterium | reverse complement strand
GTCGGCCCCGGCCGCGAGCAGGCGGCGCGCGGTGGGCACGTTGCCGTGCCGCGCCGCCCAGTGCAGGGCGGTCATGCCGTCGCCCAGCGGCGCGTCGACGTCGGCGCCGGCCTCGAGCAGCGTTCGCACCGCCTCGCCGTCCTGCCGCATGACCGCGTCGGCGAGGGGCGCGTCGACGGCCGCCCACGCCGGTCCCGACGCGGCGCAGAGCAGGGTGATGAGGACGCCGGTCCGGACTCGAAGCATGACTCTCTCCGGTAAAGGCGGGCGCGGGCCGTCCAGTGTCCCGGCCATGAATCTCGTCAACGCCTGGAATCTCCGCGAATGCCTGCAAGAACAGAAGTAGAGCTGCGACAAACGGTTCCGCGAACCACGGCCGCGGGACACCGATGGCGCGTTACGCCCCAATCTTCCCGGATACGCAGATGGGTTGCAGCGCGCAATCGTCGACGAACACGGCCCCGCACACCCGAACACTCAGTCATGGCGCGGCACTAGCCCGCCAATCGTCGCCTTCGGCTCCGCTTGGCGCCCAACCAATCCTGCCAGCAGTCTGTCCCGTTCTACGCCGCAGACTCCTAGGCGTTCAGCGAGAACGCGCCGGTGCTGTCGCCGAACCGCTCGACGTCGTCGAGCCCCAGCCGCTGGACGAGGTCGAGCATCACGTTGGCCATGGGCGTCCCCGGCGCCGCCCGGAGATGCAGGTTGCCGGGGAGGCGCCCGTTGGCGCCGCCGGCCACGAAGAGGGGGCAGCGCTTGTGGTTGTGCACGTTGGGGTCGCCCATGGGCGATCCGTAGATGACCATCGACCGGTCGAGCAGGGTCGCGTCGCCCTCTTCCAGTGCTCGCAGCTTGGCGAGGAAGTAGGGCAGCAGGCTCACGTGGTACCGGTTGAGCCGCGCGAACTCCTCGATGTTGCGCTCGCGCCCGCCGTGGTGCGAGGCGGGGTGGAAGCCCCGGGTGACGCCGCTCTCGGGGTAGACGCGCCCGGTGGCGTCGCGAGAGAGCTTGAACGAGAAGACCCGCGTCATGTCGGTCTCGAACGCGAGCGCCTGCAGGTCGAACATCAGCTTGACGTGCTCGTCGAACGAGTCGGGCACCCCGGCCGGCGCGTCGGGCAGCTCGCGGGGCTCGCCGCCGAGGTTCCGGGCCTCGACCCGCTCGATGCGCCGCTCGATCTCCCGGATGTCCGTCAGGTAGCGGTCCATGCGGCGCCGGTCCGCGGTGTCCAGGGTGGGAGCGAGCCGGGCCACCTCGGCGGTGATGAAGTCGAGCACGCTGCGCTGCTGGCGGCGCCGGACGGCGCGCTCTCCCGGCGTGCCCCCCGTCCCGAACAACTGGTCGAAGGCCAGCCGCGGGTCCCTGATCATCGGCAGCGGCTCGGTCGGCGACGACCAACTGATGGTGTCCGTATAGACGCACGAGTAGCCGTAGGCGCAGCCCCCGGCCTGGTCGACGTTCTCGATGCAGAGCTGCATCGACGGAATCGGCGTGCGCTGGCCGAACCGCTGGGCATAGAGCTGATCGAGGGAGATGCCGGCGCGGACGTCGGAGCTCTCCGTCTGCTTCGGATGCGACTGGGTGAGGAAGGTCGCACTCGAGCGGAAGTGGTCGCCGCCTATCTCGGGGGGCGTGACCGCCTCCGCCGGCCGCACGTCGGTGTCGCTGACGATGGTCAGCACGTCGCGGAACGGCTCGAGGGGGCTCAGGGCGCTCGGGGTCAGGTCGAACCTGCGCCCCGTCGCGGCCGGCGACCACAGGTGCCGCGAGGCGCCGAAGGCGGTGCTGCCGGCCGCGCCGTGGACGTTCTCGATGCACACGAGCCGCGTCGGATCGTCGAGCGACTGGGCCGCCGCCACCCGGCGCCAGGGCCGGCCGGCGGGGACGAACGCGTCGAGGAAGGGCAGCGCGACGGTCGTCCCGAGACCTCGCAGGAACGTGCGGCGGGGGAGATGCTTGCCGGTGACGAAGGCCATGCTGATCAGTCCTCCACGGAATCCGGCGCCCGGCCCTGCGTGCGGAACGCGGGGCTGCGGACGATCTCGAGGATGAAGCGGGACAGGCGCAGGTCGTCCGCCTCGGCGGCGCGCACGACGTCGCGGACCGCGGGCATGTCGACATGCTCGATGCGGCGGCCCAGGGCGTAGGCCATCAGGTTCTCGGCGAACGTGCTCGCAATCGCGCCCGGGCGCTTCAGCAGGGCGGCGCGCAGGTCGCCGGCGCTGGCCACGGGGGTGCCGTCGTACAGCTCCCCGGTCGAGTCGATGGCGTTGCCGTTGTCCTTGACGCGCCGAGCCCCGGTCACGTCGTAGTGCTCCAGGGCGAGCCCGATGGGGTCCATCATCCGATGGCACGAGCTGCACGCGGGGCTCCGCCGGTGCTGCTCCAGCCGTTCGCGCACCGACAGCAGCCGGCCGCCGTCGGCGGCCGCGGTGTCGTCGAGATCGGGCACGTCGGGCGGCGGTGGCGGCGGCGGGCTGCCGAGCAGCACCTCCATCACCCACTTGCCGCGCAGCACCGGCGACGTGCGGTCGGCGTAGGACGTGAGGGCCAGCACGCTGCCGTGCCCCAGCAGCCCGTGGCGGGGGTGGGCGGACGGCCAGGTCACGCGCCGATGGCGCTCGCCGGCGACCCCCGGAAGCCCGTAGTGCCTGGCGAGGCGCTCGTTGACGAACGTGTAGTCCGCGGTCAACAGCTCGGTCAGGCTCCGGTCCTCCCGGACAAGGTGGTCGAAGAACAGCTCCGTCTCCCGCCGCATGGCGTGCTTGAGCTGCTCGTCGAAGTCGGGGTAGGTCCGCACGTCCGGGTGCAGCGGGTCGAGATCGGGCAGCCGGAGCCACTGGGCCGCGAACCGGGTGGCGAGGGCCTCCGACCGCGGGTCGGCGAGCATGCGCCGCACCTGGGCGTCGAGCACCGCGGGGTCGGTCAGCCGGCCGGCGGTGGCGAGGTCGACGAGCTCGGCGTCGGGGCCCGCGGCCCACAGGAAGAAGGAGAGCCGGGACGCCAGCGCGTGGCCCGAGAGGGCGAAGCCCTCGGCGGCGTCGATACCGGCCGGGGGCGCCTCGAAGCGGAACACGAAGTGGGGGCTGGCGAGCATGCCCTCCAGGGCCATCCGGACGCCCGCCTCGAACCCGCCCTCGGCCGCGCCGCTCTCGTACAGGGCCATCAGGGCGCGCCGGTCGCCGGCGGTCAGCGGCCGGCGGTAGGCGGCGGCGCCGAGCCGGTCGACGATCTCGCGGGCGCACGCGGGCGTGTCGGCCGGCCCCGCCGGCCGGCAGGTGAAGACGCGCCGCCGGCTCGGGGTGTCGGAGACGCCGACGGGATCGAGCGGCCCCCGGATCGCGAGGTCCCGCAGGTGGGGCAGGCTCGTGAAGCCGTAGGCGTTGGCGACGCTGGTGCTCGACAGCGACCAGTCGTGGGGCGAGATGAGGTCCTGGGCGGGGCCCTCGAGGTGGCGGATGAACACGGCCGAGACCCGGTGCGGCCCCGCCGTCACCCGGACCGGATCGGTGCGGAGGTTGACGCCGTTCGGGTCCGAGACGTGCATCCACCGGTCGATGTCGAGGAGGGCGACGCGCTCGCCGTCGACGGAGATCTCGATCTGCTCCGGATGCTCGACCGTGTGCAGCGCCCCCCGGCCGCTGCCGAACAGCTCTCCGGTCGTCTCGTGGTGGAACGAGACGCGGAACCGGTAGTCGGCGTCGGCGGGGAACGTGTGCACGACGGAGATGCCGCCCCGCGAGCCGTAGGGCGCCCCTTCGACCTGCTCCCGCTGCGAGACCCATCGCGTGACCTTGTAGGTCGCCTCCCGCGGCCCCGCCGTCGCGTCGCCCACGGCCAGCCGGCTGACCTCGGCCGCGGCCCGGAGGTAGCCGTTCATCAGGGTGGGGGAGAGCAGTTGCGCGTCGGCGATGTTGTCGAAGCCGGCGCTCTTGGTGTCGAGCGGCAGGTAGTCGCTCGCGCGGACGTCGAGGGCGAGCAGATCGCGGACCGAGCGCTCGTACTCGGCGCGGTTGAGGCGCTGGAAGCTGCGGCGCGCGGGAAGCGGCTGCTCGGCCGCGGCGTCGTCGACCAGGGTCTCGAGGGCGCCGGCGAGCGACTGCAGCTCGGCCTCGTCGGGACGGGCGGTCCCCGCCGGGGGCATCAGGCCCGTGCGCACCTTCCGGATGATCTTCTCCGCCAGGGGGCGGTCGTCGACGGCGCGCGCGACGTCGAAGCCGTCCAGCGACAGGTTCCCGTAGCGCGCCCGGTCGTTGTGACAGCGGCGGCAGGTCCCGTCGACCACCGCCTGCGCCGCCTCCGGGACGGCCGGGGCGGCGGCCGGCCTCGCCAGGCCGGGAGACGCGATGGACCCTAGCGCGAGAAAGCCGGCGATTCCCGCAACGGCGGCCGGGGCGGTGCTCACCATGGTGCGATCACTCTCTTCTTGCGATGTGACGACCGCCGCTCACGCGCTCCGTGTAGCATGACCGGCCCGGGAATCGCGAGCGGGCGGCTCAGCTCCCCGGCCGGGCAATCTGCGTAGTGTAGCCGTTGTCGGCGAGGTTTTCCACGCCGGGTCCCGGATGGACCCGATTCGGGCGGTTCGGCGGGTCGCCGGCGCCTCGCCGGAAGGTCGGAACGTCGCTCGGCCCGCGTGGAGACGAACGTCCGTTTCGACAGCACGGCTCGTTGAGGCGGGTGTGGCTTCGGTCGCCGTCCGGCTGGAAACACGCCGCTCGGCGCCCGTGCGCGGCGGCAGTCGGTTGATTCCCTGACGGGCGCCGGGGTCGGCGTCTTCACATGCCTCCCGAATTCGGCTTCCCGGTCTTCATCGTGGCGGAGCACGACTCCACCGGCGGACTGCGTACCACGCCGGCGCCGCTTCGGTTCTGACGGCCGACCGGCCGGTAGCCCGTGACGACCGTGATGGCTGCCGCGAGCGGGGGGGCTACGCGTCGACATGCCCATCGAACTCCGGCACCGGTGCGGCCGGAGGGACCTGTTCGCGCACGCGATGACGGACGGCTTGCGACCGCTCCCATGGGACGGTTGACCCATATTCTTTGATATGGGTAGTATGGCTATCGTGAAGACGACGCTGGACATTCACGACGACCTTCTGTTGCGGGCGAAGCGGCATGCCCGGCGCATCGGTCGTCCGTTGCGTGCGGTGGTCGAGGAAGGGCTGCGCCAGGTGCTGGCGGCGCCGGCGGCTCTTTCCCGTTACCGGCTGCCGGACCTGAGCGCCGGGGATCCGGACGCGCCCGACCCGCTGGAGTCGTACTCGTGGCAGGACCTGCGCGAGACCATCTACGGCGACCGGGGAGCCCCGTGACGGCGGTCGACACGAACATCCTGGTCTGCGCCCACCGCCGCGAGTCCCGCGCGCACGGCCGCGCGCGTGCGTTCCTGCGCCGGCTCGCCGAGGGCGACCGCGCCTGGGGGATTCCGTGGCCCTGCTGCTACGAGTTCCTGAGCGTCGTGACCAACCGGCGCATCTGGCGAGATGCGGTGACGCCGATGGAGCGCGCCTGGGGCCAGCTCGAGGCGTGGACCTCGTCGCCGTCGAATCGACTGCTGGGCGAGACGGGCGACTTCCTCGACGTGCTGGGCCGGTTCGTTCGGCGGCCGCGGGTGCGCGGCGCCGTCGTGCACGACGCCCGGGTGGCCGCCATCTGCGTGGCTCACGGCGCCGAGGCGCTGTTCACCCGCGATCGCGACTTCTCGCTGTTTCCGGAGCTTCCGACGCGGGATCCGTTCGCGGGCGAAGGTCCCTGAGTCGGCACGGGCCGTGCGCGGAGAACCCATGCGGCCCTCCGACGCCGATTCCGGGCGAGCGCCATAGCCGGCTGCCGGCAGGTTGCTTCGCAGGCGCGGCTTCCTGGAGGAGAGGGCACCGATGGGCAGCCCGGCTGGCGGCGCCGCTGGGACCAGCGATGGGGGAGGTCCCACCGGCTTGGTTTCGGGGATGGTACCCACCACCAACCATGACGACCACGGGTCGTGTCCTCCGCCGCCCTGGACCGCTGCAGCTACGGGTAGCGGCCTGCCTCCGACGGATTTCGTGCCGTCGCGGTGGCTGCGCGAAGCGTGGCCATGAGCGTTTGGTACAATCGGTCGGTCGCCGGCCGCATCGTCCCCCGGCGAGGTCCGGAACGAGGAGCGACACGATGAAGCGCATCCTGATCGGCATTCTCGGCATCGGCGTGCTGCTGGCTCCCGCGCCGGACGCGGCGGGCCAGCACTGGCCGCAGTTCCGGGGGCTGAACGCCGGCAGCGTGGCCGACGATCCCGCCCTGCCCGACCGGTGGAGCGAGACCGAGAACATCGCCTGGAAGATCGACATGCCCGGGCTGAGCTGGAGCTCGCCCATCGTCTGGGGCGACCACATCTTCGTCACCACCGCGGTGAGCGCGGCCGACGACGAGGTGCAGCCGATTCCCGGCCTCTACGACCCGGGCGAGCACAACGGGTCGGTGCCGGCCAACGGCGAGCACCGGTGGCTGGTGTACGACATCGACTTCGAGACCGGGGCGGTGCGGTGGGTGCGCGAGCTCCATCGCGCGGTGCCCGACATCACCCGGCACCTCAAGAACAGCTACGCCTCGGAGACCCCGGTCACCGACGGCGAGCGCGTCTACGTCTACTTCGGGGCCATCGGGCTGGTGGCGGCCCTCGACTTCGAGGGCGAGGAGGTCTGGCGCCGCGACGTCGGGACGTTCAACACCATGCAGGCGATGGCGACCGCGTCGTCGCCGGCGCTGCACGACGGCCGGCTCTACGTCCTCAACGACAACACCACGCAGTCGTTCTTCACCGCGCTCGATGCCGCGACGGGCGAGGACGTGTGGCGGGTCGAGCGCGACGAGCCCGGACACACCTGGTCGACGCCGCTGGTGTGGGAGAACTCCCTGCGCACCGAGATCGTGACCGCCGCCACCGGCAGGGTCCGCTCCTACGACCTCGACGGCGAGGTCCTGTGGGAGCTCGGGGGGATGTCGCTGCTGACCACCCCTAGCCCGTTCACGAGCCACGGGCTCGTCTACATCAGCTCGGGATACCCGGGCGGCGCCCTGCGGCCGGTCTACGCCATCCAGCCCGGGGCGGCCGGCGACATCTCCATCTACCAGGAGGTCGCGAGCGGGCTGCAGGAGGGGTTCCCCGGCAGCCGGACCTACTCGCAGGACTCGCACGTGGTGTGGGCCTATCCGCTGCTGGGCACCTACAACACCACCGCCCTCGTCTACGGCGACATCTACTACACGCTGCTCGACCGCGGCTTCCTCCTCGCGCACGACGCGGCCACCGGCGAGGAGATCTACGGCCGGCGGCGCCTCGAGATCGGCAACGGCTTCACCGCGTCGCCGTGGGGCTACAACGGGAAGATCTTCCTGCTGAGCGAGGACGGCGACACGTTCGTCGTGAAGGCGGGGCCCGAGTTCGAGATCCTCCACAAGAACCCGCTGAACGAGATGGCCCTGGCGACCCCCGCGGTGGCGCGGGGCAGCGTCATCCTGCGCACTCAGTCCAAGCTGTACCGAATCGCGAGAACGGAGTGACCGGTCGCCGCCGGGGTCGAGCGACACCGTTGCGACGGCGCCGGGCCGAACGGGGGGCGGTGCCGGTCGGTCGGGCAGCATGTGGAGGAGATCTTGCGGCTGCACCGCGCCCGAAGGACGTTGGCGGACGCCGAGACGCCCGGCCGACAAGGCGTGAGGCGCAAGGGCGGGCACCACGCAAGGACGGGGGCTCTGGGCGGCCCGTCGGACAACGCGGTTACGCGGGGGCGAGCGGATCGCCGCTCGAATGCGGCGGGGACGCCCGCCACGGCCGGTAGCAAGGAGACGGGAATGGGACCGACGGCGGTTGACACCACGCATGCGTTCGACGAGGCGGTCCGCGCGGACCGCGAGCCCTTCAAGGTCGCCGACCTGTCGCTCGCGGCGTTCGGGCGGAACGAGATCCGGCTCGCCGAGCAGGAGATGCCGGGGCTGATGGCCCTGCGGCAGGAGTACGCGGGGAAGTCGCCGCTCGCGGGGGCGCGCATCATGGGCAGCCTGCACATGACGGTGCAGACCGCGGTGCTCATCGAGACCCTGCACGACCTCGGCGCCGACGTGCGGTGGGTGTCGTGCAACATCTTCTCGACCCAGGACCACGCCGCCGCGGCGGTGGCGGTGGGCCGGCCGGAGACGGGCGGAACGCCGGAGAACCCGCGCGGCATCCCGGTGTTCGCGTGGAAGGGGGAGACCCTAGCCGACTACTGGTGGTGCACCAACGAGACGCTCGTGTG
>JAJEFC010000227.1 GCA_022820675.1 Vicinamibacteria bacterium | reverse complement strand
GCATCCGCGGGGTCTGCCCCCGCGGCCTCATTGAAGCGGGCCGCGCGACCTTCCCCCCGACGTTGCCGGGCCGGCGCATCCGCGGGGTCTGCCCCCGCGGCCTCATTGAAGCGGGCCGCCATGAAGCACTACCACGCCTGGATGCGAACCGGGCATCCGCGGGGTCTGCCCCCGCGGCCTCATTGAAGCACGGCGGGGGGTTGGATTGATACCCTTGCGGCGTAGAGGAGGCATCCGCGGGGTCTGCCCCCGCGGCCTCATTGAAGCACGCCGACCGGCGCGGGGCCGGTGCAGATCCCGCAGGTGACGCATCCGCGGGGTCTGCCCCCGCGGCCTCATTGAAGCGCTTCCGCGGCCTCGCCGGTCGGCTCGAACCGTGCCGGATGCATCCGCGGGGTCTGCCCCCGCGGCCTCATTGAAGCCGCTTGTGCCTCACCTTGCCGGGTTTCTTCGCCCTGCATCCGCGGGGTCTGCCCCCGCGGCCTCATTGAAGCTCGGCGAGCACGTCAGCCTGTGGGCCGGCCGCGGCGAGGGCGAGGGGCATCCGCGGGGTCTGCCCCCGCGGCCTCATTGAAGCAAGGTCCGCTTCATCGTCTTCGGTCCTGGGATCCCAAAAAGCCGTATCGGCGGGCCTGGCGGCCGGTTCACGAGACCCGTTCAGGGATCGTGAGCTCTTTGTCGATGGAGCACCCGACGAGGAGCTCGATCATCTCCGAGCTGTCTGCGGTGTCGTAGAAGCGGAGCATCTTCGTGTTGAATTCCTGGCGCTTCTTGGCCGGTACGGTGATGGCGTCGTGGCCCGCCGACAGGAGCAGCCCGTTCATGAGGAGGCGGCCCGTGCGCTTGTTCCCGTCCCAGAACAGCTGGTTCCGTGCGACGAAAAGGAACGTCGCCGCGGCTCGAGTGTGAACGCATCTCACGTCCTGGAGTGCGTGCGCACCAGTCCGGCAGACGCTCTCGAGCGTCTCAGCGGCCGGGAGCTCGTGGCTCGTGCCGGCGATACTGACCGTGCCTCCTCGCAGCTTGCCCCATTCGAGGGCTTCCTCCTTGGCCGCCAACGCGTGCAGCCGGAGGGCGGAGTCCAGGCCGTCGGTGAATGGTACGAACGTCCCGGTCGCGACCTCGTGGAGCAGTCTCCTCCAGGACTGCGCCTGATTGAGGACCTGTTGTGCGTCTTCGATCTTGTGGCCCCCGACGGTAATGCCCTCGATCAGCGTCTTCACTTCCGGAAACGTGAACGGGTTGTTCTCCAGCGCGACGGTGTCGTAGACGATTTCCTCGAGCACCTTGCGGGCGCGGAAACAGGCCCGCCGCGTGTTCGACGGTGTTGTGGTCTCGATCGTGAAGTCTGGCAGCCTGAATCCGAGGTCCGCGGTCGTTCCCATCGTCTTCTCCCTGCGTATCGATGGTGTCGCGTGGAGGCACCGGCCGCGTCGCCTCCTGAGGCTCAGCGGCACGTTGACGGTGTGTAATCCGGTATCCGTCACCGTAGTCGTGTCGGTCGTCTCTCGGTTGCCGGATCCGGCGGTTGTCCTCGGTGCCCCTCGATGGGGCAAGGGGCTCGCGCGCGGGGTCGCCCTCCTCGCCGCTGTGCCGCGTAGCGGGTCCGCTCATCGACCCGAGGATTCTGCGGGTTCCGCGCCCCGGACGAACGCCGACAGCGCCCGCCCGACCCGGACTTCCGCGGTGGCCTCGCCGATCGCCTCCAGCGCCCGGTGCGCCGCCAGGGTCGCCCGCTCGACGTCGGCCGCCGCGTCCGGGGTCAGCTCGGAGCGCGGGGTCGCGTCGACGTTCGCCGCGGCCAGCGACCGGCCCGCCGCGTCGAGGTGCTCCAGCGCCGCGGTCCAGGGGTCGGCCGGCTCGGGGGCCCCGCCGTCGAAGAGCGCGGCGACCCCCACGCCGAACCCGGCGGCGATCGCGGTCAGGGTGCGGGTGCTGGTCGGGTCGCCCCGCAGGACCGCGCCGACCGTATTCGGCTTCAAGGAGGACCGCGACGCCAACTCGCCCTGCGTCCAGCCTCGACGCTCAAGGTGCGCGCGGATCCCGGCCGCCCATGGCTCCTCGTTCGCCGCATCCTCCGGCCCCCCCGCGTCGGCGTCGGCCGTCGAGGCTTCGGCGCCGTCCGTCGAGGCGTTCTCGACCGGCAGCAGCCGCACGTTCGTCGCCTGGTCGCCCCGGTTCGTCGTGATGACCTCGCCGATCTCCACCGTCCGGCCGTCCAGCGCCGACCATTCTCCCCGGGTCGCCGGCCCGCCGTGCTCGTCGGTTATCTCGGAACCGAGGACGAAGACGTCCGCCTCGCGCCCCTCGACCCCGATGAACCCGTAGCCCCGCGCCGCCGCCTGTCCGCGAATCGCCAGCACGCCTCTCAACATCGTCCTTCCCTCCGGTTCCGCCGTCCGCCCCGCTTTCCGGTCCCCAGGCCGAGATCACAAGCGTTGACTGACGTCGACGAGACTCTCGGAGCGTCGACGCCGGCGGCGTCGCGCTCCACTTCACGACTCGCGGCCGAGACAGACGGCGTCGTCCGAGCGGCTGGCCGCGGCTGCACAAGCGGACCACGACAACACCACGGAGCCGCTGGCCACCGAGCTCCACGACAAGATCATCGTCAGAGCGACTCGCTGGTCGCCATCGAACGGTCCCCGGGGCTCGCCGGTTACCGCCGCCGATCGCGGCCGAGGACGGGCGCGGCCGCGATCGGCGGCGGCGCGGGGAACACTGCCGACGATCGGCGTTTCCGAACCCGGCGCGGTTTGGGCTTCAAGACGAGAAGATGTCGTCCAGTCGGAGTTCGAGGCCGACGAGCAGCGGCGAGCGCAGCGTCTCTTCCCGGCCGAAGGTGCGGGTCGGAACCAGTATTTCGTCCTCCAGTCGGTGGATCTGGACGGTCTCGGCGACTGGGTCGACCAGCCAGTACTCGGTCACGCCGTGTTTCCCGTAGAGTGCCCGCTTCTTCCCCCGGTCTTGCATCTCGCTCGACGGAGACACGATCTCGACCACGAGGTCGGGTGGGCCCTGCACTTTCTGGCCGTCGTGCAGCAGGTGCTCCCGTGCCCGGGAGACGAACAGCAGATCTGGCTGGACTATGTTGTTGTCGGACAGGAGCACATCGCAGGGAGCTGTCAACAGCGTTCCCAGGGCCCGGTCTTCGATGAACAACTCGAGTCGTGTCGTCAGCCGTATTTGCACCCTCTGGTGCTCGAGATTCGGGGCAGCGACCATGATCAGCTCGCCGTCCAGCATCTCGTAGCGGCTGTCCGCCGGCGCGGCGCAGTAGTCCTCGTAGGTGAGCTTGACGGCGGGCTGCGCGGTGGCCACGTGGGTGCTCTCTTCCCTTGCCCCGATCCTCACGGGAATCATGATAGCGCGTCTCGGCGCCGCCGGCGGCGGGCGATCCGGATCGCGTTGTTGGCGTCGCCGCGAATCGAAGAAGACGACGTGGACCGTTCCCGCGCAAGGTCGCGTCCCCCAAGAGCCTCCTTCCGCACAGTCCCGGCGCTCCGGCGCGCGTGGGAGCGTGCTAGACTCCCGCCAATGAGACCCGCCTTGCCGCCCACCGTGATCGCAGTGATCGCCGTTCTCGTGTCGGCGGCCCTGGTTTCGAGCACGCCCGCTGTGGCGCAGGTCCCTGAGAGCGGCGGCCTCGTGTACGCCTTGGGAGGCGCAGCCGTCGGGGACGGTGAGCACG
Organism: Vicinamibacteria bacterium; assembly: GCA_022820675.1. Taxonomy (GTDB): domain Bacteria; phylum Acidobacteriota; class Vicinamibacteria; order Vicinamibacterales; family UBA8438; genus JAJEEA01. The sequence continues at coordinate 6,317 of JAJEFC010000227.1, read as the reverse complement.
TCGGCATCGGCGCCGGCGCCGGGTTGCGGCTGACCCGCCACGTCGGCATGGATTTGGAGCTGGTACATCTGTCCGGTGAACGCGGGGACTGGCCGCACCCCTGGCTCGGCGTCTCGACGTTTGCCGGCGCCGAGGACTACCCGGCCTTCGGCGCCTACATCGACGACCTGTTCGACCAGGAATCCAAGCTGAGCGTGACCACGTTCCTGACGAGGTTCACCGTCGAGTTCCCGATTGCCGACGGCCGGCTGTTCCCGTACCTGGCCGGCGGCGGGGGTCTCGGGCGTACCACCGAGCACTACGCCGTGTTCCCCGAGCACTACGCCGTGTTCCCGATCCCGGCGACGCCGTGGCCGGAGGACATGGCGCAGCTCGACGGGCCGCCGGGCCTCGACGAGCTCAGCGTGTTCCCCTTCTGGAGTTCGCAGAGCACGCTCGGCCTCGCGCTGACGCTGGGCGGAGGCGTGGACGTCCGGCTCTGGCGCGGGCTCGGCGTCGGCACGGACATCCGCTGGCTCAGGGTGCTCCACAGCTACGAGATCCTCGATCTGGCCCAGGCGACCGCCCGACTCAGCTACCGGTTCTGAGGGAGGTGGACGGCGGCGGTGTCACGGTGTGGAGCCGGACCCGCCGACTGCCATGGGTTGCCCTCACCACGTGTCGACGGGCACTTCAAGCCGCCGGCCGGCGCGGGGTCGCTCCGGGCGGGCTTGCAGGGTGGGAGGACGACGAGAAAGGTAATGGTGCGGAAGGGGGGATTTGAACCCCCATGAGCCATTGGCTCGCTAGCCCCTCAAGCTAGTGCGTCTGCCAGTTCCGCCACTTCCGCATTGGGTGGGTGCGACCGCTCTACGGGTGGGTGCGACCGCTCTGCTCTGCCGACTCTATTGAGGCTCTTCCGGGGCGTCGGCCGGCTCCTCCGTCTCGGCGTCGGGCTCCGACCCCTCGTCCTCCTCCGCAAGCGCGGCCGGGGCGGGGGCGTCGGCGTCGGCCGGGGCGGTCAGCGGCGCCGGCTGGAAGCCGGGGCCGTCCACGCCGCTCAGCAGCGAGGACTCGCCGCGCTGTCCGAGGATGGCGAGGGTCATCGACCCGACCATGAACAGGGCGCCGAGCACGGTGGTGGCGCGGGTCAGCAGGGTGGCGCTCGAGCGGGCGCCGAACGCGGCGTCGCTGCCGCTGCCGCCGAAGGCGGCCTGCAGCCCGCCGCCCTTGCCCTGCTGCATCAGCACGACGACCACCAGGAACAGGCAAACCAGCACGTGCACCGCGGTGAGGAGAACGCTCAGCATCTTCCCTCCATTATACGGCTATCGGGCGGTCGGGTGGCGGCCAGGATTTCCGCGAAGGCGGCGGGGTCGAGGCTCGCCCCGCCGACGAGGGCGCCGTCGACGTCGGGCTGCGCCATGAGGGCGGCGGCGTTGTCGGGCTTGACGCTGCCGCCGTAGATGATGCGGCAGGCGCCGGCCGCGTCGTCGCCGAACCGGGCGGCGAGACTTGCCCGGATGCGGCGGTGGGCGGCGTCGGCCTGGTCGGGGGTGGCGACGCGCCCGGTGCCGATGGCCCAGACCGGCTCGTAGGCGACGACGGCGGCGCCGGCCTGCTCGCGCGACAGGCCCGCGAGGCCCGCGTCGATCTGACGGTCGAGGACGTCGAAGGTGCGGCCGGCCTCGCGTTCCGCCAGGGTCTCGCCGACGCAGACGATGGGGGTGAGCCCGGCTGCCGCGACGGCCCGGACCTTGGCGTCGACCCCGGCGTCGGTCTCGCCGAAGAGCTGCCGCCGCTCGGAATGGCCGACGATGACGGCGGTGACGCCGCACGCCTGGAGCATGGGCAGGCTGACCTCGCCGGTGAAGGCGCCCTGGGGCTCGGCGTGGACGTTCTGCGCGGCTACCGTGATGCGGTCGCCGGCCCCGAGGTCGGCGACCGCGTCGACCAGCGCTGGCAGGGCTGGGAACGGCGGGGCGAGGACGATGTCCACGTCGCCGGCGTCGCCCACGCGCGGCACGAGCTCGCGTGCGTAGTCGACGGTCTCGCCGACGGTCTTGTGCATCTTCCAGTTGGCGGCGACGAAGGGGCGTCTGGGCATGGGTCAGCTCCCGCTCCGGTCTTCCGCATCGGGCCGCACGGCCTCGCCGACGGTCTTGTGCATCTTCCAGTTGGCGGCGACGAAGGGGCGTCTGGGCATGGGTCAGCTCCCGCTCCGGTCTTCCGCATCGGGCCGCACGGCCTCGCCGGTCTTGCGCATCTGTCAGCTCCCGCTCCGGTCTTCCGCATCGGGCCGCACGGCCTCGCCGGTCCTGCACCTCTTCCAGTTGGCGGCGGCGAAGGGGCGTCTGGGCATGGTCAGCTCCCGCCCGCGGCGTCGGGCAGCGCGGCGACGCCGGGCAGGGTGCGGCCGCCGAGGAACTCGAGCGACGCGCCGCCGCCGGTCGACACGTGGCTGATGCGCCCGGCCACCCCGGCCCGGTGGACGGCGGCGACCGAGTCGCCGCCCCCGATGATGGAGGTCGCGGGGCTGTCCGCGACGGCCCGGGCGACGGCGAGGGTGCCGGCGGCGAAGGGCGGAATCTCGAACACCCCCATCGGTCCGTTCCAGAGGACGGTGCGGGCGGCGGCCACCGCCTCGCGGTAGCGGCCGACGGTCTGGGGGCCGATGTCGACCCCGAGTCGGTCGCCGATGGCGGGGTCGTCGACGCCGATGGTGGCGTGTGAGGCGCCGGCGTCGAGCCGGTCGGTGACGACGTGGTCGCCCGGCAGCTCTAGCCGCACGCCGTGGTCGTCCGCCGCCCGCTCGAGGCCGCGGACGGTGTCGACGAGGTCGTCCTCGACCAGCGATCGGCCCACCGGGCGCCCGCCGGCCTTCAGGAACGTGTAGGCCATGGCGCCGCCGACGAGGAGGGCGTCGAGGCGGGGCAGGAGGTTCTCGATGACCTCGAGCTTGCCCGAGACCTTGGCGCCGCCGAGGATGCCGACGAACGGCCGCGGGGGCGGGGCGAGGAGTGCCCCGAGATGCTCGAGCTCGTCCATCATCAGCAGCCCGGCGGCGGCGTCGGCAACGCGGCCCGCCACGCCGACGGTCGAGGCGTGGGCCCGGTGCGCGGCCCCGAAGGCGTCGTTGACGTAGGCGTCGCAGGGGGCGGCCAGGGCGTCCGCGAACGCGGGGTCGTTGGCTTCTTCGCCGGCGTGGAAGCGGAGGTTCTCGAGCAGCACGATGCCGCCGGGGCCGGCCTCGGTCAGGGCGGCGGTCACGGGCTCGCCGATAGCGTCGGGCGCGAAGGCCACCGGGCGGTCGAACAGCTCCGACAGGCGCTCGCGGATAGGCAGCAGGGAAAGGGCGGGATTCGCGGCGCCCCCGGGGCGGCCGAGATGCGACCCCACGACGAGGGTCGCCCCGCGCTCGAGGGCCAGCCGCAGGGTCGGGAGGGCGGCGCGGATGCGCGTATCGTCGCCGATGACGCCCTCGCGGAGCGGGACGTTGAAGTCGACGCGGACGAAGAGCCGCCGGCCGTCGAGCTCGATGTCGCGGATGGTTCTCTTGGGCACGATCGCGATTCCGGCGTCGGTTCGGGCGGCCGTGAAGCGGCGCCGCTACGGCGGTTGACGCGACCCTCGGGTCGCGTAGGAGCTTCGTCGGCGCCGACTCCCCGCCGCGCAAGCGCCTGGTGTCCCGGTCGTGAAGTTCGCGAAAGCCATGAATCGCTGGCAAACACGGGAATAGTACCGATCAGAACCGTTCCAGGAGCCACGGTTCGGGGCACTAGATTCCTTGAACGGGCGTGATCTTCACAGTTGAGTCAAGTTTTTGATCGTGTTTTGTTCGCTACCATGGGAGCGACCACAGCATCGGCGACTGCGCAGTACCTACATGCCTCGTCGGTCTGAGGCGGAGCCTCGCCAGTGCTGCGTCATGACTGAATGTTCGGGTGAGTGGGCGGTGATTCGTCAACGATTACGGGCCCTGAACCCATGTCCGTGTCCGATTGGGACTTGACGCACCACTAGAGCCCCTTGTCGGCCAGGAACCCGACGAGGTCGACGCACCGGGACGAGTAGCCCCACTCGTTGTCGTACCAGGACAGCAGCTTGACGAAGTCGCCCTCCATCACGCGCGTATACGAGCCGTCGACGATGGACGAGTGGGGGTTGCCTTTGAAATCGATCGAGACGAGGGGAGCGGTGGCCACGTCGAGGATGCCGCTCAGGGGGCCGTCGGCGGCCGCGGTGAAGGCCGCGTTCACCGCCTCGGCGGTGGCGGGCCGGTCGACCTGGGCGACGAGGTCGACCACCGACACGTTGGGGGTCGGCACCCGCATGGCGATGCCGTCGAGCCGGCCCTTGAGCTCGGGCAGCACCTCGCCCACCGCGGCGGCGGCCCCGGTCGTGGTGGGAATCATCGAGAGCCCCGCCGAGCGGGCCCGGCGCAGGTCCTTGTGGGGAAGGTCGAGGAGCTTCTGGTCGTTGGTGTAGGCGTGCACCGTCGTCATCCACCCGCGCTTCAGGCCGAACTGCTCGTGCAGCACCTTGGCGACGGGGGCGAGGCAGTTGGTGGTGCACGAGGCGTTCGAGATGATGCGATGGCGGTCGGGGTCGTAGAGGTCGTGGTTGACGCCGAGCACCACGGTCACGTCGGGCTGCCTGGCGGGGGCGGTGACGATGACCCGCCGGGCGCCGGCCGCGAGGTGCCTGGCGGCGTCGTCGCGCTTCGTGAAGAGGCCGGTCGACTCGAGCACGATGTCGACGCCCATCTCGCCCCACGGCAGGTTGGCGGGGTCGCGCTCGGCGGTGACGCGGAAGTGCCGGTCGCCCACCCGGATGCCGTCGCCGTCGACCGCCACCTCTTCGCTGAGGTTGCCCATCACCGAGTCGTACTTCAGCAGGTGGGCGAGCGTCCCGGCGTCGGTGATGTCGTTGACGGCCACGACCTCGATGCCGTCCGCGCCCCTCGACGCCCGCATGATGTTGCGGCCGATGCGGCCGAATCCGTTGATGCCTACTCGTGTCGCCATGCCCTGTCTCGACTTCCTCCAGTGGGGTGCGCCTCCGCCCCGCGTGCCCCTGATCGCGGTTCACAAACGATCTATTGTAGGTTATGGCGCGGTGGTCGGGTCAAACCGCCGGGCGGTGTCGGGGTGCACGATGCAGTCGTGAGGCGACGGCCCCCGGCCCTGTCGGTCGCTCGATCCACGGGAGCGGCCGGGTCGGCGCTCGCGACACGCCGCCGTGGGTTTCGGCGCTCGCACGCGAGGCTCTGCGAGCCGCTTGCGTGGCGGCGAACCAACTTCTCGTCGTGCACCAAGCGGTGCCCGGATCGTGCCCGGGCGGCGCGCGCAGGCATGGCGCCGGCCGCCCCGGCAGGACCTGGCGCGGCGGCGTGACCGCCAGCGCGCGCATCTTCGCACGAGCCAGCGCGCGCATCTTCGCATGAGACAGCGGGGACCTCGCCGCGGCTTCCGGCGCGGCGGAAGGCCAACGGCCCCATCGATGCATCTCCTGTACAGCGCGGCCATCGTCTGCTACGCCCTGTCCGTGTCGCCGCGCCTCCTGTACGAGGCGGTGCGCCACGGCAAGTACGTGGGGACGTTGCGGGAGCGCTGGGGGCATCTGCCGGACGGCATCGACCCGGGGGGGCGGCCGTCGATCTGGATTCACGCGGTGTCGGTGGGCGAGGTGCAGGCGGCCCGCACCCTGATCGCGGGGCTGCGCGACCGCTATCCCGGCCACCGGCTGTGGCTGTCGACCACCACCCGGACCGGCCGGGCGGTGGCGGCCGGCATCGAGGCGGTCGACGGCCTGTTCTACTTTCCCCTCGACCTGCCGCCCGCCGTCGACCGGGTGCTGGACCGGGTGCGGCCGGACCTCTTCGTCGCGGTGGACACGGAGTTGTGGCCCAACCTGCTGCGCCGCTGCGCCCGGCGCGGGGTGAGGACGGTGCTCGTCAACGGGCGCATCTCCGATCGGTCGTATCCCCGCTACCGGCTGGTGCGGCGGTGGTTCCCGCGGGTGCTCGGCGACATGGACCGGTGCTGCGCCCAGAGCGACGAGTCGGCGCGGCGCCTCGTCGATCTCGGGGCGCCGTCCGACCGCGTCGTCGTGACCGGGAACCTGAAGTTCGACGCGCCGCCGGCGCCGCGCCCCGACCCGGCGCCCGGCGACGGCGAGCTCCTGCGTTCGCTCGGCGTCGCGGCCGACCGGCCGGTGCTGGTGGCGGCGAGCACGCACCCCGGCGAGGAGGGGCCGGTGCTCGACGCCTTCCGGCGGCTGCGGGCTCGCGCGCCCGGCCTGGTCCTCGTGCTGGCGCCGCGGCATCCCGAGCGCGG
>JAJEFC010000331.1 GCA_022820675.1 Vicinamibacteria bacterium | reverse complement strand
CGTCCCCTTCGAGCAGACCGGCTCCGGGGCGGCGCGAGAACCGCGGCGGCGAGGCGCGCGGCGGCGCGCGGCAGCGCGCGGGCGCGGCGCGACGTGTCCGGCGGCGTCTCCAGCGTGCGCGTCAGCATGCGCCGAAAACCGATGCCGTAACCGGCGGCCGCGATGGAGAGCGCGGCCGCGAACGCGGTGACCGCGGTTCCCGCGAGACGGCGGTAGACGTCGGGATCGAAGCCCCAGGCGACCTCGTGCTTCCTCTTCTCGTCGAGGCCGGCGCGTCCGACGCGGTCGCCGCTCACAGCTTCATCGCCTCCATCAGCTCGCCCGCGACCTCGCCGGCGTCGTCCTGCACCGCGAGCTGCGTGAACACGTGCTCCAGGGACGACTGGTTCATCAGCGCCTCCAGGCTCTCGATGCGGTCCGAGGCCGCCACCCGCCCCTCGCGCAGGATGACCACCGACGAGCAGACCTGCTCGACGATCTCGAGGACGTGCGAGGGCGCCGATGAGCTGCTTGAGGACGAGGGTGGCGCCGACGTCGAGCCCCGAGGAGGGCTCGTCGAGGATGACGATCTCGGGGTCGTGCAGCAGCCCCGCCGCGATCAGGATCTTCTGGCGCATGCCCTTCGAGTAGCCCGAGAGCCGGGCATGCCGGTCGTCGTAGATGCCGAAGAGGCGGAGGAAGCGCTCGATCTTCTCCTCGAGCACGTCGGGGGCGATGCCGCGGAGGCGTCCGACCAGCGTGAGGTACTCGGGGCCGGTGAGGTACGAGTAGACGTCCGGCGTCTCCGGCACGTACCCGATGCGGCGCCGGTGGGCGAGGACGTCGCGGTGGATGTCTTCGCCGTCGACGCGGATCTTGCCGAGGGTGGGTTCGAGGAGCCCCGCGACCATGTTGACGGTCGTCGACTTGCCGGAGCCGTTCGGACCGAGGTAGCCGAGCACCTCGCCGCGGCGAGCCGTGAAGCTGACGTCGCGGACCGCGGCGAGCCCGCCGTAGTACTTGGAGACGTTGAGCACCTCGAGCATTCGACTCCTCCAGTCGCCGCCGTCGACGCCGTCGCGGCGCGCTCACTCGTGACGCAGCGCGGCCGCCGGGCGCGAGAGCGACACGATCGCGGGCGCGGACGTGGTCGCAAATGCGCTCACTCGTGACGCAGCGCGGCCGCCGGGTCGAGCCGGGCCGCGCGCCGCGCGGGCCAGACGCACGCCGCAACCGACACGCCCCCGAGGAGGGCGGCGACCGCGGCCTGCGTGACCGGATCGGTCGGCGGGGTGTCCACGAGCCAGGCTTCGAACAGCCGGCCGACGGTCAGCGCGCCCCAGAGGCCGAGGGCCAATCCGGCCCCGAGCTGCGCGAGTCCGCGCCGCAGCACCATCCATCGGACCTGGTCGGCCCGGGCGCCGAGGGCCATTCGCACCCCGATTTCCTGCGTCCGTTGCGTGACGGCACAGGCGGTGACGCCGTAGAGGCCGACCGCGGACAGGATCAGGGCGATCCACGCGAACGCACCCAGCAGGGACGCGATCAGGCGCGGGATGAAGAGCGTCTGACCGAGCACGCCGTCCAGCGTCCAGACGCGCCCGATCGGCACCTCCGGGTCGAGCCCGCGCACGATCTGCCCGACCGCGCGGGCCGCCGCGTCCGCGCCCTGCTCGCTGCGCACCAGGAGCTCGCTGAACGGCAGCGGCTCCGCGCGGTACGGGAGATAGGCGACCGGGCCGGGCGCCTCCGCCATGCTCTGCCGCACCGTCGGCGAGACGCCGACGATTGTCAGCCACGGCCCGGGTTCGCCGGCCTCCCCGTCGGGTGTCAGGCGAATCCGCCGGCCGAGGATCCCGCGCGGTGGAACGGCGCGGACTCCGGCAGGGTCGGTCGGGCGCGAGGCGGAGGCGGCTGCGCGACCTGGCGGTCGCGTTGGAGCTTCGCCGGCGCGAAGCTCCTGCTGCGACGTTTGGCGGGCCGGCGGACCGTCGTCGGTCAGGAGCAGGTCCGCGAAGCGCCGGTTGACGATGACGCTGTCGTTGCCGGCCGTCCCGTCGCGGTCGGTGAACGGTCGGCCGCGCTGGAGGCCGAGGCCGAGCGCCTCGAAGTAGTCGTTCGCGATCGCGACGACGCGCGCGGTCGGCGCCGAGTCGCCGTCGGGCGCGGGCAGGCCGTCGATGGCCACGGTCCGCCGCGCCGCCCCGCCCGGCGCGAAGGGGATGGCGCTCGCCCGCGTCACCGACGCGATCGACGGGCTGGCCGCGACCTGCTCGTGAAGCGTGCGGAAGAAGGCGATGCGCTGCGCCGCCGTCGGGTAGCGGGCGTCGGGGAGGCCGACCTGCAGGGTCGCCACGCCGGCGGTGTCGATGATCCGGTCGGCGCGGGCGAGCGTCAGCAGGCTGCGCGCCATCAGGCCGGCCCCGGCGAGCAGGACCAGGGTCAGGGCCAGCTCGGCCGTCACGAGCCATCCCATCCAGCGGCGGGCGGGCCGGCCGGCGGCCCCCGCAGGGCCGGCCGCGGTGGCGAGATCGCGCACGTTCGCCCGCGACGTGTGCAGCGCCGGCGCCAGCCCGAAGATCAGGGCGGCCGACAGACACGTCAGGGTGAGGAACGCCAGCACGCGGCCGTCGATGGCGAACTCGACCCAGAAGGGCGCCATCAGCGGCTCGATGCTCAGGGTGAGCAGGCGCGCGCACAGGTTGGCGAGACCCAGGCCGAGCACCCCCGCCGCGCCCGCGATCACCACGCACTCGGCCAGGAGCTGCCGCACGATTCGCGCGCGCGTCGCCCCCAGCGACACCCGCATGCCGACCTCGCGGCTACGGCGCGCGGCGCGCGCCAGCAACAGGTTGGCGGCGTTGGCGCAGGCGATGAGCAGCACGATGGCGGCGGCGATGAGCAGCGCCGTCAGGGCGGGCCGCAGCGTCCCGTTGTAGTGCTCGTTGAACGGGTCGACCCACGGCCGGAATCCCGCATTGGTGTCGGGGTAGGCGGCGGCGAGGCGCGCCGCGACGGCGTCGAGGTCCGACTGGGCCCCCGCGACGGTCACGCCGTCGGCGAGGCGTCCGACGGCCCGGAAGACCCGCCGGTCGCGCGGCTGCCCGGCCAGGTCGGGCGTGAGCCACAGCGGCTGCCACAGCTCCGCCCACATCGGGAACTCGAAGCTCTCGGGCATGACGCCGACGACCGTCGCCGGCGCGCCGTCGACGCGGATGACGCGGCCGATCACCTCGGGGTCGGCGCCGTAGCGGCTCGTCCACATGCCGTGCCCGAGCACCACGACGGGCGGCGCGCCCGGGCGGTCGTCCTCGGGCCGAAAGTCGCGGCCGAGCAGCGGCTCGACGCCGAGGAGACGGAACGTGTTCGCGGTGACGCGCGCGCCGGAGACCCGCTCGGTCGCCAGCTCGGGGTCGCCGATGGTCATCGCCGGCTCGCCGTAGGCGGCGATGCCGCTGAAGCCGGTCGCCTCGGCCCGCCAGTCCCGGAAGTCGAGGTACGACAGCCGCCGCTCGCGGCCGTCGGCGTCGCGCATCGCCAGCGCCATGATGCGGTCCTGGTCGTCGACGGGCAGACCGCGGACGAGCATGGCGTTGTACACCGTGAACCCGGTGCTCGCGAGCCCGATGCCGAGCCCGAGGGCGAGCACCGCCGCCGCCGTGAACCAGCGTTCCTTGAGCAGCAATCGCACCGCGAACCGCAGGTCCTGCCACGTCTCGTCCAGCCACCGCGTGCCGCGCCCGTCGCGGCACATCTCCTTGACGGGGTCGAGGCCGCCGAACTCGAGGCGCGCGCGGCGGCGCGCCTCCTGCTCCGGCAGGCCGGACCGGACGTGCTCGGCGACCTGACGGTCGACGTGGTCGCGCAGCTCGGCGTCCAGCTCCTTCTCGACCCGCTCGCGACTTCGCAGCCGTCGCCACCAGCTCATGACAGTCACTCCCTTCGCAGCACGGTCATCGGATCGAGCCGGACCGCGCGCCGCACCGGGCCGAGGCTGGCCATCAGGCCGACGAGGGTGACGACGGCGGGCCCGGGCGCGAACAACAGCAGCCGAGCGAGGAGCCCCTCGGCGCCCCCGGCGTTCCCCCCGGGGAGCAACGCGGCCCAGGCGTAGATGCAGACGGCCCCGACGACCGTGCCCATGGCCAGGTGGCGGACCACCCGCCGCAGCACCATCCAGCTCACCTGCCGCGGTCGCGCGCCCAACGCGATTCGCACGCCGAGGTCGCGCATCTGCCGTTCCACGGCGTGGGAGGTCACCGCGAAGAGACCGGCCGTCGAGAGGACGAGGGCGATGAACGCGATGGTCCAGAGAATCGCCTCGCTCATCCGGCCGTTCCACGAGGCGTCGTCGAGCGCCCGCTCCAGCGTGCGGACGCGGAACAGGGGCAGGTCCGGGTCGATCCGGCGGACCGTCTCGCGGACCAGGGACGCGGCCGAGGCCGGGTCTCCGGGCGCGCGGGCGAGGAGAGTCGCGACGCGGGGCGGGTCGGCGCGAGACGGGAGATAGAGCAGCGGGTCGGGCTCGCGGCGCCCCGGGCGCTGTCGCAGCGTCGGCGCCACGCCGACGATGGTCAGCCAGGGAGCGCGCTCGTCGACGACTTCGGTGACGAGCCGGATCCGGCGGCCGAGGGCCTCCTCGTCGGGAAAGTGGATCTCGACGAAGCGGGCGTTCACGATGGCCGCCTCCGCGCCCGGCGCGCCGTCGCGTTCGGAGAACGGCCGGCCCCGCAGCAGAGTCACGCCGAGTGCGTCGAAGTAGGCCGGCCCCGTCGTCAGCGTCACCACGGTGGGGAGGAGCTCGGGCGGCGTCGGCGGTCGTCCCTCGATCATCACCGCACGCTGGGCGGCGGCGCCGCCCGGGAGCGCGTCGACGATCGCCGCCGTCGCGCTCTGCGCGCCGAGCCGGGCGCGCACGTCCTCGAAGAAGACGGTGCGCGCCCCCGGTGCTGCGTACCGGTCCGCGGTCAACGCGACCTCCGCCGTCAGCACGTCCGCCCCGTCGACCGCGGTGAAGGTCCTTCGACCTTCCACGAACCTGACCACCGAGGTGGAGAGCGCCGTCAACAGGATGAGCGTCAGGCCGAACTCGGCGGCCAGGAACACGCCGGTCAGACGACCGGTACTCCGGCCCGCGCCGGCCCGCGCGTCGTCGCGGAGCGCCCCACTGCCCCGGTTGGACACCGAAAGGGCCGGAACGAGACCGAAGACGATGACGGACGCGCTGCCGATCCCGACCATCGCCGCGAAGACCCGCGTGTCGAAGTCGAACGTGATCCAGTAGCCCAGCACGCCGTCGGGGATGGCGTTGTCGAGCGCCTGGAGACCGAGCAGCGCGAGGCCGCCGCCGCCGAGCACGCCCAGCAGCGCGAGCACCGCGCATTCCATCAGCACCTGCCGGACGACGCGCCACCGGCTGGCGCCGAGGGCGAGCCGGACCGCGATCTCGTGGCGGCGCCGCACGGCCTGCATCAACACCAGGTTGGCGGCGTTCGCGCAGGCGATGAGGAGGACGAGGACCCCGGAGGCCAGGAACACGACCCACACCGGATCGGTGGGGTCGCCGCCGACGAACTGCTCGACGACCGGCACCGTCACGTGCCGGACATCGTCGTGGAACTCGGGATGGTCCCGGGCGAGGGTCGCCGCAATCGTCTCCACCTCGGCCCGCGCGCGCGCCACCGACGCGCCGTCGGCGAGGCGGCCGATCACGCCGAAGGCGCGCCGGTCGCGGGGTCGATCCGCGAGGTCCGCGACCTGGGACACCGGCTGCCACAGATCGGCGAGCCGCGGAAACCGGAACCCGTCCGGCATGACGCCGATCACTTCCGCCGGCTCGCCGTCGATCCGGATGGTCCGGCCGACGACGGTCCGGTCGCCGCCGTACCGGTCGCGCCAGACGTGCCCGGCGAGCATGACGACCGGCGGCGCGCCGCGCTGCTCGTCGGCGACCCGGAAGTCCCGGCCGAGTACGGGCGCCTCGCCGAGCAGGCGCAGGCCGACCGCGGAGATGAAGACGCGCTGCAGCCGCGCCGGCGCCCGGTCGTCCTCGGCGACGGCGGCCGGCGCCGCCTCGTAGGCGGCCAGCGCGCCGAACGACGTCGCCGCGCTCCGAATGTCCTCGAAGTCGGCGTACGAGACGCCCCCCGGACGCGCGCGGCCGTCCCGGGTCGAGACGTGGACCACGCGCTCCGGGGCGTCGATGGGCAGGCTCCTCGACGTCAGCGCATCGAACATCGTGAAGAACTGCGTGGTGACGCCCATCCCGAGCCCCAGCACGAGGACGGTGACGACCGTGAACGACGGCCGGCCGGCGAGCAGGCGCACCGCGAACCGCAGGTCCTGCCATGTCTCGTCCAGCCACCGCGTGCCGCGCGCGTCGCGGCACTGCTCCTTGATGTGGTCGAGGCCGCCGAACTCGACCCGCGCGCGCCGGCGCGCCTCGTCCTCGGGCAGGCCGGCCCGCACGTGCTCGGCCACCTGCCGCTCGACGTGGTCGCGCAGCTCGCGGTCCAGCTCGCCTTCGAGCCGGTCGCGGTGCCGGAGGCGCCGCCACCAGCTCACCGCGCGCCTCCGCCCGCGGTACCGAGAATCAGGCCGACGGCTTCGGCGAGCCGGGCCCAGCTCTCGGTCTGCTCCTGCAGGCGGGCCCGGCCCTTCGGCGTCAGGCGGTAGAACCTGGCGTCGCGGCCGGTGTCGGAGGGTTTCCACTCGGCCGCGAGGAGCTTCCGGTTCTCCAGGCGGTGGAGGGCCGGATAGAGCGACCCCTGGGGAACCTGCAGCACCTCGCGGGAGATCTGCTTGATGCGCTGGGCGATGCCGTAGCCGTGAATCGGACCGTTCGCGGCCACCTGCAGCACCAGCAGGTCCAGCGTGCCCTGCGGCAGTTCGGTCTTGGGTGCGTTCATCTTGATGCCTCTTACTTCTACATGTAGCAGATCGACGTGTAGAAGGTCAAGGTTTCAGAGATCGCCCCGGGGACCTGCATTCCCGCGATGGCGTGCGCGTGCGGGCTGTGGGATCGACCGTGCCGCGGAGGCCGGGGTCTCGTAGGCGGGCGGGCTGTTGGATCGCCGCCGGTGTTCGATAGACGGCCGACGCCGAAGCGGGGGCGGAACGGCGCGCGGGCAGCGAGCTGTTGGTCGGTGCCGGTGTTCGCTCTACGGCTCTTCCGATGTCCGGTGCTCGGGGAGGCGGTCCACCTCGAACCATGAAAATTGGACGTCAATCGTCCAATTTTCATGGTTCCGAGATCAACGACCAGCTGCCTGGGGATGTCGCACGGCCGCCGGCGCCGCGCCTCAGTTGAACTCAGTGCCGCCCTTGCGCGTCAGGTAGTCGCCGGAGACGCTCTTCAGGATGACCCGCCCGAACTCGGCCGACTCCCGTTCCGTTGCCGGCTTCACCACGACGCCCTCGCGCACGTGCTTGCCGCCGAGCGCGGTCGCGCCGTCGGTGTGCTCCAGCATCACGGCGGCGCTGAACGGCCCTCGGTAGAGCACCGGCACGAGCGGGAAGAGTGCGCCGAGCGACTCGACCTCGTCCGGGGACAGGTAGCGGCCCCGGCCCGGCTCGCCGACGTAGGCGTCGAACACCCGGAACGCGGGGTTCGGCTCGCCGTAGTGCAGGTCCTGCACGCCCCGGCCGAACACCTCGCCGAGCACGTAGAACGCCTGCCCGCCACCGGCGAGGCGGGCGCGCGCGGTCTCGAACGGGGCCTCGAAGGCGCGCCACGTGCGCACGTAGAGGTTCTTCTGGTTCGCCTCGTTCAGGATCAGGGCCATGCCGCGGTCCGACATTCCCTTCGACGTGACGATGGGGCCGTGGTCGGGATGCCAGCCCAGGCAGCACCACGTGCCGTGCAGCTTCTCGGTGATGACCACCGGCTCGCCGTCCTGCAGCGCGTCCGGGTACTTCTTGACGTTCTCGATGTCGTAGTGGAGCGTCGCGCCGTGCACCGGGCGCACCTCGCCCTGCATGGCGATAGGAATGGGCGGCTCGTACTTCACGAGCTCCAGCAGGTCGGTCACCTCGTCGCCCTCGGCGACCGGCCGGCCGCGGACCCTGCCGTCGCGGACCGGGTAGACGAGCCCCTGCGACAGCGCGCCGCGCAGCTTCACCGCCTTGACGCGGTTCCTCTTGCTCCCGGCCAGCTTGCCTTCGAGGCCGAGCTCGGCGATGAGCCAGTCGGGGCAGACGGACCCCTCGGGGATGTAGGCGGCGAGATCGCCGTCGGTGAACGAGCCCTTCCCGACGACGCAGCGGAAGCCGCCGATCGCGGCCAGCTCCAGCCGGTCGGCGTTCGGGTGCGGCTCGATGCGCAGGGCGTGGATTCTGGATTCGAAGGTCGCCATGATGGTTCTCCGTGACAGGTGGAACCAACCATTATGATCGATTCCGGGCCGCCGCGGTTCGCCCGCGCTGGTCGTTGATCGGCCGCCCTGCTACAGCTACCATCGTGCCGTGATCGTCACCATCGACCGTGCCGGGCGCATCGTCGTGCCGAAGAGCCTGCGGGAGCGCTTCAACCTGGTCGCCGGCGCCGAGCTGGAGATGGTGGCCGCCGGAGACTGCCTGCAGCTCCGCAGGGTCGACGCGGAACCCGCCCTGGTCCGGAAGAAGGGGATTCTGGTGCATCACGGCGGCGCCCGGCCGGACCTTGACGTCGCGGGGTTCATCCGGGCGGAGCGTGACGCGAGGAGCCGCCGGGCACTACCCGAGGGTCCGGCGTAGCACGCGTCCTCGCCCGCGCCGGTTGACGACCCGCCGGTTCAAGGGCACGATGGGTGCATGGCCGTCAAGACCATCACGCTCGACCCGGAGGCGTACGAAGCCCTTCGGCGCCACCAGCGCAGGGGTCAGTCGTTCTCGCAGGTGATCAAGGAGCACTTCGACGCGCCCAGGACCGGGCGGGATCTGCAGGCGGCGCTGGGACGGTTCGTGCTGAGCCCTGACGCGCTCGACGCCATCGACGACGTCGTGCGTCGCCGGGGCGAGAGCCCGACCGGATCGGCGGATCCGTGATCCACTGCGACACTTCCTTCTCGTCAGATCTGCTGCGCGAGTCGTCGGGGTTGGGCCGGGGACCGGCTCACGATCTGCTCGACTCGCTGCGCGGGCACGAAATCGTTCTGTCGGTGTTCGCCGCCTGTGAGCTGTACGTCGGCGTGGAACGGTCGGCGAGTCCACCCCGGGAGCGGACCAGGGTCGAGGGGCTGACGAGTTTCCTCGGGATCGTCTATCCTGACGACCGATTCGCATCCGTCTATGCGCGGCTGCTGGCCGGTCTCCAGCGGAGCGGGGAGATCATCGCGACGATGGACCTGATGATCGCTGCCGCGGCGGTCGTCGACGAGGCCCCGCTGGTGACCCGCAACCGCAGGCACTTCGATCGAGTGCCCGGCGTCGACGTCGTTTCGTACTGAACCTGGAGCAGCCGAATGCCTGATCGTCGCTCGCCGGCCCGGATGACCATCGCGATCGCGTGCGCGCTCGCCTGCCTCGCGACCATCGCCCTCCACGCCGAGGACTGGCCGCAGTGGCGGGGCGTCGACCGGGACGCGGTGTGGCGCGAGACCGGCATCGTCGATCGGTTCCCCGCCGACGGGCTCATCGTGAAGTGGCGCACGCCGGTGCGCGCCGGCTTCGCGGGGCCGGCGGTGGCCGACGGACGGGTCTTCGTCCTCGACTACCAGGAGACGCCGGGCACCCGCACGATGGACGGCCGCGAGCGGCTCCTGGCCCTCGACGAGGAGACCGGCGAGGTCCTCTGGACGCGGGAATGGCCGGCCACCTACCGCAACATCGTGCCGGTGTTCGCCACCGGGCCCCGGGCCACGCCGACCGTCGACGGCGATCGCGTCCACGTCCTGGGCGCCGCCGGCATGCTATCGTGCTTCGACACCGCCACCGGCGATCTGCTCTGGCAGATCGACACCGTGGCCGACTACGGCGTCACCGTGCCGGTCTACGGCGTGGCGCACTCGCCCTTGGTGGAGGGCGACCTCCTCATCACGCTGCTCGGCGGCGAGCCCGACGCCATGGTCGTGGCGTTCGACAAGGCGACGGGCGTCGAGGCGTGGCGCGCGATCGAGACGGTCGTCGAGGCGGGCTACTCGTCGCCGATCGTGACCACCGCGGGGGGCGTGCGGCAGTTGATCGTCTGGCATCCCGGGGGGGTCACGTCGCTCGACCCGGCGAGCGGCGGCGTCTGGTGGCAGCACGACTTCCGGGTCGCGAGCGGCCTGACCATCGGCACGCCGGTCCGCAGCGGGCGCTACCTGCTCATCTCGCAGGTCGAGAACGGGGGCCTGATGCTGGCCCTCAACCCCGACCGTCCGGCGGCCCGGGTGGTCTGGACGGGCGCCAACCCCAACCGCACCGACCGCCCGGCGCAGAACTCCATGACGTCGACGCCGATCGTGACCGGCGACGCCATCTACGGGCTCAACAGCTACGGCGAGCTGCGCGGCGTGGACGCGGCGACGGGCGAGCGGCTGTGGTCGAGCGACCGGCTCGTGCCCCAGGACCGCTGGGCGAGCTCGCACATCGTGCGGCACCGCGACCGCACGTTCATCTCCGTCGAGACCGGCGACCTCGTCATCGCGCGCTTCTCGCCCGCCGGCTACGAGGAGGTCGACCGGACGCACCTGCTGACGCCCACCACCCGCACCCGCGGCGGCGGCTCCGGCCGCTGGCGAGACGTCGACCGCCCGGTGCTGTGGGCGCACCCGGCGTACGCGAACCGCCACGTGTTCGCGCGCAACGACGCCGAGGTGGTGCGCGTGTCGCTCGCCGCCGCCGACTACGAGTGATTCTCCGTGGAGCAGTCGATGTCCGATCAACGTGCGCGCAGCCGGATGAAGGCTGCGATTGGCTGTACGCTCGTTTGCCTGGCCGCGGCCTCGCTCGGCGCCGAGGACTGGCCGCAGTGGCGGGGCGTCGACCGCGACGGGCTGTGGCGCGACACCGGCATTGTCGAGCGGTTCGCCGACGACGGCCTCGTCGTGAAGTGGCGCACGCCCATCCGCGGCGGCTTCGCGGGGCCGGCGGTGGCCGGCGGCCGCGTCTTCGTCCTCGACTACCAGGAGACGCCGGGCAGCCGCACCATGGACGGCCACGAGCGGCTGCTGGTGCTCGACGAGGAGACCGGCGAGGTCCTGTGGACGCGGGAATGGCCCGCCGCCTACCGCAACATCCACTTCAAGTTCGCCATCGGTCCGCGCGCGACCCCCACGGTGGACGGCGACCACGTCTATATCCTCGGCGCGGCGGGGACGCTGTCGTGCTTCGAGATCGCGACCGGCGACCTCGTCTGGCGGGTCGAGACCGCCGTCGACTACGGGGTGACGGTGCCGGTGTTCGGCGTCTCGCAGTCGCCGCTCGTCGAGGGCGACCACCTCATCGCCCTGCTCGGCGGCGAGCCCGACGCGATGGTGGTGGCGTTCGACAAGACGACCGGGGCCGAGGCGTGGCGGGCCATCGAGACGACCTCCGAGCCGGGCTACTCGTCGCCGATCGTGATCACCGCGGGCGGGGTGCGGCAGCTCATCGTGTGGCACGCGGCGGCGGTGACCTCGCTCGACCCGGCGACCGGCGACGTCTGGTGGCAGCACGACTTCGTGGTGCCGAGCGGGTTGACCATCGGGACGCCGGTGCGGAGCGGGCGCTACCTGCTGGTGACCCAGGTGGAGAACGGCGGGCTGATGATGGCCCTCAACTCGGACCGGCCGGCCGCGCGGCCGCTCTGGAGCGGCGAGAACCTCAACCGCACCGACCGGCCGCCGCAGGGGGCGACGCTCGGGACCCCGGTGGTCGCGGACGGCGCGCTGTACGGCCTGAGCAGCTACGGCGAGTTCCGCGGCCTCGACGCCGCGACCGGCGAGCGGCTGTGGTCGACCGACCGGCTGACCCCGCACGAGCGGTGGGCCAACTCGTACCTGGTGCAGAACGGCGACCGCTGGTTCGTCGTCAACGAGACCGGCGAGCTCGTCCTCGCCCGCTTCACGCCGGCTGGTTACGAGGAGATCGACCGGACGCACCTGCTGACGCCCACCACCCGCACCCGCGGCGGCGCCTCCGGCCGCTGGGACGACCGGGCGGTCCTGTGGTCCCACCCCGCGTTCGCGAACCGGCACGTGGTGGCGAGGAACGACGCCGAGGTCGTGCGCGTGTCGCTGGCGGCCGAGGACTACGAGTAGCGGTACCGCGCGGTGGGTGGATTCGGCGTGCGGGGGAGCGCCGCGGCAGAGTTCAAGGCAGACGGAACGCGACCTGGAACAGGACGCCGGTCACGAGGACAGTCTGTGCAATCACGAGTCCGATCAGGGCGTTTAGACGGGTCGTGTTCGACTTCACCTCGACGTACAGGTCCCCCAACTCTGCGGCGGCTGCTTGGGCCTGCTCCTTCGGCGCGTCTGCCGCCAGCAACGCCTCCAGCATCTTCGACGCCGCCATCTTCATGATCAGCCTCCTCCGCTGATCGGAGTGTAGCTGTCCCACCAGCCTCCGAAACAACCGCCCGCAGCGACGATCCAGCGCCCGCGGAAACAGTTGCGCAGGCGTTCAGCGGCGTGTCGGGGTACGATGGTCGGAGATGTCGTGCGCCGCCGGTCGAGCCGTGCACAGCGACACGCCTTCCGAGAGCACCTCGAACGGGTTGGGGGGCGACGCGGTCTCGACCGACCGTGGTAGTGGAGCAAACGGATGACTGACCGTCGTTTCCGGCCCCGAATGACCCTCGCCGTCACGTGCGCCTTCGTCTGCCTCGCGACAGCCATCGTCGGGGCCGAGGACTGGCCGCAGTGGCGGGGCGTCGACCGCGACGCGGTGTGGCGCGACACCGGCCTCGTCGAGCGGTTCCCCGACGACGGCTTGGCCGTGAAGTGGCGCGTGCCCGTGCGCGGGGGCTTTGCGGGGCCGGCGGTGGCCGGCGGTCGCGTCTTCGTCCTCGACTACGCGGAGACCCCCGGCAGCCGCACCATGGACGGCAACGAGCGGCTCGTCGTCCTCGACGAGGAGACCGGCGCGCTGCTGTGGACGCAGGAGTGGCCCGCCACCTACCGCAACATCCACTTCAAGTTCGCGACGGGCCCGCGGGCCACGCCCACGGTGGACGGCGACCGCGTCTACATTCTGGGGGCGGCGGGCATGCTGTCGTGCTTCGACACCGCCACCGGCGACCTCGTGTGGCGCATCGACACCCCGGCCGAGTACGGCGTCACCGTGCCCGTCTACGGGATCTCGCAGTCGCCGCTCGTCGAGGGCGACCTGCTGATCGTGGTGCTCGGGGGCGAGCCCGACGCGAAGATCGCGGCCTTCGACAAGGCCACCGGCGAGGAGGTGTGGCGGGCCCTGGAGAACACGTCCGAGACCGGCTACGCGTCGCCCATCGTCATCGACGCGGGCGGCGCGCGGCAGCTCATCGTCTGGCACGCCACCGCCATCACGTCGCTCGACCCCGCGACCGGCGAGGTCTGGTGGGAGCAGCCCTTCGCCATCGGGGGCGGGCTGTCGATCACGACGCCGGTGCGCAGCGGGCGCTACCTCGTGGTCAGCCAGTTCTTCAACGGGGCGATGATGCTCGCCCTCAACTCCGACCGGCCGGCCGCGCGGGTGCTGTGGCGGGGGCGCAACCGGGGCGAGCTGCCCGAGCAGACCGACACGCTGCACGCCATCCTCTCGACCCCCATCGTCGTCGGCGATCACCTCTACGGCGTCGGCAGCTACGGCGAGCTGCGGGGCATCGACGCCACCACCGGCGAGCGGCTGTGGCAGAGCGACCGCATGAACGCCCAGGACCGCTGGGCCACCGCATACTTCGTCCGCAACGGCGACCGCTGGTTCGTGACCAACGACTCGGGCGACCTGATCGTCGCGCGGTTCACCCCGGAGGGGTACCGGGAGATCGACCGGACGAGGCTGCTCGATCCGACCACCCGCACCCAGGGCGGGGCCACCGGCCGGTGGGGCGACCGGGCGGTGCTGTGGGCCCACCCCGCCTTCGCGAACCGGCACGTCGTCGCCCGCAACGACGCCGAGGTGGTGCGGCTGTCGCTCGACGCGGCCGACTACGATTAGATTCGGCGGCCGGTCACGCGGCTGAGTTTACGATTGGATTCGGGGGCCAGTCACGCAGCCGAGCATGTAGCCGCCGAGGGCCTGACGTGCCCCCCGGCTGCGATGGGTATGGTGACCTCGCGGGAATCGCTCTTCGATCGTCCGGTGCGGCGCCCGCAGGGGGACGCCGCGGGCGCGCCGGAGAGTCCGCCCGCGGCCGACCCGTAGAGGTCTCGACGGGGCGGCCCGGGTCGCCGTCGGCATCGCGCCTGCTGCTGGCCGCAGCCCGACGGGAGCCGGAGTTCCCGGCGGCGCCTGGACTTCGAAGAGGAACCCATGCTGGATGCACTGACACGGGACGTTCGCTACGGCCTGCGCTCGCTGCTCGGTTCGCCGGGCTACGCCCTGATCGTGGTGCTGACCCTCGGCCTCGGCATCGGCGCCAACACGGCCATCTTCAGCCTCGTCGACGGGGTCCTGCTGCGGCCGCTGCCCTACGCCGACGGGCAGGAGCTGTTGCTCTCCCGGCAGCAGGCGCATCGGGCCGGCTCGGCCAAAATCCCCGTCTCGGTCAAGGAGATCAGCGACTATCGCGAGCAGCTCGCGACCCTCGACGGCTTCGTCGAGTATCACGGCATGTCGTTCACCCTGCTGAACCGCGGCGAGCCCGACCGCGTGCTGACCGGGGTGGTGTCGGCCAACTTCTTCGACGTGCTCGGCGTGCAACCGCTGCACGGCCGGACGTTCCGCGACGCCGACGACGACCTCGGGGCCGAGGCGGTCCTGGTGCTCAGCTACCCCTACTGGCAGCAGCGCTTCGGCGCCGACCCGGACATCGTCGGGCAGGTGTTCGAGATGAACGACCGGCCCCACACGGTGGTCGGGGTGCTGCCGCCGGTCCCCCAGTACCCGCGCGAGAACGACGTCTACATGCCGACCTCGGCGTGTCCCTTCCGCGCCCGCGCCGAGGCGCGGATGGAGGAGGACCGCACCGCGTTCCGGGGCATGACCGCCTTCGGCCGCCTCGCCCCGGGCGTCGAGGTCGACCGCTTCGGGGCCGAGCTGGCCACCGTCGCCGGCCGCCTGCAGCGCGCGCATCCCGACACCTATCCCGACGACTCGGGCTACACCGCGACCCCGCTGCCCCTCGCCGACGAGCTGACGCGCGAGGCGCGCCCCACGCTGCTGGTCCTGCTCGCCACCACCGTCCTCGTGCTGCTGATCGCGTGCGCCAACGTCGCCAACCTCACCATGGCGCGCATGAGCCGGCGCGAGCGCGAGCTCGCCCTCCGGTCGGCCCTCGGCGCGGGCCGCGGCCGCCTGCTGCGGCAGCTCGTGACCGAGGCGAGCCTCCTCGCCCTCGCCGCCGGCGCGTTCGGGCTGTTCATCGCGTGGCTGAGCCTCGACCTGCTGGTGGCGTTTGCGGCCCTGTTCACGACCCGGACGACGGAGGTGGCGGTCGACGGCCGGGTGCTCGCGTTCACCCTCGGGCTGTCGCTGACGACCGGGGTCGCGTTCGGCGCGGCCCCCGCTCTGGGAGGGAGGCGCGACGTCTCGGCGGCCCTCAAGGAGGCCGGCGCGCACACCACCGACACCCCCGCGCGCCACCGCGTGCGGGGGCTGCTGACGGCGTCGCAGGTCGCCGCCGCCTTCGTCCTCCTCATCGCCACCGGCCTGCTGCTGACCAGCTTCTACCGCCTGCAGCAGGTCGACGCGGGGTTCGACGCCGAGCGCGTGCTCACGGCCGAGGTCTTCCCCAACTGGTCGAAGTACACGACGCAGGAGAGCCGCCGCCAGCTCTTCGCCGACGTCCTCGCGCGCCTCGAGGGCGGGCCCGGGCTGACCGCGGCGGCGGTCGCCAACGGCTTCCCGATGGCGAGCGAGGTGGGGCAGCAGCAACAGTTCGCCATTGAGGGCCGCACCTACGAGGACCCCGACCTGCGGCCCGAGCTGGAGACCCGCGTGGTCAGCCCCGACTACTTCGCCGCCGTGGGCGTTCCCCTCCTGGCCGGCCGTACCTTCACCCGGCTCGACGACGCCGAGACGACGCCGGTGGCGGTGGTCAGCCGCGCGCTGGCCGAGCGGCACTGGCGCGTCGGCGAGACCCCCCTCCAGCAGCGCATCACCCTCGACGACGGCGAGACCTGGGTGACCGTCGTCGGCGTCGTCGGCGACGTGCGCGACCACGGGCTCGACCGCGAGCCGCCCGACCAGCTCTACCGGCCCTTCCTGCAGGGCGCGGGCTCGCCGACCCGCGTCCTCGTGCGGGCGCCGGGCGACCCGCGGGCCCTGAGCGCCCAGGTGCGCGACGCCGTGCACGCCGTCGACCCCGAGCAGCCGGTCGAGAACTTCCGGACCCTGGCCGAGACCCGCGCCGGCACCACCGCGACGCGGCGGCTCTCGGTGCTGCTGCTGAGCCTGTTCGCGGCCCTCGCCTTCGTCATCACCGTCAGCGGCATCGCCGCCGTCATCGCCACCTCGGTCAGCCACCGCACCCGCGAGTTCGGCCTGCGGCTCGCGCTCGGGGCCGAGCGGCGGTCCATCCTCGCGATGGTGCTGCGGCAGGGGCTGGTCCTGGTGCTGGCGGGGCTCGCCATCGGCGCCCTGGCGGCGGCAGCCCTTTCGCGAACGCTGTCCAGCTTCCTCTACGCGACGGCGCCCACCGATCCCGGCGTCTTCGCGGTCGTGTCGCTGGTGTTCGTGGCCACGGGGCTCGCCGCCTGCTACCTGCCGGCGCGCCGGGCGATGGGCGTCGATCCGCTCGTCGCCCTGCGGGACGAGTAGCGGGCGAGAAGCGGCCGAAGAGACCGGTGGCAGGCGCGCCGGAGGCCGCCGGACGATGGCGTGATGCGCGGGTGCGGCGATGCGAACCACGCTCAATCTCGACGACGACGTGCTGGCTGGTGCGCGCGCGCTGGCCACGGAACGGGGAGTCTCGGTCGGCGCGGCTCTGTCCGAGCTTGCGCGGCGCAGCTTGTGCGCCCGGCGCGTGGCCGTCGAACGGAGCATCCCCGGCTTCACGGTCGACCCAGACAGCCCGCCCATCACGCCGGAGATGGTGCGCGCCGCCAACGAAGACTCGTGACGCCGCTGCTCGACGTCACCGTCCTGGTGGCGCTCGCTTGGCCCACGCACCTCCATCACCGCCGCGCGGAGGCGCGGCTCTCGGACCACGCGCCCGCGTCGGGAAACGTAGTGTCCAGTGCCGTCCTCGCCTGATGTGGTGACCCCTCGGCGGGTACGGTCGCCTGAGCACCGCGTGGTAGCATGATCCCGTGTTCGACACTCACGCAATCGCCTATCGGCTGACCGGTGCCGGTTCTTCAGTTGAGCAAGCCGGCGCGACCAGGGCCGTCGCGGCCGACCGCGAGGGCGCCGAGCACAGCGGGCAGGTAACGCCGAAGATCTCATGCGACTGCGGCGCGACCTCTGCGGGCTCGTCTTCCTCATCGGGAAGCTGCCGCGGCAGGAAGGCACGGATCTCGGCGTCCGCGCCAACGCGAACACGCTGGCCGACCTGCTGATCGACGACATCACGACCGATTCCGGTCTCCGGCGTCACGAGCTCGCCGGCACGCTCGAGGCGCTGGCCCGGGACGGCGTGCTCATGAAGGTCGGCGACGAGTACCGGCTCCAGACGACGGAGGGCGCCGAGTGGGACCGCGCGTTCCGCGAGCGCCGGCAGGCCCTGACCGACGTCGAGATTGCCACCCGCCGCGAGCACCTGTTCGCGCAAGCGGTCCAGGAGGTGCTCGGTGACATCAGGCTTCAGCATGGCGAGGCCAGGCTGCGCCGCAAGCTCGCGCTGCACAACGGGGCCGAGCCGCCCGCCGCGAACGGCGACGTCGTCAACGTCTGGCTGCGCGACGGCTGGTCGTGCGGGCGGAAGGAGGTCGACAACGAGGCGCGGCGCCTGGGGGCCGGCGACCCGACGCTGCACGTCCATCTTCCGCAGAGAAGCGCCGACGTCCTTCGGGGCCACGTCCTCGACGCCGAGGCGGCCCGGCAGGTGCTCGACCACCACGGCGTGCCCGCCTCGCCCGAGGGTCAGGAGGCCCGCGAGAGCATGGAGAGCCGGCGGGCGCTCGCCGCGCAGGAGCGGGACGCCATCGTCCGCGACGTGTTGCGGGCCGCGACGGTTTTCCAGGGCGGTGGCACCGAGGTCTTCGGCGACAGCCTGACCGGGAAGCTCAGGACCGGCGCCGAGGCTTCCCTCGCCCGCCTCTTTCCCCGCTTCGACGACGGCGACCACCGCGGGTGGGACACGGCGGTGACCCGCGCCCGCCAGGGGTCGGACCAGCCGCTCAAGGTGGTCGGCTGGGACGGCGCCACCGACACCCATCCGGTGGCCAAGGAGGTGCTCGGCGCCCTGGGCGCCGGCGCCCGCGGCACCGCGCTCCACAAGGCCTTGAAGGCCGCCCCCTACGGCTGGCCGCAGGATGCGGTCGACGCCGTGCTCATCGCCCTGCACCGCGCCGGTCATCTGCGCGCCACCCGGAACGGGCGGCCGGTGGCCGCGGGCGCGCTCGACCCAGGCCGGCGTCAAGGCGGCGGAGTTCCGACCCGAGAAGGTTCGTCTGACCACCAGCCAGCGGATCGCGCTACGCGGGCTCCTCGGGAAGCTGGGCATCGCGGCGAAGAGCGGGGAGGAAGAGGCTCGGGCGCCCGAGTTCCTCGGGGCGCTCGAGGCGCTCGCCGGCCGCGCGGGGGGGGCGGCGCCATTGCCGCCGGTGCCCGACACCGCGGCGCTGGACGAGCACAAGCGGCTGGCCGGGCCCGAGCAGCTCGCGGAGATCCACGCCCGGAAAGACGCGCTGGAGCGGTGGATCGAGGAGTGGACGGCCCTCGCGGATCGCGCCGACGCTCGGATGCCGGGCTGGCGCCTCGCCGTGGCGTTGCGCCGTCACGCCGAAGGGCTGGCGGTCGTCGGCGACGCCGGCGCGGACATCGACGCCGTCGCCGCCCATCGTTCGTTGCTGGCGGATACCGACCAAGTCGGACCGGTAGTCGCGACGCTGGCCGCCGGGTTGCGCGAAGCGCTCGCCGACAAGCACCGCGAGCTGGCCGGGGCGGTCGAGGCGGCCTGCGCCACGCTCGCGGGAGACGCCACGTGGTCGAGGCTCGACCCGCCGCAACAGGATGAGATTCGTCGGCGACTCGGCCTTCACGCGCCGCTGCCCCTCACGGTGGCGACCGACGACGACCTGCTGCGCACGCTGGACGCCCGGCCGCTCGCCGCGTGGCGGTCCGAAATCGACGCGGTGGACGCGCGGGTCGGACGGGCGCTGCAGGAAGCCGCGGAGCGGATCGACGCGAACGCGCCGCCGGCCGGAGGAGAGCCGGCGGACGGCCCGGGCCCGCCGACTCCGCCCCGCACGACGACGGTCCATGTGCGCCGTGGTACGCTGCCCGACGAGGCTGCCGTGCGGGAGTGGCTGCAGGAGCAGGAAGAGCGATTGCGCGACGCCGTCCGCCACGGACCGGTGATCGTGCGTTGACGGCGCTGCGGGAACACGAGGGGCGCATGCTGGGCAATCTCCAACTGGAAGGGTTCCTGTGATGGAAGACCTGTGGCGGCTGGTCGTCGACACCGCGCGCAAATCTTCGGTCCAGGTATTCGCCACGACTCACAGCTTCGACTGCATCCGCGGGCTGGCGGCGCTGGTCGAATCGTGTCCGGAGGCCGCCGGGGAGGTGTCCATCCACAAGATCGAGAGACTGCTCGACAAGGCGGTGCACCTCGACGCGGAAGAGGTTCGGGTGGCGGTTGAGCAGGACATCGAGGTCCGGTGACGATGGCGACCGGAACCTTGTTTCGTCCAGTGTCCGGGGAGAGCTGAGGCGGTTCAGATGCGGTTCATCCAACGACTCCGCATGCCGGGGCTGCTGTCGTTTCCCCCGGACATGGACTTCTTCGACCTGCAGTCGCTGAACGTCCTCATCGGTCCCAACGCGTCGGGCAAGTCGAACTTCATCGAGACGTTCGAGCTGTTGCGGGCGTTGCCGACCGACCTCGCGGGGGCCGTGCGGGCGAGCGGAGGGGTCTCGGAGCTGCTCTGGAAAGGAAGCCTCGCGCCGCAGCCGGCGGTGTTGGACGCCGAGGTGGATCCCGCCGGGGACGGAAGCGGCCCGCGACTGCGCTATTGCCTCTCCTTCGGCGCGGCTGGACCCGAGATCAGTATTCTTGATGAGCTGATCGGCGATCCGCAGGCCGGCCGTGGCCCCGAGGGGCCGCATTATTCGTTCGACTACGGGCGCCCCGAAGTCTCGATCCGCGTTCGGACGCCGGACGGCCCCCGACTGGAAAAGAGGACGCCGCACGAGCGCGCGTGGGCTCAATCGGTCCTCGCGCGCCGCAGGGACCGCGACTTCTGTCCGGAGCTGTTCGAGCTCGGCGGGGTGTTCAGCGGCATCCGGACGTTCCGCGACTGGACGTTCGGCGGTCATGGCGCGCGGCGACCGCAAAGAACCGACCTGCCCGCGGACCGGTTGCTGCCGGACGCCAGCAATCTGGCCCTGGTGGTCAACCGGATCGAGCACAAGCGGGGGCCGATCCTCGACGAACACCTGAAGCGCTTCTTCCCTCGATTCAAGCGGATGACGACCCCGATTGAGGGCGGTGCGGTGCAGTTCCACTTGCGTGAGTCGGGCTTGCGGGAACCGATCTCGGCTGCGCGGCTGTCGGACGGCACGATTCGATTCGTGGCACTGCTGGCGACGCTGTTCTCGCCGTCGCCGCCGCCTCTCGTGTGCATCGACGGCCCCGAGCTGGGGCTGCATCCCGACGCGGTGGCTCTGCTCGCAGACCTGCTGGTCGAGGCCTCGGACCGCATGCAGCTCGTGGTGACGACGCATTCCGACACGCTGGTGTCGGCGTTGACCAGCCAGCCCGAGGCGATTGTCGCGTGCGAACGCCCCGGAGCCGGGACCGAGTTGCGCCGCCTCGATCCGAAGCAGCTCGCCTCGTGGCTCAAGGACCATCGGCTCGGCGACCTGTGGCGCATGGGAGAACTGGGGGCGAACCCGTGACCGGCGTGGCGATCTCCATGGAGGGCGGACGTCCGGGTGCCGGCGCGAGAGCGGCGCTTCGTAGCAGGGGACAAGCTGGAGAAGCTGACGAGGCTGTCCCGGCCCGTGGTCGCGGTGTCAGAGGAGAGCCGGAACGCCGCCCGACGCTTGGCGGCCATCGAGAGTAGCGAGACATGATTACAGCAGTGGAAGCAGCGCCGAGGGCCGGATACCGGATCTGGCTGCGCTACTCGGACGGCGTCTCCGGAGAGGTCGATCTCTCCGACCTGGCCGGTCGGGGCGTCTTCGGAGCCTGGCTCGACCGGTCGTTCTTCGAGAAGGTCCACGTATCGCCGTACGGATCGATTGCGTGGAGCGAGGAAGTCGAGCTCTGCGAGGATGCCCTCTACCTGCGGCTCACCGGCAAGTCGGTCGAGGAGGTGATGCCGGCGGCGCGCTTGCCGGGGGTCCATGCCTGAACTCTGCAGGTTCTTCGGGATCATCATTCGGATGCAGTGCGGAGACCACCCGCCGCCGCATTTTCACGCGGTGTACGGCGATGCCCGCGCGAGCATCGACATCGAACGACTGGTCGTGATCAAGGGGTCGCTGCCGCCGCGCGCGCTCGGGCTGGTTGTGGAATGGGCGTCGCGGTACCGGGACGAGTTGCGGAACGCCTGGTCGCGCGCGGAGCGGCTGGAGGTTCCGGGGAAGATCGCCCCGCTGGAGTGAACGCCGATGGACTTGCTGCCGGTCGACATTCGCAACCAGCTCGCCAGGACCGTCCAGGCGGCCCGCCGAGCCGGCGAGGTCGGCGCGCGCAACGCCCTGGGGGTGCTCGCCGTCGGCGAGGCGCGGGCGCACCCCTCGCTGTCGCCGGAGGGGCAGGACCTGCGGCGGCGGCTCCGCGCGCACGGGCGTCAGCTCGGTGACCGACGGGACGCGGAGACCGGCGTGCAGCAAGTCGAGCGCCTCGTCCACGAGGTCGCCTACGAGCACTGGCACCGCATGCTGTTCGCCCGCTTCCTGGCCGAGAACGACCTGCTGATCGAGCCCGAATCGGGCGTCGCCGTCTCGCTGAGCGATTGCGAGGAGCTCGCCCGCGAGCGGGGGGAGGACTGCTGGACCGTGGCCGGGCGCTTCGCCGAGCGGATGCTGCCCCGCATCTTCCGCAGCGACGACCCCGCCCTCGCCGTCCCCCTGGCGCCCGAGACCCGGCGGGCGCTCGAACGACTGCTGGAGTCGCTGCCGGCCCCCGTCTTCGCGGCGCGCGACTCGCTGGGCCGGACCTACCAGTTCTGGCAGGCCGAGCGGAAGGAGGCCGTCAACAAGAGCGGCGTCAAGATCGGCGCCGACGAGCTTCCGGCCGTGACGCAGCTCTTCACCGAGCGCTACATGGTGTTGTTCCTGTTGCACAACACCGTCGGCGCGTGGCGGGCGGGCGGAGTCCTGGCCGCGCAGCCGGAGCTGGCCGCGACCGCCGCGACCGAGGACGAGCTGCGCCGGGCCGTGCGGCTGGAGGCGGCCGACGGCTACGACTTCTCGTACCTTCGATTCGTCCGCGAGCCGCGAGAAGACGACGAAGAGGAGCAGCCCACCGGTCCCTGGCGCCCGGCGGCGGGGGCCTTCGCTGGCTGGCCGCGGTCGGCCGCAGACCTGCGTGTGCTCGACCCGTGTTGCGGCAGCGGCCACTTCCTGGTCGAATGCCTCGACCTGCTGGCCCGCCTGCGGATGGAGGAGGAGGGGCTCGCCCCGGGCGCCGCCGTGGAGGCGGTGCCGCGGGACAACCTGTTCGGGTTGGAGATCGACCCGCGCTGCACGCAGATCGCCGCGTTCAACCTGGCCCTGGCCGCCTTGACGTGGCCCGGCGCCGGCGGGCATCGACCGCTGCCGGCGCTGAATCGCGCATGCAGCGGCCTCGCCCCCAACGCGACCCGGGACGACTGGACCGCCATGGCGGAAGCGGCGGCCGACGCCGGCGGGCTGCCGGCCCGGCGCGACCTGCTCGGCGTCGACGACTCGCTGATGTCGGCGCCGCTCCGGCACAGCCTGGGCGCTCTGCACGACCTGTTCGTCCAGGCGCCCGTGCTCGGCTCGCTCATCGACCCCCGCGCCGTGCAAGCCGACCTCTTCCAGCACGACTACGAGTCGGCGAGGGCGATGCTTGGCGCCCTGCTCGACCGGGAGGGCGTGAACGAGGAACAGGCCGAGCGCGCCGTGGCCGCCCGGGGCATGGCTCGGGCCGCCGAGCTGCTGGCTGGCCGCTACCACCTGGTCATCACCAACGTCCCCTACCTCGCGCGCGGCAAGCAGCGCGACGCGCTGAAGCAGTTCGCCCAGGAGCGCTGGGCCCCCGCGAAGGGGGACCTCGCGACCCTGTTCACGGCCCGCGCCTTCGACTGGCTCGACGAGCACGGCACGCAGGCGGTGGTGACCCCGCAGAACTGGTTGTTCCTTACCAGCTATCGGAAGCTCCGCGAGTCGCTGCTGAAGCAGCGCACGTGGAACCTCGTCGCCCGGCTGGGGCCGGGCGCGTTCGAGACCATCGGCGGGCACGTGGTGAACGTCGCGTTGAACGTGCTGTCCGCGGCCCGGCCCGCGAGGGACTGGTCCATGGCCGGCATCGATGTCTCGGCGTCGCGGGGCCGCCGGGCGGTTCGGGCGGAAGAGAAAGCCGTGTTGCTTCGAGGCGCATCCGATCGTCCGATCAACATCAGGATGGCATCACAGGTGGGGGTCGCAGGTAATCCGGGCTCGGTAATCCACCTAGATTCCTTGAACAGGCGTGATCTTTACAGTTGAGTCAAGTTCTGGGATCAGCGCATTTCGATGGCTTCAGTTGCTCGGTGCTCGACGGTTTACGCGGCGAGGGCGTGCCCGTGCCAAGCGCGGTCGACCTCGCGGTCG
>JAJEFC010000366.1 GCA_022820675.1 Vicinamibacteria bacterium | reverse complement strand
GACGTGGCCGTGGGCCAGGCACCACTCGAAGACGGCGCGAAGTCGCTGGAGCGCCTTCCGGCTCTCGGCCGGCTTCGAGGTCCAGACGGGCTTGAGCGCGGCGATGATATCCTGGCGGCTGATGGCGTTCACGCGTCGCTGGCCGAGCACCCTGAGGACGTTGCAGCCCCGAAGCGGCTGCATGAACGCTCGGGCGCTGCTCTCGGACCACCGCCCGCGATTCGCCGCCAACGTCGCCTCGGCGGCGTCGCGGAACAGCGGCTTGACGTTGTGCGGAGCCGTGAAGGGGTCACGGCCGTCGAGCCGCGCCGCCCGACGGTTGGCCGACGCGATGGCCCGCGCCTCGGCGAGCGTCCGCAGGGGCCATCCCCCGAGGCCGCGGTCGACGCGCTTGCCGTTGACGGTGAGCCGCTGCACGAACGCCCGCGAGCCGGACGGCTGCACAACGACGAACAGGGTCTTGCAGTCCGCGTCCCCGTGGCGCCCGGCCGGCAACGTCGCGATCCGCTTCTGGGTCAGCTTCATCGCATCTCCCGCGACCAGATGTTTTCCACGAACTATACCACGTTTTGGTTGGGTTTTCAGTGCGATTCCCCTGGACGCGCAAGGACTGATCGGGACGAGTCAATCGACGCAAGTGATAGAAAATAATTGCTTTAGGTGGACGACATGGAGGTGTATCGGACTTCCAGCGACACTGTGCGTTCAGTTCCGCTGGTACTACCAGCACCTCAACGACCACTGGGACCTCGACCACCCCTACGAGCGCCTCCTCGTCGACACCGCCGTCGCGCCGGACCCGGACGCGGTCGCCTGGATCAACCCGCGGCTGCAGCCCGGCGAGGTGCGCCGGGTCATGACCGGCATTCCCGGCAAGACCGGCGTCGTGTACACCCTAGACCGCGAGACCGGCGAGTTCCTCTGGGCCACGCCCACCATCGCGCAGAACGTCATCAGCGACATCGACGGCGCCACCGGCGCGGTCACCGAGAACAGCGAGCTCATCTTCACCGACCTCGGGCAGGAGGTGCTGTCGTGCCCCTCCTGGGGCGGCGGCAAGAACTGGCCGGCCGGCGCCTACAGCCCGCTGACCAACACCATGTACTTCCCGATGCAGAACACCTGCGCGCGGGTGCTCTCGACGATGGAGGGCGGGCTCGCCATCTACCGCCTCGCCGCCCGCTTCCAGCTCGCGCCGGGGACCGACGACCTCGGCAGCGTGTGGGCCATCGACGCCGAGACCGGCGCGGCCGCCTGGCTGCACGAGCAGCGGGCCGCCACCTACGCCCTGGTCGCCACCGGCGGCGGCCTCGTCTTCGGCGGCGACGGCAACGGCCGGTTCCGGGCGTTCGACCAGGAATCGGGCGAGGTGCTGTGGGAGATCAACCTGGGGTCGCCGGTCACCGGCTTCCCCATCACCTACGCGGTCGACGGGCGCCAGTACGTCGTGGCCAGCACCGGTTCGCGGCGGTCGGGGCTGACACCGGAGCTGCGCCCGAGCGGGGGGAACAATCTGTTCGTGTTTGGTTTGCCCTGACCGGCCTTGGCGTGGCCCGGTTCCAGGATGTACGCCGTTCCGAGGCGCAAGGACGTATTGCCGTCTCCGAGGCCCGCGTTCCGGCGCGGGCTTTCGTGTTTCTGGAGGCCCTTCGGTGAGGTGCTTCGCCCACCCCTCGATCGACTTCGCCGGATGGCATTGTCCGCATCACCAGGAGCCTCTGCCGTCATCTTGATCTGTGTCACTCGATGTGTAGTATTTACACATGAACAGTGCGGCAGTCATCAAGCGGCTCCGGCGAGCCGGCTGGGTGCTTCGGCGGGTGAAGGGCAGCCACCATCACTTCACCCACCCGACGAGGTCCGGCGTTGTGACCGTGCCACACCCGCGTCGAGACATCATGCTCGGTACGCTGCGAGACATCTTCCGCCAAGCAGGCTGGAACTGGAGGGATCGGTAAGATGCAGTTTCTTGTCGTACTACATACCGAAACGGATCGCACCGATTATGGCGTCACCGTGCCGGACCTGCCGGGCTGCGTGTCGGCTGGTGACACTCTGGAACAAGCGCTCGCCAACGCCGGGGAGGCAATCCTCGGCCACCTGGAGGTGATGATTGAGGACGGGAACCCCGTCCCGGAGCCGAATAGCATGGTGCCGTCGCTCGGCCCCGGTCAGATGATCGGCGCGGTCAAGGTCAACCTCGCCGAACTGGAGGCGCTTCGCGAGACCGTCCGACTGAACATCTCGATGGCGCGCCGCACGCTGGAACGCATCGACGAGGCCGCCAAGCTCGCTGGAACCACCCGTTCTGGATTTCTCGCGATGGCAGCCTTGGAGCACATCAACCGGCGCCAACAGGCCAGTTGAAGCCCATGCGCCCTCGACCTGCGAGGCCGTCGAGAACGTCCGGCCAAGCTAATCGACGGTCGCGCGGATCAAGCCGGCTCGAAAACGCGGCTCGGTAGGCGGCCGTCCGCGTTCCTCGTAACGAGGGAGGTGCCCGACGTCGGCGAGCTGAGAGCCGGAAACCGCAAACTCCCAGTCGAGAACCGCCGCCATGCCCCAGCAGCCGGCCACCCGCCGGACGATGAGGTTGCGACCACCGAAGTCGCCGTGAACGAGAGAAGTCTCGGTGGCCGTCAAGTGGAGCTCGGCGGCGTGCGACCACATCGCCGCCCGCGTCTTGTCCATGAGCCCCGCCGGGGCCCGCTTTCTCGCCATCGAGGACGCGAGACACTGTTCGACGAAGCGCGGCGTCGGGTCGGCGCCCGGCAGCAGCGGGCTCGTGACTGTGGTCCCGGGGGCGAGCCATCCCGGACTCGCAAACGTGACGGAGCCGATCGCGGCTAGCCCAAGAAGGGCCGCGCCGGGTCGCATCCTGGAGCCAAATCCCTCGGTCCGGTTCTCCTCCGGGGGCGGACGGCGGGTCCGCGATGACGGTGCGCGCGATTGGGGGCGCTTGGGGGGCGATCAGGAGGGCGACGGGCGGGTGCGAATCAACAGATCGGGTGCGATTGTAGCTTGAATATCGCCAAATTGCCACGATGGTGGCCCGTTCAATCGCTAGTATATTATAAAATTGAGATAATTTCTGGCGTGTGAGATGCTAGTCGCGTCTCGTCCGACGCCGGGTTGCCTGCTGAAAACCATACCTCGTCACCCGATGGAACAGGCGGGACCGGAATCGAGACGCCAGACGTGTGTGGCTGCCGGCCTAGCGACCACTTTCGGTCTGGGTCGAAGGAGTCGACGATGAGAATGATGACGATGATGTTGACGGCCGCGCTGTTCGCCACCGCGCCGGCAGCCGCCCAGGACGCGGCGCGCGAGCAGGCACGGATGCAGGAGAAGGCGGACCGAATCGCGGCCATCGGCCTGCAACAGCCGATGACGCGCCAGCTCCTGCCGCCCGGCGGGTCGACGAGGAGGCAACCCTACTTCCGGGTCGAAATTCACCAGGGTGGGCTCTACGAGCCGTCGCTCTACCCGACCGAAACGTGGCTGGAGATCGCCTGCATCCATGACGACCTCCAGACCGAGTACAGCCGGGCTGATTATGGGTCGGGGCTGTTCGAGGTTCACGCCATCGTCTACGACGCCGACCTCGACGAGATCCACAACACGATCGACACCTCGGCCAGCGATGAGGCGATCTGCAACGTAGCGTTCACCGTCGACAGCAGCTTCGTCGAGCTGTCCCGGGCAGATGGCCGCCGGGCCGCCGCCGTGGCGCTGATCGCGGTTCCGTCGGCGCGGCAGTACATCGAGGCGTCGAAGCTCATCTACCGCGTTCTGCCGGAGTGAACTCTTGAGCCGGTTACCGGCTCCATGACGGCGGAACAGGGACGGGAGACGGCGGCGACTGCGGGGAGAGCGCGTCGAGCCCGTCCCGCCACCCGCGGGCTTGGGGGGGACCGCGCGGTCCCCCCCACACACGGCGACGAACGCGCCCGGTTGCAGATCGGGCGAGGCAATGCGCCGAGGAACAACGCCGTTGCGCGGGATGTTTGCCGGTGCAACGCAGGCGGAAAGTCTCCGGCTCGCGCCTGGGCAAGACAGAGCAAGCGTGACTGACAACGTCCGATTGGAGGAGAAACGTGGAGAAACGGCCGCTTGTGCCGGGCGAGTCGAGGACGGGTCGCCGGCCGCATCGTCGCGTCTGAACCGAGCGCACGGGGAGCGCGCCGGGAGCCCGATTGCCGTTGTCGGGATGGCATGCCGGTTTCCTGGCTGCCCTGACCCCTGGGCATTCTGGGCAGCGGCTGGAGTCGGGTGAAGACGTGGTGACGAGAGGGGCGTCCCCCGCTGTCACCCGTCGGCTCCAACTGAATCTTCCGGCATGAATTGAGTCGCCCCGGGGAACCGCACTTGCCACCGAAGTACGTCGTCGAGCTGCCGTGTGCAGCCGGTTACCGTCCCCTTCGCGACTGGCGTCGTGCTTCAGTCGACGTCCTGCCGCGGCTTGAAGGTGTCACTCATCCACATGCTCCCGACACGGGTCCGCTTTCGCGCCGACGGTCGCGTCTGACACCACGCCGGCACACTCGCTCGTTCCGCCCGTTCGTGCGGCTCTGCGTTCGGCTCGGGCGCCCTCCACCGCGAAGAGCCGGTGAGGTTACCTCGTCGTTGCGAAACGCGGAAATCGACGAGCCCGCGTCAGATCGTGACACGACTCACCGTCAGCGCCTGCGTATCGGGTCGTGCCCAGTCGAGCCAACCCATGAAGCTCGGCGCGGTCCAGGAGCACCCCGCCGGCGACGACGGCGGCAATGCGGCGCGTGTTGGTGATGTCGGCGAACGGGTCGCCGTCGAGCAGCACCAGGTCGGCGCGCTTGCCGGCCTCGACGGTGCCGAGCTCTTCGGTCAGGCCCAGGAAGGCGGTCGCCCGGCTGGTCGCGGCGGCGATCGCCTCCGCCGGGGAGAGCCCGACCTCGACCAGGAGCTCGAGCTCACGATGGAGCGACGCCCCGTCCAGCGCCTGGTCGGTGCCGGCGAGAATCGGCCCGCCGGCGTCGCGCAGGAGCCGGACCATCTCCCGGTAGCGGTCCCACACGCGGTCGGCGGCCCGCCGGTCCTGCTCGGTCATGCCGTCGGCCTGGGCATCCCAGACGCTGCGCAGCGCCACGAACGTCGGTACGTGGGCGGTGCCGCGGTCGGCGAAGGTGCGGGACAACGCCGCCGCCTTCTGCGGGCTGAACGAATCCGCCAGCGGCCCCGTGAGGTCGGCACGGAAGAGGTGGGCGTCGGCCGCCGCGTCACCCCGGCGGGCCGCATCGAACAGCGCCTGGACGCGGCGGCTGAGCGGGCCTTCCTCGGACGACGACGCCAGCAGCAGTCCGTGAAAGCGGGCGCTGCCGAGATGCTCTATGCTCCGTTGGCCGGCGAGGGCCGCGTCGGCGGCGCCGATGCCGACGGGAAGGTGGCCGACCACCTGCAGGCCGTGCGAGCGCGCCCGGTCGACCAGCGCCCGGTACGCATCCGGCGGCACGGTGTCGCCGACCTTGATGAAGTCGACGCCGGCTCGATGCAGTTCGTCGACCGCGGCTCGCGCCTGCGCCGGGCCGCCGAGGCTTCGGATGAGCGGAAGCTCGAACGGCAGCGGACCCTGCAGGATCGGTCCGGGGGCGACGAGCCGCGGACCGCTCGGCGACGCCGTACGCCAGCGGTCACGCAGGGTCAGGATCTCGTCGAGGGGGGACCCCATGTCGCGGACCCCGGTCACGCCGTGCGCGATGAACGCCGGCCCGGCCCGCGCCCCGGCGTCGAGGCCGCCGAGGTGGACGTGCATGTCCCACAGGCCGGGGATGAGGAACCGCCCCGACCCGTCGATGGTCTCGGCGCCGGGACCACTGACCGCACGTAGGCTGCCGGCAGGGCCGACGGCCGAGATTCGCTCGCCCGTGACGGCCACGGACAGGCCGGCCCGGGCAGGAGCGCCAGTGCCGTCGATCACGGTGACGTTCTCCAAGAGAAGCACGGATTCGGTGGTCGCCGCGGACTCGGTCATCTGACCGCCGCAGCCGGCGCACACCTGGAGAACGAGAACCGCCGATACGCCTTGGCGGTTCACCAGACGAACCGGCGACCGGATCGCGTTGGGCGGGCGACGAAGTGACATCGGGGCGACCTCCTCACCGGTAATCCTGCGTCTCCGTTCTGAAAGAACGCATCGGTGGCGGCAAGGTTCCGTCCCTCGCGATCATCGTGCGCCGGGAGCTCCGTCGCGGCCGGTCTTGGACTCGCGGGCACGGGTCGGCTCTGCCGTTCAAGACTGGACCGTGGTGAGGGAGACCGGGCGACGGGTCGGTCCGGCGCGCTACAATCCGGCGTGGTCAGCGACATGCGGCCGAGCCCCGTCGGGCGCGGCGCGCCCGAGGCGGACACTTCGCTGCCGTTCGACCGTCTCCAGATCGAGGCGTGGCGGAGGATGTCGCCGCTCGACAGGTTGCTTGCGGCCGATGCCCTGTCGCGGGAGTTTCAGGCTCTGCTCCTGGCGGCCATCCGCAATCGCCATCCGAACGCCTCGGAGGGCGAGTGCTTCCTGCGGCTCGCCGTTATCAAGCTCGGTCGCAAGCGTGCGATGCAGCTATACCCGGACGCGGCGAGCCTGTTCGGACCGTGAACCATGGACTTGGCGCACTTCTTCGATGCTGCGCGGCGATCGGGTGTTTGACATGTAAACGGA
The DNA here is from genome assembly GCA_022820675.1 of Vicinamibacteria bacterium. Classification (GTDB taxonomy): domain Bacteria; phylum Acidobacteriota; class Vicinamibacteria; order Vicinamibacterales; family UBA8438; genus JAJEEA01. The sequence goes on along the minus strand of JAJEFC010000366.1, from coordinate 6,684 downwards.
CAAATAGATACATTTATTTGTCATGAGATCGGTTCCCGCCGCGCTGCGGGATCGGTATCCGCACATCCGGTTCGGCCGCCACTGGGAGATCGGTGCCGGCGTCCACTACCAGCTCGGCCAGTGCGACGCCGTCATCCGGGCGATTCGGGAGATGCCCCTCAGCCCGGAGCGCGGGGCGGAGCTGCTGCAGGTGGCCCTGATCAAGGGCGCCCAGGCGACCACCGCCATCGAAGGCAACACGCTCTCGAGCGAGGAGGTGGAGCAGGTCGCGGCCGGCGCATCCCTTCCGCCGAGCAAGGCCTACCAGGAGCGCGAGGTTCGCAACGTCCTCGACGCCATGAACGGCATTCTCGCCGGCGTGGCCGGCCAGGGGGCGGCGCCGGCAGTGTCTCCGGAGCTCGTTCGTGAATTCCACAGACAGATCGGTCGTGAGCTCGGAGAACACCTGGACGCGGTTCCCGGACAGTTGCGCACCGACGAGCGGGTGGTGGGGGCCTACCGCTGTCCCCGCGCCGAAGACGTACCCGCGCTGCTCGACCTCCTGTGCGACTGGCTGCAGGCGGAGTTCGCCCATCGCGACGGGCCGGGCGCGTTCACGAACGCCGTGGTCGAGGCCATCGTCGCTCACGTCTACATCGAGTGGATCCACCCGTGCGGGGACGGCAACGGGCGGACCGGGCGATTGCTCGAGTTCTACCTGCTGTTGCGGGCGGGCAATCCCGACGTCGCGTCCCACATCCTGTCCAACTTCTACAACCTGACGCGCGCGGAGTACTACCGGCAGCTCGACCACGCTCGACGGACCCGCGATCTCACGGCCTTCATCGCCTACGCGGTGCAGGGCTATCGAGACGGACTGCTGGAGACGCTGGGGAGGATTCAGGAGCTTCAACTGGAGACGGCGTGGCGGGTGCTCGTCCACGACAGGTTCGCGAAGCGACCCCATCGGAAGAAGAACGTCTTCAAGCGCCAGAGGGAGCTGATGCTGAACGTGCCGCTTCACGACGCGGTGTCGCTCGACGAGCTTCCGACGCGGACCATCCACCTGGCGCGCGCGTACGCCGCGCTGACGGAGAAGACGCTTGTACGGGACATCCAGGTCCTGGTGGACCTGGACCTGATCGTGCGCGACGCCGACAGCGGGCGCTATCGGGCGAATCTGGATCTGCTGAGGCGTCGGATGCCGAGACGACGCGCCCCGGCGGTGGCCGCGCGTTCGACCCCCGGCCGCGGGTCGGCGTGACCGTGTGCGGAGCCTTCGTCGGAACCCGGGCCGGCGGCGCGTACACCGGGGCCTGGTGTCGAAGTGGCCCTCGTCGCCCCCACGGCGGGGCGCTTCTACGGCAGGGAGAAGGCCACCAGCTCCGCGATTCGCTCCTCGTCCAGGGCCGCTACCACGAAGTGCTGCCGGCATCCGCCCGGTACGTGATCGCCCGAAGGGGGGCGGGGGCCGTTGGCCGCGGCGCTCTCCGTTCGCCCGCTCGCTCGGCGCGTGGTATGGTTCCCGCGCTGATGGCAAGCCCCGACGAACGACGGTCCGGCGACCGGTGAGGTACCTGGGCAGAAGGATGTCGGCCCCAAGCCTTGCCTGGTGGCGGGCTCTCGAGGTCGAGGCGGATTAGGCGAACGCATCGGTCCGGGCGTCAGTCAGACGAATCCGGGCGCCTGCGTGGGGCTCTGACGGCCGTCCGGTGGGTGGAAGCCAGACCGCTTCGCGGCGGGGTTTCCTCGGCGGTGCGATTCGGGAGGAGAGAGGCATGACAAGCGGGCGGAACACGGTGGCGGCAGCGGTTTTGGCGGCGGCCGTTCTCGCGGGGAACGGCGCCTCGGCGCAGGGGATCGATGACCTCGTCGGAACCTGGATGGGGGAGGTCACCGGGAACGTCATCATGTCGGACGCCCTCGAGGTGGAGATCGAGCTGGACGGCGGCCATGTGCACGGGCATTGGCGCATGCCGGTGCCGCCGGCGCTGGTCCCCCTGCTCCCCGACCTGGAGGAGCTCGGCGGGGACGTAACGGGCGGGGATGACACGTTTCCGATGCTGACGCTCGAGGTCGACGGCATCGAGGGGTGCGAGGTCGAGGTCACGGTCGAAACGCTCGAGGCCGACCGGTGGGGCGGCCCGTGGCAACTGCACGGCTGCAACCCACTCTCGGATGGAGGCACCCTGATGGTCACGCGGGCGGGGGCCGTGCCGGCGCTGCCGCTGGTCGGCGTGCTGGTGCTTGCCGCGGTCCTCGCGCGGCGCGGCTGGCGGGGGCTTCAGGACCGTCGCTGAGGCGGGGGCTCGTCGGGGGTCCTGAGCCGCCTTTCGCGGGGCGTCGCTCCGCGTCCTCACTCGAAGCGGCGGCGCGGGTCCTCGGAGGCTTCGGGACCATCGCTGAGGCGGGGGCTCGTGCGGGGGTCCTGAAGCCGCCTTTCGCGGGGCGCCGTTCCGCCGTCCTCACTCGAAGCGGCGGCGAGGGCCGTCGAACGATGCGGCCCTCGTCGCCCCCCCGACCAGTCTGGCCGCTACGGCAAGGCGAACGCGACCAGCTCGTGGAATGCGCTCCTCGTCGAGGGCCGCCCCCTGGACCAGTCCGGCCGCTACGGCAGGGCGAACGCGACCAGCTCGGCAATGCGCTCCTCGTCGAGGGCCGCCACCACGAGGTGCTGCCGGCTATCCGCCCGGTACGTGATCGGGAACCCGGTGGTGGGGCCGGCCAGCGCAATCTCGTGCACCACCTCGCCCGTCCGCTTGTCGTAGGCCCGGAGCACGGGGGCCCCGCGCTGACCCTCGCCCGCGAACAGCAGGGTGGACGTGACGAGCAGCCCGGAGCTCTGCGTGAGGGTCCCCGTCTGCGGCACGTCGATGCCCTGGAGGTCCGGATGCCGCCGGACGTACTCGGGCGTTTCGCCGTGCGGTATCTGCCACAGCATCTCGCCCTCGGTCAGGTCGATCGCGGTGATGCGGCCGTAGGGGGGCTTCAGGAGGGGCAGGTCGCGGACGGTCGGCACCCCCCGCGAGAACGAGATGTGGTAGCGCACGCCGGTCCCCTCGGTGCCGTCCGTCAACCCGAACAGCGTCGGCCTCGTCTGTGACGGCACGAAGAGCAGCCCCGCCTCGACGTCCACCGCGCCGCCCGGCCAGTTGACGCCGCCCCCCGCGCCGGGGACCCCGAGGGTCCCGAGGTTGACGCCCGGCTCGATCAGGGACGGCGGGGTATAGAGGGGCCCGAGCCGGATCGTCTCCACCGTGCGCAGCGCCTCGGCCCGCAGCTCGGGCGTGAAGTCGATCAGGTCGTCCTCGGTCACGCCCTGCTGGTCGAACGCGGGCGGCCTGGTGGGGAAGGGCTGGGTGGGAGAGGTCCACTCGCCGGGAACGTCCGACTCCCCGACGGCCCGCTCCTCGATGGGCCACACGGGCTCGCCGGTCTCGCGGTCGAGCACGTACGCGAACCCCTGCTTCGAGAGCTGCACCAGGGCCTTGACGGGGCGGCCGTCGACCTCGACGTCGACGAGGATGGGGGCGGTGGGGATGTCGTAGTCCCAGAGCTCGTGATGCGTGAGCTGGAAGTGCCACCGCCGCTCGCCGGTCTCCGCGTCGAGGGCCAGCACCGAGTTGCCGAACAGGTTGTCGCCGGGCCGGTAGCCGCCGTAGTAGTCGTTGGTGGGCGTCTCGGTGGCCACGTAGAAGAGGCCGAGCTCGGGGTCGGCGGTTACCGGCGCCCAGTGCCCGACGTTCCCCGTGTACTTCCACGAGGCGTCGAGGAGATCGGGGCGCTCCTGCACCCAGTCGTGGGTGCCGGTGGGCACGTCCCAGAGCGACTCGTCGGCCTTCAGCCAGGTGTCGACGCCGAACTCGCCCTCCCTGGGGACGGTGTTGAAGCGCCAGAGCATGCGGCCCGAGCGGGTGTCGTAGGCCACGATGTCGCCGGGCATGTTCATGGGCCAGACCTCGTTGGGGGAGGCCCGGGTGGGAATGCTGCCGGTGTGAAGCGAGATCGAGGCGATGAGGGCGTTGCCGAGAATGGCCGGCGGCGACGTGTTGGCCACCCGGCCCGCCCGCTCCGCGGCCGGCCGCTCGCCCCAGCGCAGGTCGTCCATCATGTCGACCACGCCGGCGGTGCCGAAATCGAGCACGCGTTCGCCCGTCGCGGCGTCGAGGGCCACGAGCTGGAAGCTCGGCGTCACCACGAAGATGCGGTCGTCGCCGGCCCCGTCCGTCCAGTAGGACACGCCGCGCCCCGCGCTCCGGGCGACGGGCTCGATGATGTCGCCCCAGCGCTGCTCGTTGTCGCCGGGGTGCCAGTTCCAGACGGGCTCGCCGGTGGCGGCGTCGAGGGCGATCACGCTGCGCTGGTTGCCGATGGTCGTGTAGAGGACGCCGTCGACCACGATGGGGCTGATCTGGGTCCGGCCCGACGGCGGCGGCGTGCCCTGGTCCCGCGCGCTCCAGCGCCACGCCACCTCCAGGTCGCCGACGTTGCCGGCGTCTATCTCGTCGAGCGGCGAGTAGCGGGTGGCGCCGGCGTCCGCCCCGAACACGCCCCATTCGCCGCCGCCGGCGCCGCCCTGGGCGCTCGCGCCGACGGTCCCCAGACACGCGACGGCCGCGACCGCCGCGAAACGGATGATCAGTTGCCGACCGGAAAGCGTTCTGCACATGGGGCCATTCTACTCTCGCCACCCTCGGGCCGGGAACGACCTGCGCCGCCGTCCTCGATGCCGACGTCCATCCGGGCGCCGGCCGCGGCTCCAGCAGATCGGGAAGCGCAGTGGCGTGATCCGCCGCGGCCAGCCTCCCGTCCTCGATCGGGCCACCCGGACGGGAAGCGCCTGGAAGCCGCTTCAGCAGAGAAGCGCGGGGGCATTGTCTGCCGCAACCGGGCGCCCGTTCTCGATCCGGCCGCCCGGAACGGGAAGCGCCGGAAGCCGCCCCGGAGCCGATCATGGACGAGGCGATCGCCCGCCTCGCCGCAATCCCGGCGTGGAGGAGGAGGCTCGTGGGCCGGTCGCCTCGCCGCGGTCCCGGCGCAGACGGGAGGCCCGTGGCCGGCCGGGGATCTGTGCTAGCATGTGCCGTTTCCGGCCTTTGGCAGTGCGCTTCGGGGAGGTTGGCCGCTTGACGGAGGTGCTCGGCGAAGGGGTCCGGCTGATGCTCGCGGGGATGGGCGTGGTGTTCGTCCTGCTCACCCTGCTGGTGCTGGCCGTCAAGGGCATGTCCCGCCTCGCCCTCGCCGTGGGCCCGCCCGCCGCGGTGCCGGACGCCCCCGCCGTGCCCGGCGTCGGGCCGGGGGGGACGGAGCTGATCGCCGCCATCTCCGCGGCGGTGACCGCATATCGAAGGGACGCGCGGCAGCCATGAAGAAACCCCTGGCCATCACCGAGCTGGTCCTTCGCGATTCCGCCCAGTCGCTGCTCGCGACCCGCGTCCGCATCGACGACATGCTGCCGATCTGCGAGAAGATCGACAAGGTCGGCTTCTGGTCGGTCGAGCTGTGGGGCGGGGCGACGTTCGACGCCTGCATCCGCTTCCTCGGCGAGGACCCCTGGGAGCGGCTGCGCCGGTTCCGCAGGGCCCTGCCCAACACGAAGACCCAGATGCTGCTGCGCGGGCAGAACATGCTGGGCTACCGGCACTACGCCGACGACGTGGTCGACGCGTTCGTCGAGAAGGCGGCCGGGAACGGCATGGACGTCTTCCGCATCTTCGACGCCATGAACGACATGCGGAACGTGGAGGCCGCGGTCCGCGCGGTGCTCAAGACCGGCCGGCACGCCCAGGGCGCCATCTCCTACACCATCAGCCCCGTCCACACGATGGACACGTGGATCGATCTCGGGAAGCGCCTCGAGGACATGGGCTGTCACTCCGTCTGCATCAAGGACATGGCGGGCCTCATCAAGCCCTACGTGGCCGAGGAGATGGTGTCGAAGCTCAAGGAGGCGCTGTCGGCGCCGATCGCGCTGCATTCGCACGCCACCACCGGCATGAGCACGGCGGCCATCGTGAAGGCGGTCGAGGCCGGCGCCGACATGGCCGACGCCGCGATCTCGTCGATGAGCCACACCTACGGCCACTCGGCGACCGAGTCGGTGGTCGCCATTCTCGAGGGCGGGGACCGCGACACGGGCATGGACCTCGGGCTGCTCGAGGAGATCGCGTCGTACTTCCGCGGCGTCCGCAAGAAGTACGCGAAGTTCGAGGGCTCGCTGCGCGGCATCGACGCGAGGATCCTGACCGCGCAGGTCCCCGGCGGCATGCTCACCAACATGGAGAACCAGCTCCGGGAGCAGGGCGCCACCGACCGGTTCGACGAGGTCCTCGAGGAGATGCCGAGCGTGCGCAAGGAGCTCGGCTTCATTCCCCTCGTCACGCCGACTTCTCAGATCGTCGGGACGCAGTCGATCGTCAACGTGCTCTCGGGCGAGCGCTACAAGACGATCACGCGCCAGACGGCGGGCGTGCTCCGCGGCGAGTACGGCCGCACCCCCGCCCCCGTCGACGCCGATCTGCAGAAGCGGGCGCTGAACGGGGACGACCCGGTGACGTGCCGGCCCGCCGATCTGCTCTCCCCCGAGATGGGGAAGCTGACCGCCGAGGTGGACCGCCTGGCGCGGGAAGAGGGGTTCCGGCGCGCGGACGATCCGGTGGAGGACGTCCTGACCTACGCGCTGTTCGATCAGGTCGGGCTGAAGTT